>JAVXVG010000045.1:0-110514 GCA_032229975.1 Acidobacteriota bacterium | reverse complement strand
AGGTACTATGTGCTCGGTCTATACACAGGTCTGGCTGCAAGCAAAACTGTATATCTGCGTTGGCTGGCTGATTGTCTGGAAAGTCGAAGAATCTAAAAATAAGAAATTCCCTAAGCTTCCTAAATGAGGAGACTATTTCTGACGATGAGGATTCAAGTCTACCATTGAGAAATTGATTCTGCGTCTTACTTAGAAAGTCGATGAAATTAGACATCGCAATGTAGAGACTATTACGGTAAGAGTGATTTCCAATCAGCAGTGAATAGAGTTGATCTAACTGATCTTCATGGAAAATTAAATCAGAGCGACGAAATATATCTAAATCATGAGCGTCGCGTTTTATCTGAATCTCCCGCTCTAATGAGGCTGCTAGATCAGGTTGCAACGAGAAATTTGTTATCTGGTTTGCAGTTTGACCACCCGTCTGATTCTGACTTAATAGTAATGATCCATCCGTAACCTGATTGTAGGAAGCTCCTATCATCACCGTTGCAACTTCATCGCTAGGCTCTTCTCCTCTTTGATTCAATCCTTCATGATTGGTTTTGATCTTAAGTAGTCTCTCTACTGTGTAGGATTCAGGATCAGAATCAATCACGTCATGGTGAGGTGAGCAAAGTAGAAGCAGATTTTCAAAGGCGCTCCTCTCTTTATCGGTTTGATTGGGATCGTAGCGAGGGCCACCAGCTTGCCGAGCCTTAATGTGGCATATCCTACCTGTGACTTTTCCTGATTCCTTATCCACAAGTGACGAAGAACACTTTGGAAAGGCGCACTGATTTGCCGATAAAGCAAAAAGACGCTTGACGGTTGCTGCTGTTGGCAAACTCATGATCTTCTAGTTTCCATGTTCCTGCCGCGTCTAACGTGGCGGCTGGTGATCTTGTTCGGCGGCTTGCTTGCGGAGTTGGTCGATGATGGATTGGATGGCGGGGGCGAGTTTGCCCGTCGGGGCGAGTTGTAGATATTTTTCGTAAGCCGCGACAGCCTCTTTGTACTTCTCCTGCTTCTCGTATGCTTCGCCCAAGAGTTGATAGAGCACGGGCTCTGTGTCGGAGAGTTGTGCGACCGCTTTCTGAAACTCCGCCGCCGCGCCCGCGTAGTCGCCGCGCTCTTGGAGGATGATGCCGATGCCGGTGTGGGCTTCGGGTTGGAAGCCGCGCGCCTCTTGAATCGCACGACGATAGGAAGCGAGCGCGGCATCGTCGTCGCCCGCAGAGTGATGTAGGCGGCCCTCGACGGCGGAAGCCTCGGCGTAAGGTGGCCCATTGGCCGCGCGGGCCGCTTCGATCTCGGAGAGCGCGGCGTCGAACTCGCCAAGCTCGGCGAGCGTGCGCGCGAGCCCGACGTGCGCCGACGGATAACGGGGTCGCAAAGAGATCGCGCGGCGATAAAGTTCGATGGCGGCGCGGCGCGATTCCTCAGTCGCCTTGTCATGCGCCTCTTCCGCGTCCTGAAACGCGCGCTCGGCTTCCGTCAACGCGTGATTGAGCGGAACGCTGACGCGACCAAGCGACACCTGCGAGGCGACGATGGCGACGGTGTTCTCGGCGAACCCTTTCGCGCGCACTCGCACGACGTGCGGCGCGCGCGTAACTCCCTTGAGTTCGATCTGGCCCGACTCGCTCGTCACTCCACGCCTCACGCCGTCAACCCAGACGACTGCGCCGGGCGCGCTCGCGATGATGAGCGACTTCGCGGGTGTCGTGCCGAGACGCACGCTGGTCGTCTTCTTAACAGCAGTGCGCGGCTTGCGTGTCTGCGCGTGCGCAGCATTGAAGATGAGAAATGCGCTGACGAGAATCGGTAGCGCGTTCGCCATCGTTCGTGTATTGCGTGTCGCATTCGTCGTCATCGCTCGTCAGTTCTCCTCGTGCGGCCCTTCGTCGGGATTGACGCGGCGCGGGCGGACGGTGTTGTCGTTCGCGCCGTTCGTGTTTCCTTGCGTGGGCCGGATGGGGCGCGTGCCGACTTCCGTGCGGAACTGCCCGCGCTCGTCGTAGAGTCGCTGATACTGCAAGGTGTTTCTGATGATGCCCTGAATGTACTGCCGCGTCTCTTTGAAGGGCACGGCTTCCGCCCACTCGTCGATCTCCGAAGGCAACTCAACTTTCCAACGCACGACGCGACCGGGGCCAGCGTTGTATGCGGCAGCCGCATACTCGACGCGACCGTAGTTGTCGAGCTGCGTGCGTAGATAAGCAGTGCCGAGCTTGATGTTGAGTTGCGGATTAAAAAGTTCTTCAATCGACGAAGGCGGAGAGACGCCGACGCGCGCGGCTGTGCGTTGCGCTGTGTCCATGACGAGCTGCATCAAGCCGTATGCGCTGGCGTGCGAGACGGCGCGCGGATCGAAAACTGTTTCCTGCCGGATGAAGGCGGCGACGCGATACGGATCGAGCCCGCGCGCGCGTGCTTCCTGCGTGATCGTGTCCCAGTAGGCGAGCGGGTAGAAGGCGTCCCACTCCTCGCGCGAGAGTTCTTCGGGTTTCATCTGCGCGTAATCTGGATAGGGCTTCTGCATCACGAGCAGGGCCTGCAAGTTCTGCGTGCGCGTGCGAAGGATGCGCGCCTTCGCGAGATTCAGGCGCGGCGAAGTGGGTGCGGACTGCAAGAAGTGATCGACTTCATCGATGGCCCAATCGTCGAGACCGACGGCGTTCAACTCGTCTGCGCGTCGCAGCGCATCGTTTGCTTCCGGCCCTGACGTTTCTTCCGCAACCGTCACCGTGCTCAGGTTCTTCACCGCGCGCGCGAGTTGCGAGTCGGAAGCGTTCGCGTTCAAGCCGTCAACGTTTGCGTTCGCCTCATTCACGTTCGTTGCATTCGCGTTCGTTGCGTTCGGGTTCGCTCGGTTGAGCGTGTCGAGGCGTTGCTTGGCAAGGTAGCCGTACCAGTTGGCATCGTAGCGTTGGAGCATCGCGGTGTAGAGCGTGCGCGCGTCGTTCGACTTTCCCGCGCGCTCTGCGTCGCGTGCGGCCCAGTAGCCGGCGCGACCGCGATTGTCCGTGTTGCGATCCGCGTAGAGCGCGAGGTGTTCGAGCAACAGGCGCGACGACTCGGAAAAATTCCTTGACTCATGCGTTGCCCATGCCAGCTCGAACTGCGCCTGCGCAACTTCTACCGCGCCCGGATACGCGGCGACGGCGGCGCGGAAAAAGTTTTGCGCCTGAGCGTCGTCCTTCAAATCTTTGGCGACGAGCCCGACCGAAGTGTAAGCGCGTCGCGTCCGCGCATCATCTGGAAACGCGTGACGCATCTCATTGATCGTCGCGCGGGCCGCGTCCCACTGACGGAGTCGCGCTTGCGACTGCGCGACGTAGAGTAAAGCGTCGGCGCGCGTATCACCCGCGCCGGTCGGCATGGCGTTAAGAGATGTGATCGCTTCGGCGTAGCGTTTGGCGTTGAAGAAGGCGATGCCTTGATGCAGACGCGACTGCGCGTCGGAGGTTGCGGGAAAGCGCGCGAAGGCTGTGGCGTAGGCATCGGCGGCTTCCACGTAGCGATTCGCCTCGTAGAGTTTGCCCGCGCGCGCGGACGCCTCTTCGGCGGTCGCGGGTTGAATAGGCGCGCCGGGTCGCGTCGAGTCTGCGGCGGCTTGCGAGGCGGGCGCGTAGAAGTAGATGCGCCGGTAAAACTGCTGCGCGCGATCCTGTTGGCCCTGTCGCTCGTAGGCGCGCGCGGAGATGAGGAGCGCGTCCGCATCGTTTGCGTCGGACAGCTTTTTAACGAGCGTAGGGACGGCGGCAACTTCGTTGTTATCGAACGCGAGCTGTGCATCGCGCAAGGTTGCATCGCGCGCGCGAAGCGATGAAGGGAAGTCGCGCGCGAATTGCTCATATGCGGCGCGCGCTTCTGCACGGCGGTTCAATTTGGCGAGCGCGTCGGCGCGCAGGAAGAGCGCGTAATCGGAAATCGAAGTGAGACGAAAAATCTTATTGTCGAGTAGCGTCGCCGCGCCGCCCGGATCACCTGCGGCAAGTTTGATGCGCGCGCGTAAGATGCGCGCGAGAGAGGCGGCGCGCGAGTCGGGCTGTTCGTTCTCGACCGATTGCACCGCGCTCTCTGTCGGTAGTTTGTCGCGGTCAGCGTGTGCGAGCGCGCGCAGACGTTCGAGGGCCTGCGGAGCATCGGGACGCGGTTGCTGCGAGCGGCAACTCGCGCTCGTGAGCGGCAGAGACGCCACGGCGAGCGCGACGAGAAGAGAGGCGAGCGCGTAATTGAGACGACGATGTTGATTTGGACGGCGCAATGTTTTCGCTCCCATTGATGATCGAAGTCGGACGATTGGAAGTTTAAGCTAACTTCCACGGAATCGTTTTACATTTCTTTCCAACCTTCTTTCCTTCTTCACAACGGCTGCTGATCGAAGGACTCTATCGAATCATCAACCGGGCTGATCGCTTCCCCGGTTTTCAAGGCTTTACAGATGACGTGCCGAAGGATGTATAGTCTGCGCCGAAGCAAAAGTTGCTCCGCCGCTCACTGAAATGTTTTTCTCGGAATGTCTTACCGAGATGAATAGGCGTCAAAACGCGTGCGGACTGTTTCTCAATAGTTCGCCCTATCGACAAACACAGGAGATTGCAAAATGAAGGCCCGAAAGATAACGCTGCTCGTCGTCGTGTTGGCGACGCTCTCGCTGATGGCGACGGCTTGCAACAAGTCTGATTCGTCGGCGAATGCCAATGTTAGTTCCTCGCTGGGGAAGAACAGTAATGCTCCGGCCAGTACGTCGTCAGTCGCTTCAAATAAACGCTTTGTCGGGACGTGGACTGAAGAAGGCGAGAAGAACGATAAGGGGACGCGGTTCACAGAGGACGGAAAGGTCATAGAGGTGAGTACCGGAAAGCAAGTAGGGACTTACACCGCCACGGGAAATGATAAAGCAGCGATCACTATCGCGGAGGGTGGGACTGGCAGCGCGACACTCGAAAGTGATACTCGGATGCTGATGGAGACTGGCGGAGAAAAGATTTACCTCATAAAGAAGTAAGGCTTCTCAAACAGCACGCCGAATAAATCAGTCTGTCCGGCAAAGAATTTCGCCGCAGCCGCCACGCAAGGCGGCACAAAATTCTGAAGGCACGAGAAAAGGAAAACGCCATGTCCACTTTGAATTTGACCAAACAAACGGTCATCAGTTTTTGTCTGCTCGTCACCGTTCTGCTCTGCGCGTCGCACCAAATGTCAGCCCAAGTCCGCATCGGCGGCGTCACCATCTCGAAACCGAAACGCCCGAACCAGCCGAGTACGAATCAGCCGGATGGAACACCGTCGAATAAACCCGACGCCGGAAGGCCGGGCGGCAATACCCCAAGCGCGC
Organism: Acidobacteriota bacterium; assembly: GCA_032229975.1. GTDB lineage: Bacteria > Acidobacteriota > Blastocatellia > Pyrinomonadales > Pyrinomonadaceae > JAIVGV01. Next base: position 105,188 of record JAVXVG010000045.1, on the reverse strand, counting down.
AGGGAGACGCGCTAACCAACCCCAATGCGCCGCCCGATTACAACGCCAATCTGAATGTGGGCGATCAGGCGGTTGCCGTTGATCGTTTCAGAGACGTTGACGTGGTGAGAATCGTCGGTAAATCCGGCGCGGCATACAAAGTCGCCAAACTCAGTTCGCCGAATGATGCTCAGTGGTACAGCGCCAATTCCGTCTATCCGTATTTCAACTATCGCGCGTTCACAGAACTCATGTTCGACTATAAAAGCTACGTGACACCTTACCTGCCGTGTTATGGCAAGAAGCACAATCTGGATTCACATCTAGTGACTGAAGAAGGCTACAACGCTTTCGGCGCGCGCCATTTCGACAACGGGCCAAATGCACGGCAGACGCTGGAAGCCGAGCAGCCGAAGTTGGCGGAACTCGACAGTCTGTTGAAGAGCAAACTCGGCGGCGTTGCACCGAACACTTTTCTGGAATATCTATCCAATCCGGCCATCGTCGCGGAGATCGTCGCCCAGCGCACCGAATATCTGAATTGTGTGGTCGGGGTGGAAGAAGATAAGCCGGATTTCCGTCTCCCCGTTTTCCTCTCCGATATCAGAAAGGCGCAGGACGAGGCTGCAAGATACTCCCCCAGCGAATATCTATATCTCGTCAGCGCGGGTGGCCCGAGCGAGGCTCTGCTGCGCGCCGTGTCGCGGCGGGCGCGCGAAGAGTGGGCGCAGCAGTGGCTGAAGAATCCCGCCTCGCGCGCAGAGTTCGACGCGGAGTGGGACAAGCTGGCAGCCATCGCCGCCAAGAAGATTCCAAGTTACAAACCTTCTGCGGCGAGCTATCGCTTTCGCGATCCCGTCGGTGAAAGACTGTTGATGGGCGCTCTCAAAAACCCTACGACGCTCAAGATTTTCCGCATCGGCACCGACACCGCCGGATGGGACATCGAGAAAGGCAACAACGACATATTGCCGAGCTATCGCTACAAGACAATGAAAGTTTACTTCCGCGACCCGAACGACGATCACCCTTACTGCCGCGTCGTCTCGGCGCGCATCAAGCAAGACTATGCGGGCGGCGGCAGATTCAACTCCGAAGTTTATCGTTCGAGCGTGAGCGAGGAAATCTTCGGCTGCCCTTAACGAATACTCGGTGATCGCGCTCTTCCTTGGAGTCGTGTTGGGGCTAATGGCGTCAGCCCTCGCATACAAAGCTGATCCGAAGTCACCGAAGCAAGCCTGACTCATCGCGCTTCCGTCTTCAACGACTCTCACTCCCCGGAGGAGACTCATGTCGCGGCGCGAAGAGCGAAGGCGCATGAAGTAGGTGGCCCTCGAATGTGACGGGTTCAAACAATGCTGATTCCATCGACGGGAGGATCGACAGGTGTCAAACACTAAGAGCGGGCTGAGCCGCGTCAACCACATCGTGGTGCTGATGCTCGAGAACCGATCTTTCGACAACGTCCTCGGCTGGCTCTACGACCCCGCTAACCAATCGCCGTTCGACCGCGCGCCCCGTGGACAGAGCTTCGAAGGCGTCTCCGGTAAAGACCTCTCGAACCCTCGCCCCGACGGCGGAATCAATCGCGTCGGCAGGGGCTCGTCCTACACCGATCCGTTCCCCGACCCCTTCGAGCCCTACGCTCAGGTCTTCGCGCAGATGTACAACCGCAACCCTCCGCCCGTGCCCGTGCCCGCGACGACCGAGTCGCCCGACATGCAGGGCTTCGTCATCAACTACGCCGCAGCGATAGACGAGGCGAGCAAGTCTGAGGTCGGCGGCGGCGGCGCCGTTGACCCCGGCATCATCATGAACTGCTTCACGCCTGCTCAGCTCCCCGTCATCAGTGGGCTGGCGAACGCCTATGCCGTCTGCGACCACTGGTTCAGCTCAGTTCCCACACAGACCTTCGCCAACCGCTCCTTCGTCCACGCCGCCACCTCTTCCGGCTACGTCGTCAATTCGTGGAAGACGGGGAAGCACTTTTTTGACATCGGCGTGCTGATGAACGACACGCCGACCATCTACAATCGCCTAGAGGATGCCGGCGTGAATTGGAGGATTTACTACGGTGGCCCCTTCCTGCTCTGCAACGCGTTGCTCATCCAAGATCGACTGCGGAAGTTCATCCTCTCCGGCGGCGATCACTTCTCGCACATGGATCGCTTCTACGAGGACGTGCGACGCCCCAATGGGCTGCCCGCTTATACCTTCATCGAACCGAACCTGATGTGCAGTCGAAAGTACGGACCTGAAAACGACATGCACCCGGCTTACGCCGTCACCGACACCGGCACGCCGACGAACGTCCTCTACGGTGAGGAACTCATCTACAAGGTTTACGACGCGCTCCGAAACAGCCCCGACTGGGAGAGCACGCTGCTCGTCATCGTCTTCGACGAACACGGCGGCTGCTACGATCACGTGTCCACGCCGTTGCCCTTCGCCGTGCCCCCGGACGATCTGATCATCCCCGTGGGCCATCCCGGTTACAGCGGCTTCACCTTCAACCGCTACGGCGTGCGCGTCCCCGCCGTGCTCGTCTCGCCGCTAATAGAGCCGGGGACGGTCTGCAACACTGTCTTTGACCACACCTCGATCATCAAGACCGCGACGAATCGTTGGGGGCTCGCGAGCCTCACCCGCCGCGACGCCGCAGCGAACGATCTGAGCGAGGTGCTGACGCTGTCACAACCGCGCACCGACGCCCCGTCGATCACGCCCATCCCCGCGCCGCCCTTCGAGGGCTGCGATGAGCGTCCGATCTCCAAAGCGCACTGGCACCTGCTCGCCGCCGCCTCGCGGCTGGTGGCTAAGACGGCAGGCGAACTGGTTGACCTGCACCACATCGAGACGACGGAGCAGGCGACGGCGGCGCTCGACGAGAGGGAAGAGAGGGTGCGCAGCTCCGGCTGACGTGATGGGTGCGATAGAATCTTGCGCACGGAGCGGAGTAGGGGCGGAGAAGAAAGACGTGGAGTGTCGCACGCGTGAAGAAAGAAATAGGGGCGGGGAACGAATCCCCGCCCTCATAGTTTGATCTGTACTTCGTGCTTTACGCCGCGCCGGTCGCGCCCGGATAGCCCGCGCCGAGGCGTGAGGCGTCGCCTTCGGCGAGCGTGTTGACGAGTTCGTGGTGGAAGTAGTCGTAGCGCGGGACGACCGAAGGGTGGACGCGCTTGTCGTACATCTGTCGCGAGCGGTCGATCTCTTCGCGCAGGCGTGTGTAGATGTCTGCGTGCTCGCGGCCGTCTTTGACCTTCTGTTCGTTGTAGAGCTTGATCTCGGAGACGAGCAGGCGCGCGAAGCGACGCGCGTCGTTGTGGAAGCGACGCTCCTCGTCGGAGACCTCGACGGGCAACTCCGCATCCTGTCCGTAGCGACGCGACGTGCCGAGCGGCGCGACGTGAGGGCCGGTGGCCTGCGCGGCGGCCTCCGGTGACGACGGGGAAGTTTCGTGCGATGGCGCGACTTCAGGAGTAGCTGCGACTTCTAAAGCGGGGGCCGCCTCGGAAGTGCTCGCGGCCTCGGTAGTGCTCGCGGCTTCAGCAGTCGTCGTTGCCGCAACATCGGAAGCGTCGCGCGCCGTCGTCTCGAAGGACGCGTGGGTCTCGACGAGTTGCGCTTCGGTCGAGTGCGCCGCTTCGGTCGAGTGTGATTGAGTCTGCGACTCGGATGACGACGCCGGCGACGAAGCGGCGTCGGTCGCGGGTCGTGCGGCAGACGAAGCCGACGCGTTGGACGAAGGCTCTGCGGACGAAGGCGAGATGGAAGCCTGCGCGGGAGCAGTGCGCTTGACGGCAAGCAGCTCAACGGCCATGCCTGTGACGCGCACGAGCGTCTCCAGAGCTTCGAGGTTGATCGCGTCCGGTTCGAGACCCGCGCTGTCGGCATAGAGCACGGCGACGCACTTGTCGCGCGCGACAAGGGGAACGGCCACCATGCGTGCGGGCGGCTCTTCGCCGAGTTTCGAGAGCAGTTGATAATCGTCAGCCTTCGAGCCGGGCGCGCCGCTCCATGCCGTGCGCGTGCGATAGACTTCGCTCAAGACGGTGTCGGCGGAGAGCGGCAGAGAGATGTCGCGCACGCGGTCGTCGCCGACCGAGCCTTCAAGTCCGCGCGCGCGCCAGCCCGTCGCGCGCTCGTTCTTGACGACGAAGAAAGCGACGCGCGGCGCAAACGAGGCGGCCCGGTTGACGAGCGCGTTTAAGATGTCGGACTGCGTGCGCTGCGAATCGATCTCATCGACGGCGGCTTTAATGAGGGCCACATCGCCGCTCGCGCCCGCACCCGCAGAGGATCGCGCGGCTTCGTCAACGCCTGCGTTGCGCGCGTTGCGCAGGTGCTCGGAGATCGCACCGGCGAGTTGTTCGCTGCCCGCGCCGCCCGACAGACGCTCTGTGAAGCGCGCGAGCGCGTCGTTCAATTCGCGTTGCGCGCGCAGCACTTCATCGCGATGTTCACCGACGAGCGCGTCGATCTGTTTGCCGACCTCGCTGCGCAAGCTCCGCTCCAACTCTTCGCTTCCTGCCACCGTGGGGGTCTCCTTCGTTTGAACTGTCTTAAACTCTTTGGGACTAGATGGCCCCGGACTTTGCGGGGCGTCTTGCGCGGGGTGCGACGCGTGACTTCGCGCCTGAAAACCGATTATGCGGACGCATCAAAGGGGTGTCAAGAACTGCAAAGTTGAAAGATGAATGAGGAGAGACGAAAGTCAGGACGTGCGGCGCAAATGTGGATTCAGATCACCGCGCAAGCTCTGTCTACACTTCCATCTTCCGTTCCACTTCGCCCTTCCGCTTTGCTCCCGCCGTTGACACGCAGCGCGTTGCGCGTTATAACCACGCGCAACGCCGTCTCGCGCCGCCGATCACTCGCTAGGGCGCACACAAGTCAACTGAACTTCTGTCTCACGAAAATGAAGATGCCAGCGCGCATCCTGATCGCCGAAGACTTTGACGACAACCGCGAGTTGTTGCGGCTCATGCTGGAGAGCGCGGGCTACTCCGTGCGTGAGACGCGCGACGGCCACGAGTTGATCGAGGCGGCCCGCGCCGAGCCGCCCGACGTGCTGCTCATCGATCTCTCGATGCCCAACCTCGACGGCTGGGGCGCGTTGCGCGAGCTACGCGCCGACGCACTCACATGCTCCGTCCCCTGCATCGCCGTCACCGCCTTCGCCGCCGAACTTGATCGCGAGCGGGCCCTCGCCGCAGGCTTCGACGCATACGTCACCAAGCCTTTCCGCTCCGCAGACCTCGTCGAAGCCGTCGAGCAAATCCTCCGCGCCGCGCGCAATGACCAACACACACGGGCCCACGACGGCACGCACACGCAAGACGGATCGCACGCGCGCGATTCCGGCAACCTCCCCGTCCCGAACGACGGCGCGCAAGGCTGATTCGCACACACTTTCACGCAAGCACTGTTCAAGCACTGTTAAGAACGAAGCGACTCCGGCATTCGCGCTGCTTCATTAAGTCTGCGCGTCGCGCGAGACGACGCGTGGGGTTCTGCGCTAAAGTCTGTGGACGATGAAGCGCGACCGGATCGATAAGCTGCTCGTCGAACGCGGGCTGGCCCCTTCGCGCACGCGCGCGCAGGCCCTCGTGATGGCCGGACTCGTGCTCGTCGGCGATCAGCGCGTCGAGAAATCTTCGGAGACCTTCGCGACGGACGCACAGGTGCGCGTGCGCGGCGCGGACGATCCGGCCTCGCGCTACGTCGGTCGCGGCGGGCTCAAACTCGAAGCCGCGCTCGATGCATTCAAGATCGACGTGACGGACTTCGTCTGTCTCGACGTGGGCGCATCGACCGGAGGCTTCACCGATTGCCTGTTGCAGCGCGGCGCGCGTCGCGTCGTCTCGGTCGATGTGGGCCATAACCAGCTCGACTATCGCCTGCGAAGCGACAGCCGCGTCGAAGTAAGAGAGGGCGTGAACGCGCGTCATCTCGAACGGGAAGATTTCGCGGAGCGTTTCGATCTCGCGGTCATGGACGTGTCTTTCATCTCCGCGACGAAGGTGCTGCCCGCCATCGTCCCTTTGATCAAAGAGACGGGCCGCGCGGTCGTGCTCATCAAGCCGCAGTTCGAGGTGGGCAAGGGCGAGGTCGGCAAGGGCGGGATCGTGCGCGATGCGGCACAACACGCGCGCGTCGTCGCGGAGGTCAACAATGCGGCGCGAGAGTTAAGACTAAAAGTCTGCGGCGTGATCGACTCGCCGATCCTCGGCGCGGAAGGCAACAGGGAATTCCTCGCGCTGTACGAGCGCGTGCGCGAAGAGATCGGTCGCGATGATGTAGAGACGATGTGATGATGAAGCGACGGCGTGACGATGAAGAGACTATCTGAAGCGGTGGCCCTCGCGCATCTGCGGCGCGAGAAGTCTGCGTTTCAAACCGACATCAAGTTTACCTACGAGCACGCCGCGCGCTCTTGCGCCGCGTGCCCCACGCCCGGCGTGTGCTGCACGGATGCACACTTCGTCAACGTCCACATCACGCGACTCGAAGCCGTCCACATCCGCGAGACGCTGCTTCGCACGCCCCGGCTCGATGATACAGCGCGTCGCGCAGTTTATGTCCGCGCGCGTGAAGCGGTCGCGCGTTACAACTTGCGCGCGGCGGGCAATACCTTCGCGCAGACCTACTCGTGTCCACTCTTCGCGCCCGGCGTTGGATGTCTCGTGCACGCGCGCGCCAAGCCCGCGCCCTGCGTGCAGCACGCTTGTTATGATCGTTGGGAGGACGTGCCGCCCGTCGAATTGCAATGGCGCGTCGAATCGCGCGTCGAGCGTCTGAACGAGCGAGCGTACGGCGCGGCGTGGGCTTGGCTGCCGACACCGCTCTGGCTCACGCTCGTCGATCCCGATTCCGACGGCGCGGAACTTTCTCACCGCACGCGCCTCTGGTCTTCGCGCCGTCACGCCGCCCCGCACCCCGCGCGACTCGCCGCGCGACGCAGCCTGCCTGTCGTCACGACCTCCTAAAACTTTTCCGACGAAGCGATCCGGCTAAGCTTGCTTGCATCCGGTGCGCGCTTCTGTGTGTAATAGGGCGAAGACAGGCACGTGGAGTCCTTAGCCTCGCAAGTAAACCGATCCGAAAAACAATCGAACGGCAGTCGCTTTTCCTACGCTCGTGAGATTCAAATTTTTACAGGACAGTTCTGTTAACGCTCGCTCGACGGTCGGCGTCTTTAAGTCGAGAGGGAAGCGCGCGGAGCAGTTCGAGGGTGCGCTCACGACAGAGGAAACGCGAATGTACGAGGCGACACCGGCCCTGCTGCAAGTGTCCGGACAGACGACGATGGACGCGCACGATGAGACGCCGCGCGTGCGCTCGACTGAAGAGATGCCGCACGCGCTCTCGGTCGATGCCTCGCTCGTCGAAGCCGTGCGCGCGGGCGACCGCGATGCCTTCGCGCGTCTCTACGATTCCTACGGTCGCATGGTGCACGGCATCCTGCTCTCTCGCGTGCCTTACTCTGAGGTCGGCGATCTCGTGCAGGACGTTTTTCTCATCGCGCTTCGAAAGATCGATAGCTTGCGCGACGCGGGAAGTTTCGGCCCCTGGATCGCGATGATCACGCGCAACCGCGCGATGGACTATCACCGACGCTCGCGCGAGACAACCGAGATCGAAGAGACGCACTCGCAGACGCAGGCGACGCAAGGGCAGGCGGTCGAAGTTTTGAATTTGATCAAGTTGTTGCCGGAGGCTTACCGCGAGCCGATGATCCTGCGCTTCGTCGAAGGCATGACGGGGCCGGAGATCGCCGAGCGCACGGGGCTCGCGCCCGCGAGCGTGCGCGTGAATATACATCGCGGGATGAAGATGCTGCGCAAGAAGTTGGGCGCGTGAGGGAAGGAGCGTTTGAGTTTATGAGCGACTACCTTTGGGACAAGACGGGCGAGCGGGAAGAGGACGTTCGGCAGCTCGAAGAGTTGTTGGGCCAGCTTCGCTTTCAGCCGCGCACGTTTGAAGTGCCGGCGACGCCGCCCATGCCTGCGCGCCGCGCGCCGCGCGCGCTGAACGCGCTCTCTTGGTCGCGGCTCGCCATCGCCGCCTCGCTCCTGCTGACGCTGCTCGCAGGCGCGTGGCTCATCGCAACGAAGCAGCGAACGAATGAGGCGACGCAACAAGCAGCGAAGGCGATCGCGCCGCGCACAACGGAGACGCCGGAGCAGACGCCGGAACGTGCGTCGCAGGTGAACAAAGATCAACTCGCGAGTGCTTCCGCGAATAGCAACAGGACAGCTTTGCGTAAGGCTCAACAGCAACGTGAAGTCGTCGAGCAGATCAACGCGTCGAACGCGATGCGTCATCAGCGACGTGAATTTATTTCCGTCTCGCAGAAACGTCTGGCCGCGCCGGTGCGTCAATTAAACGCGCGCGACTTGAACGCGCCGCGAGATGAAGTCGCGATGACAACGCAGGAGAGGGAAGCGATGGAGAAGTTCCTGCTGGCGATGCGTGTGACGAGTGAGAAGCTGGGATACGCAGAGCGTCAGGTGCAGGGCCTGAACGAGTCGCCGCCGCAGCGTTAACGTGTCGCGAGCGCAAGAGAAAGGTTTTGGTCAACGGAGTAAGGTCATGAAAACAGTCTTCAATCATTCTTTCAAACTCGCCTGTCTCGTTGCGCTCTTAGCGTGCGCGCAGGTGGCCGCGCAAGCACAGCAGGCGCGCGAGGCGGTGGCCGGGCCGCAATCGAGATTGCAGATCGAGAACCTCGAAGGGCTCGCGTCGAAAGCGGATCACGTCGTTGATGTGACGCTCGACGAGAACATGCTGAAGCTCATCCCGGCCATCCTGCGCAAGTCGGCGAAGCCGGGCGATGCCGATGCGCTGAAGGTCGCGAAGATCGCCGAGGGCTTCCGAGGCGTGTACGTGCGCAGCTTCGGGTTCAGCGACGCGGGCCAGTGGAGCGAGTCGGACATCGCAGGGATTCGCGCGCAGCTCAAGCAGCCGGGCTGGTCGCGCATCGTGAGCGTGAGAAGTCGCAAGGACGGACAGAACGTCGAGGTCTATCTGATTACCGATCCGGCCAACTTCGGCGGTCTCGCCGTCATCGCCACCGAGCCGACCGAGCTGACGGTCGTCAACATCGTCGGCAAGATCAACCTCGAAGACCTGCTCGCGCTCGAAGGCCACTTCCCCGGCATCCCCGATCTCAACGTGCAGATCGGCGACTCAGGCAACGACGATAAGAAGCCTGAGACGAAGCGCGCGCCGGCCGCGACGAAGAAGCCTTAACAACGAGGAGCGAAAACGATGCGACGCAAGCTCACTATCGCGCTCTTCGCCACGACGCTCGCGCTCTTCGCCTCTGTCGCGCGCGCGCGCGCCGCGTTCGAGGGGAGGCCTGAGTATGATGCGGTCGTCCGCCTCGTCGAGTCGCACTATCACGTCAAGCACATTGGCATTCCGTTCCTCGCGAACGCGGGCGTGAAGACGGCGAAGATCGCCTCCTCGACCGTGCGCCATTATTCGCGCTTCGCCGATCTCAAGCTGGCCGTCTTCGACGATCAAGACTTCGCGGGCGGAGATCACGCCGCGTTCCACGCCGCGATGCAACGCTTGATGCAACCCGTCTGGACGCCGCTCGCCGTCGTGCGCGTGCGCGACGAGGGCCAGACCTACACCTACACGCGCGAGGATAAAGGCAACTTTAAAGTTATCGTCTGCGTCATCGGCGAACGCGACGCCACCGTGCTCGAAGTCGGCTTGAACGAGCAGGAGTTTTTGAAACTCCTCTCAGACCCGGAGCAGGAGACGAAGAACATTACCGACTCCGCGACGAACCAGCGCGACGATAACTGATCACACTTCATGTCGATAACTGATCACACTTCACAGGGATCGGCCCCACTGACCAAAGTCAAGAAAAGGATCGCCTGCCATGAAACGTAGAGCCCCCATCTTCGCGTTAACCTTCATGCTCATCCTCGCCTCCGCGCATGCCGCGCGCGCCCAGCAGTCGCAGCCGACGGAGGACGTGTTGCAGGTCAACACGCGCGTCGTCTTTCTCGACGCGCTCGTCACCGATAAGAAGACGAAGGCGACCGCTTCCGATCTCGCCGCCGAAAATTTTGAAGTCCTCGCCGACGGGCAGCAGCGCAAAGTCTCTTACTTCTCGCGTGAGGGCGACGCCGCGCGCCGTCCGCTCGCGCTCGTCCTCGTCTTCGATCTCTCACGCATCGGCGCGGGTCGTTACCTGCGTCGCACGGACATCATCGAAGCGATGGCGAAGGAGTTGGAGAAGTTGCCGCCGGGCGACGAGGTAGCCATCGTCGCGCAGGACGCGGGCGGCGACGGCAAGCGCGAGTGGCTCACGACGTTCACGCGCAATCGCGGCCAGTTAGCTTCCGCGCTCGCGATCATCCCGACGCTTGTCTCAGCAGGCGGCGGCGGCGAGAGCATCCGCATCTCCACGGGCACGGGCCAGCCCACGCGCGTCTCGACCTCGGACGAGGGCCACCCGCCCGCGAACCCCAACCCGGAGATGGCGCGTGAGGAAGAACTGATCAAGAAGGCGCGGCAGGGCACGCTCGACGATGGCGACGAGCTGGACACAATCGTCAACAAGAAGGGCGAGAAGCTGACGCGCATTCTTAAGGCCGACGGCACGCTCGTCGTCACGAAGACGAACGCGAAGGGCGAAGAGGATACGGAAGTTCATAACGATTTCGATCTACCACGGGCCACTTACGAGATCACGAAGCGCATCACGCGTGAGCGGCCCAACTCGCAAGGCGCAGTCGTCTATGTTACCGACGGCATCGCGCCGATGGGCTACGTCGAACGCGATTTCGTCGAGTCGAGACTTATTCGGCAGAACATCATCTTCAACGCGCTCGTGGCCGACATGAAGACCGGCTTCAAACTCGCGAAGCCCTTGCTCGCGCCGCTCGGCAACCTCGCAGACATCGGCATCTACGGCGTCGCGCAGCACATCGCGCAGGCATCGGGCGGCGACGTTGTACGCGTCCACAGTCCCAACGACTACGCCAAAGGCCTGAGCCAGATCATCGGCAGTCTCAACGCGCGCTACAGTCTCGGCTTCACGCTCGCCGACGCCGAAACGGACGATGGAAAGATGCACGCGCTCGAAGTCCGCGTCGCGGCGAAGGACGCGCGCGGCAAGGAGCGCAAGCTCGAAACGAAAGCGCGTCGCGGCTACTTCATGCCGACAGTCCCGAAGCAGCAGGAAGCGAAGAAAGCGGACGCGAGCAAGGCGGAGACGCAGACGAAGAATCGATGATGCGCAAAGGAGTAGGGCCTGCCTCTGCCTCAACACTTCTACTCATCGAGGTCATGCGATGAGAAATCGGATCAACAACACCACTCCGTCGCTCTGTCTCGTGCTCATGCTCTTCGTTGGCGTGCGCGCGCAGACGCCGGGCGGATCGGCGTCGGTCGACACAAGCGGCAACGCGAGCGCGTCGGTGGCGGCGGGCGTCGAGCGTTGGAAGATGAAGGCGGGCGGAAGCGTCTATTCAACGCCGCTCGTTGCAAACGGGGCCATCTACTTCGGCAGTCACGACTATCAGGTCTATGCGATTGATGCGGCGACTGGCAAAGAGTTGTGGCGATTCAAGACTGGTGGTCGCGTGCTCGGCACGCCTGCCCTGTCGAAAGGCACGATCTACTTCGGCAGTCAGGACACGAAGTTCTATGCTCTGGACTCCGCGACGGGCCAGTTGAAGTGGAAGATCAAAGCGGAGTATGCCGTCAACTCCGCGCCGATCGTTCGCGAAGGTCTGGTTTATTTCACGGGCACGAACGGAGTGCTCTACGCAGTCGAGACGGAGACGGGCAAGCTGCGTTGGATGCTCGCCAGCATCGCGGGCACGCCGTCTTCGCCCGTGCCGAACGGCAATGCGCTGCTCGTCGGCACGGGTGCGGGCCTCATCTCCGTTGATGCTGTGGACGGAAAGAAGCAGTGGTCTTACACGGCGGGGCGTGCGGTTGTATCAGGGCCGGTGGTCGCCGACGGCGCGGCTTACTGCACGAGTCTCGACGGCCACCTGCACGCCGTCGATGCGGCGACCGGCGCGCTCAAGTGGAAGTTCAAGACCGAGGGCGGACTGCCTTTCTCCCCTGCGGTCACTGCGGGCGCGGTCTTCTTCGGCGGCATCGACGGAAACTTTTATGCGGTCGATACAGCGACCGGCACAGAGTCGTGGCGCTTCGTTGCGGAGAACGGCGTCACCTCCGCTCCCATGGTCGCCGACGGCATCGTTTACTTCGGCAGCGCGAAAGGTCTCTATGGTCTCGATGCGAAGACCGGACGACAACGTTTCTGGTTCGAGACCTCGCACATCGTCACCTCCGCGCCGCTCTTTGCGAATGGCCTCATCTACTTCGGCGGCTGGGACGGCACGCTCTACGCTGTGCAGTAATCAATACGTTGGCCCTCGCTTAAACGCGCAAGGCATCTCGCATGAGAAGAGATGTCTTGCGCGTTATCGTTTCGGAGCGTGTGCGTTGACACTCAGAAAATCGCGCGAGTATCATTCGTCGCGTCCCGCACGTCTCTTGTTCGTTCTTGCCTGAGAAGGTTCTACCAAACTGTGTTTGACTGATCGCGCGCCGGGCCACCGAAGTCGCGTGACGGTCATTGCGACTTTGATTGCCAATGGAGAAATTTGAGATTCGACGCGTCGGCGTGCTCGTCAAGCCGCAACATCCGGAGGCGGTGGCGAGCATCTGTCGCCTGCTCGCCTACTTCGCGGCGCGCGGTGTCGCGCTCGTCTCGACGCCGCGCGCAGACCGCGAGGAGATCGAGCGCGCGACGAGTTGCACGCTCGAAGTGTTGGAAGCATCGGAACTGGCCGCGACGGTCGATCTCATTATCGTGCTTGGCGGCGACGGCACGATGATCGCCACCGCGCGTCTGCTCGACAACCATAGCGTCCCCGTCCTCGGCATCAACTACGGCAGGCTCGGCTACCTGACCGAAGTGCGCATCGAAGAGATGACCACCGCGCTCGACGCGATCCTCGCGGGCGACTACCGGATCGATCCGCGCGTCATGCTCACGGCCGAATTATGGCGCGGGGACGAGCGACTGCTCCGCAATCGCGTCTTGAACGACGTGGTCGTCTCGAAGTCCGCGCTCGCGCGCATCGTCGAGATCGAGACAAGGCTCGACTCGCAACTCGTCAACGTTTTCCGCGCCGACGGTCTCATCGTCTCGACACCCACAGGCTCGACCGCCTACAACCTCTCGGCTGGTGGCCCTATCATCTATCCTTCGATGAACGCCGTCGTCATCACCCCCATCTGCCCGCACACGCTCTCGAACCGGCCGCTCGTCGTGCCCGACACCGCGCAGATCGAGATCATCTTAAGGACGCCGAAGGAAGAGGTCGCCTTGACGCTCGACGGGCAGGTCGGCTTGCCTCTGGAAGCGAACGACCGCGTCCGCATCGCCAAGAGCCGCACCACCTTCAATCTCGTCCAGCCCCTCAACCGCAACTACTTCGAGGTGCTGCGCGGCAAATTGAAGTGGGGACGATGAAGAGAAACGATGAAGTAGGAACGATGAACGATGAATGCGGCATGATGAATGCAGAACTGAAAGACGAATTGCGGATGCGTTAATTGCGGATCGAGATTCACATGCCGGACTTTTGAAATCTGCAATCTGCGATCTGCCATTCTGATGATCGAAAACTGAAACCGTTCCAACTCCTCTGGTGAATCGATGGCAAAGCTAACAACTCCTGAGCCGGAAGTGACGGCGCAGAAGCGACCGAAGCGTTGGTACAAACTCTCGCTGACGACTTGGATTATGGTCGGTCTCGTCGCGGGCGGCGCGCTCGGCTATGTCTCGCCCGCTTGGGGCAATCGCGTCTATTTCCTGCGCGATATTTTCCTGAACCTCATCAAGTCGATCATCGCGCCGCTCGTCTTCTCGACACTCGTCGTCGGCATTGCGGGCGGCGGCGATCTAAAAAAAGTCGGGCGCATGGGCGCGAAGGCGCTTCTTTATTTCGAGATCGTGACGACCGCCGCGCTCTTCATCGGATTGGGCGTCGTGAACTTCATCAAGCCGGGCGTCGGCGTCACGCTCGCGGCGGACACGGGCGCGATCCAGTCGATCCAGCAGACGCAGCCGCAGGACTTGGTGCACACCATCGTGCACATCTTCCCCGCGTCCATCGTGGACGCGATGGTGCGCGGCGACGTGTTGCAGATCGTCGCCTTCGCCGTCCTCTTCGCGATGGCCGTCTCGGCCCTCGGCGAGAAGGGCCGCCCTATCTTGCGCGCGTGCGAGAGCCTGTCGCAGATCATGTTTCGCTTCACGAGCTACGTCATGCTCTTTGCGCCCTTCGGCGTCGGCGCGGCGATGGCCCATACGATTGCGACGCAAGGCTTGGGCGTACTCAAGAATCTGGGAATGCTCATCGGCTCGCTCTACCTTGCGCTCATCATCTTCATCGTCGTCGTGCTCGGCGCGGTCGCACTCCTGTTTCGCATCCCCATCGCGAAGTTCATCAAGGCTGTGAGAGAGCCAGCGACGATTGCGTTCGTGACGACGAGCAGCGAGTCTGCTCTGCCGAAAGCGATGGAGGTGATGGAGCGACTCGGCGTGCCGCCGCGCATCGTCGGCTTCGTCATCCCGACGGGTTACAGTTTCAACTTGGACGGGACGACCTTGTATCTCGCGATGGCATCCGTGTTCGTCGCGCAGGCAGCTGAAGCGACGACGGGCCAGCACATGGGATTCGGTCGGCAGATCGTGATGATGTTGACGCTGATGGTTACGTCGAAGGGTGTGGCGGCCGTGCCGCGCGCATCGCTCGTCATCCTCTTAGCGACGCTCAACAGTTTTCTGCCGCAGGGCTTGGGCCCCATCGGTGTCGCCGTCATCTTCGGCGTCGATGAGTTGATGGACATGGGGCGCACGTGCGTCAACGTCGTCGGCAACTGTTTAGCGACGTGCGTCGTCGCGCGCTGGGAGGGCGAGTTCGACGACGAGCGCGCGGCTGTCTTCGGCACGCCACAGGAAGTCGAATACGATCTCAAACACGGCGACCCGGCCTTCGCTGCTGCCGCCGCGTTGGGCGAGACGTGAAGGCAAACGATGAAGTAGGAACGATGAGTGATGAAGTTAAAACAACTTGCTTTCAGTTCATCGTTCATCGTTCCTACTTCTGACTTGGATTCGTGCGCCCACTTTGTACGGGAATGGGTCTTCGAGTCGAAGCCCGTCGCGAGAACAACGACGGGCTTTCCGGTTTTTGCGGGCGCGAAAGTAGCAAGGCTCTTGCGCGCCGCACGCGGAACGCGAGATGCAAGTTAAATAAACTTTTCAGGAGCGACGAACAGATGGTCTTCCCGATTGCCGACGACAACTCCGACCGCACGACGCTGCCCGTAGTCAACTACGTGCTCATCGCTTTGAACGTGCTCGTCTTCGTTCTCTTTCAGGGCTTCGGCAACAACGACAAGTTTACTTATGCGTGGGCGACCGTGCCCGTCGAGATCACGACGGGTCGCGATGTCGATAAACCTGTCATCGTGCGCGATCCGGCCACGGGCGAGGTCGCGGGCCAGATCGATCTCCAGCCGACGCCCGGCTCCGTCTATCTAACGCTGCTCGTCTCGATGTTCATGCACGGCGGGTGGGCGCACCTCTTCGGCAATATGCTCTACCTCTGGATTTTCGGCGACAACGTCGAGGATCGCATGGGCCACCTGCGCTATCTCGTCTTCTACCTCGTCTGCGGATTCGCCGCCGATATGTCGCACGTTTTAATGAACGCGCACTCTTACATTCCAAGTCTCGGCGCATCGGGCGCGATCTCCGGCGTGCTGGGCGGATACATTCTGCTCTTTCCCAAGCGACAGGTGAGGGCCTTCGTCCTGCGCTTGTACACGACGATTCCCGCATGGGCGGCCATCGGTGTCTGGTTCGTCTTCCAACTCATCAACGGACTCGGAGGGTTAGGGCGGGGCTCACAAGAAGGAGGCGGCGTTGCCTACGCGGCGCACGTCGGCGGCTTCATCGCCGGTCTCGTCCTCGTCAAAGTTTTTCTCATCGGTCGCGGCAACGCGGGCGCGGGTGGCCCCATGCTCGCGCGATCTTGAAAGCGGCGCGCGTGTCTCGCGTCCCGCACGGCAATAACTTCTTCAACGGACTCAAAGGGGAGTACAAAAGATGTCTGACAACGACAAAGCGATTTCGTGTCTCAACAACTTGATCGAGACCTGCAAGGACGGGCAGGACGGCTTTCGCACTGCTGCGGAGGGCGTCTCACGTCCCGATCTCAAGACGCTCTTCAACACCTTCTCGCAGCAGCGCGCGCAGTTCGGCGCGGAGTTGCAGAACGAAGTGCTGCGCCTCGGCGGCGATCCGGAAAAGACCGGCAGCGTCGCCGCATCTCTGCATCGCGGCTGGATCGACATCAAGTCTGCGGTGACGGGTAAGAACGACAACGCCGTCATCGCCGAGTGCGAGCGCGGTGAAGACTCCGCCGTGAAGAACTACGAGGAGGCTGCGCGCGACCAGAGCCTACCGGCGAACCTGAGCGAGATCGTCGCGCGCCAATACGCGGCGGTCAAGGAAGCGCACGACCGCATCCGCTCGCTTGAGCGCGCGACCAGCACGGGCGCATAACGCGACACGCGCGCCAACGTTTTGTGACGGGCGACGGGTATAACTAACCCGTCGCTCGTAATTTTTTGAAGCAAACCACATCAACAATCAAGTAGGAAACAGGGAGGCAGAGTTATGGGTAGGAACAAACAGATCGCCGGGGCCGCAGCCTGCGCGCTCGCAGGTGCGCTGGTCGCATTCGGTGGAATGTTCTCCGCGCACGCGGGAGCACAGAACACGAACGGCAACATGAACTCGAACATGAGCGGGATGAATCACAACTCGAACATGAAGATGTCGATGTCGTCCGATGCGAAGTTCATGATGACGGCGGCGCAGGGCGGAATGGCCGAAGTCGCGGCGGGACGCTATGCCGTCGATCACGCTTCGAGTGATGCGGTCAAGCAGTATGCGCAGAAGATGGTTGACGATCACACGGCGAACAACGCCGAGCTGATGCAGCTTGCCGCGACGAAGGGTGTGACGCTCCCGACCACGCCGGACATGAAGCATCAAGAGATGATGGACAAGATGATGAAAATGTCCGGCACGCAGTTCGACATGGAGTACATCAAGAACGCGGGCGTCAAGGATCACGAGTCGATGGAGAAGCTCATGATGAAGGAGAGCAGCGAGGGCAAGGACGCCGATGCCAAAGCCTTCGCCGCCAAGACGCTGCCCACCGTGCAGTCGCACCTCCAGATGGCGCGCGACATGATGATGAGCATGAAGAACATGAACATGAACATGCACGGCAACATGAACTCCAACTCGAACATGAACTCGAACACGAAGAGCAACAAGAAATCGAAGGGGAACATGAACGGGAACATGAATTCCAACAACTCGAACCGCTAAGCGCGCCGCGATCTTTCGTCGGCGCGTTTTCACGTGCGAAGTGTGTGTGAGGGGCAGAGGTGTGCAAGCCGCTGCCTCTTCGCATTTTCAGGGCGTCGCATTTCGGGTGAGCCGCGCCGTGTTTGCCCGCCGCGCACGCGCTCTTGTAACATCGCCCTTCGCGAACGCACATTCAAGGAGTTAAAGCAGCAGTCATGGCAATCGCCGACACGCAGCTTCCCGCCGCGAATCAACAAGGGCTCGACATCCGGCCCACGCCGCGCGGGGAGATGAGTCTCTACCCGCTCGACACTTTCCCTTACGAGTACGTCGGGCGCGAGATCACCGTCAACTTCGAGATGCCGGAGTTCACGGCCATCTGCCCGTTCTCGGACTTCCCCGACTTCGCCATCATCAAACTCTCGTATGTTCCGAACGAGCATTGCATCGAGCTGAAAAGTTTGAAGCTCTACATCAACTCGTTTCGCGAGATCAAAATCTTCCACGAGCACGTCGTCAACGTCATCCTCGAAGACTTCGTCGCGGCATGCGATCCCTTGCGCGTCGAGATCGAAGGCGACTTCCACGTGCGCGGCAACATCAAGACGGTCGTGCGCGCCGCTTACGCGAAACAGAAATAATGTTAACGGGTGGCCTTACCATCGCCGCCGTCGTAGCGGCCATCGCGCTCGTGCTCACGTTCATCGTGGCGCGTCGTGCGCTCCGGCTCTTCGTGCGCCTCGCGCTTGCGGCAATCGTCGCGCTCGCGTTGCTCGCCGGCTACGTCTGGTGGCGTTGGCAATCGGCGAACACGCGCGCGCCGGTCGAGCGTCGGCAGAGCGCGCCCGCGCGCCGTTGATGGCCCGACGCGATAAAGTTTCTTTCAGTCAAGCTCTACAATGGCAGAGACAGACACAGACGCACCCGATCAGTTCGACGCCGAAGGTCGTGCGACGGACGAGCGCGCGCCGACGCTCTGGGGTCGCTATCGCAAACTTCCACTCAACGTCTTCTTCATCAGTCTCGTCAGTCTCTTAAACGATGCGTCGAGCGAGATCATCTATCCCTTGCTGCCGGTCTTCCTCGCCGGGGTGCTCGCCGCCTCGCCCGCCGTCATCGGTCTCATAGAGGGCGGCGCGGAATCGATCTCCGGCATTCTTAAACTCTTCTCCGGCTACTACAGCGATAGATTTCGACGACGCAAAGGGCCGGTCGTCTTCGGCTACGCGCTCGCGAGCCTCGTGCGACCTCTGCTCGGCTACGCCGCGACGTGGCAACAGGTCTTCGCCGTGCGTCTCACGGATCGCGTCGGCAAAGGCATCCGCAGCGCGCCGCGCGACGCGATGATCGCCGACTCCGCTTCCGCGTCGGAGCGTGGGCTCGCCTTCGGTTTTCATCGCGCGATGGATCACGCGGGCGCAGTCTTAGGGCCACTCATCGGCTACCTGCTGCTCAACGTCATCGCCGCGAACCGCAACGCGCCGACGCACGCCGAATACAAGCACATCTTCCTGCTTGCCTCCGCCCCTGCCCTCTTCGCAGTTCTCGTCGCCGCGTTCCTTGTTCGCGAGACGACGAAAGACAAACGCGACGCGCAAAGCACGACACGCGACGCGAACAGCGCACAGCGCGACGCACAGACGGCGGGTGATGTGAAGACCGTCACCGCTTCATCGCCCAAGCCGCGACTATCTTTGCGCGGCTTCGACGCGAACTTCAAACGCTTCCTCGTCGTGCTCGCGCTCTTCACGCTCTCAAACTCGTC
This sequence comes from Acidobacteriota bacterium, assembly GCA_032229975.1. Taxonomy (GTDB): domain Bacteria; phylum Acidobacteriota; class Blastocatellia; order Pyrinomonadales; family Pyrinomonadaceae; genus JAIVGV01. Next base: position 85,995 of record JAVXVG010000045.1, on the reverse strand, counting down.
GGATGCTTTTCTGCTCCTGCGCGCGCGCGATTCGGGGATCGGCATCGGCTTGATCCCTCTGCTCTGGGCTGCGCTGCACGCGACGAAAGTTTTAAGCTCGCTCGTCGGCGGCGATCTCTCGGATCGGTTGGGACGCAAGAGTCTGATCGTTTCCGGCTGGCTCTTGTATGCGGCGGTCTATGCGGGCTTCGCGTTCGTCTCGACGGCGGCGGGCGCGTGGGCCCTCTTCCTCATCTACGGCATCTACTTCGGACTCGCAGAGGGAGCGGAGAAGGCCCTCGTCGCAGACCTCGTGCGCGCAGATCAACGCGGCACAGCATTCGGCTTATACAATCTCTCGCTCAGCATCACGTATCTTCCCGCCTCGCTCTTGATGGGCGCGCTCTGGCAATGGCGCGGCGCACACTTCGCCTTCATTGCGAGCGCAGTCGTCGGCGCGACTGCCGCGCTGCTCCTGCTCGCGACGATCAAGACGGGGAGAAATAACGAAGCGCACGCGTGAGACTCCGCGTCGTTGGCGCGAAGGATCAGTTTCGAGTATTGTTACGCGCCCCTTGAACTGCGATGCCAACTCCCGAATACCAACTCGTCAACACAGCCGACGAACTGCGCGACGCGTGTGCGGAACTCGCGCGCGCGGAAGCCGTCGGCTTCGATACCGAGACCACTTCGCTCGATCCTTACGCGAAGGATGCGCTGCTACGACTCGTGCAACTCTCCGCGCCGACAGGTGAGGTATGGCTCGTCGATCTTAAACGCTTCGCGGATGGCGACATCTCGAAGTCTGGATCGCTCGCGCCGCTTCGTGAGTTGCTCGCCGCGTCGCGACCCGTGAAGGTGGCCCACAACGCGAAGTTCGATGCGAAGTGGGTGAAGCGACACTTGGGCGTTGAGCTTGGCGGCGTCTTCGACACGATGCTCGCGAGCCAGATGGTCTCGGCGGGTGAGACGGAGGATCGGCACAGCCTCGCGGTCGTCGTCGGACGCTACCTCAACGAAGAGGTGGACAAGACGCAGCAGTTGAGCGACTGGTCGGGCCAGCTATCAGAATCACAACTCGAATACGCCGCGCGCGACGCCGCCGTGATGTTGCCTTTGCGCGATGCGCTCATCAGTCGGCTCAAGTCGGATGGGTTGATCAAGGTGGCCCAGATCGAGTTCGAGTGCGTGCTGCCCGTCGCGTGTCTCGAACTCGCAGGCATCTACTTGGACGCAGCGTGCTGGCGCGAGCAGGTCGAAGACGTGAAGAAGCGTCGCGTCGTGCTCGCCGAAGACTTGCAAGGGTTTCTCTCCGAAGGCATCTCGCAAGGCTCGCTCTTCGAGAACGCGCGCGCCGACATCAACCTCGACTCGCACACGCAGCTCTCCGCCGCCTTGAAACGTCTCGGCGTGCCGCTCCCCGATTCGACGCGCAACTGGAAACTGCAACCGCTCGCGGCAGACTATCCCGTCATCGCGAAGCTGCTCGACTATCGCACCGTCCAGAAATCTCTGACGAGCTACGGCGAAAACATCCTCGCCGACATCAATCCGGCCACGGGCCGCATCCACGCCAACTTCCACCAGATCGGCGCGCCGACCGGCCGCTTCGCCTGCACGAACCCCAACATCCAGCAAGTGCCGCACGCCATCGAGTATCGACGCTGCTTCCGCGCGCAAGGGCCGGATCGAAAACTGATCATCGCTGACTATTCGCAGATCGAGTTGCGCATCCTCGCGCACGTCACAGAAGACAAAGGCTTCATCGAGGCGTTCAACTCCGGCGCGGACTTGCACCGCGTCACCGCCGCGCAGGTCTTCAATGTCCCGCTCGATGCGGTGACGAAGGAGCAGCGCGACTTTGCGAAGCGTCTGAACTTCGGCGTCGTCTATGGCATCGGCGCGCAACGCTTTTCGATGATGACGGGCCTGCCCTTGAGCGACGCCGAACAGATCATGTCGCGCTACTTCCAGACCTATCGCGGTCTCGACACTTGGCTGCGCGAAGCCGCGCGCCGCGCCGTCAGAGAGAAGCAAGCGCGCACGATGTCGGGCCGCCTCGCGCGCTTCAACTTCGACGCGGAAGATCGCCAAGCCGCCTCACTCGCGCAACGCAACGGCAAGAACATGCCGATTCAGGGCGCGTCCGCCGACATCCTCAAGCGCGCCCTTAGACTATTGCACGACAAGTTGAGAGACACGACCGCCGAGATCGTCAACATCGTCCACGACGAGATCGTCGTCGAGGCCGATGCAGGGCAGTCGCAGGAGATCGCGCGTGTCGTCGAAGAGTCGATGTGCGCGGCGGGCGAGGAGTTCGTTACGCGTGTGCCCGTCAAAGTCGAGACAGAGATCGGCGACGCGTGGGTGAAGTAGAAATGATGAAGTCAGAACGATGAACGATGAAGTGAAGATAACAGTCTTCAGTTCATCGTTCATCGTTTATCGTTCTGACTTCATCGTTTCGCTCTTCCGCTTCCACAAAAAATAGACGGGGATGCCGGTGAGCACGAGCAGGTAGCCGATGCCGGAGGTAGCGGGCGTGAGGTATGCGAGATCGAGTATGACGAGCGCGGCGAGCGCGACGTAGATGACGGGCACGAATGGATAGCCGAGCGTTCTGTAAGGACGTTCGGCTTCTCGGTTTTTGCGACGCAGCACGACGACCGCCGCGACCATCAGCGCGTAGAAGACGAGGTCTGCCGAGACAATGTATTCGAGCAGTTGCGTATAGACGTTGCCGTAGGCGGCCGTCGTCGCACCCGTCGTCGCATCGGTCGTCTGCACGACGGTGCGCGGCAGCACGAGTAGCGACGCCCAGATGCCTTGCACGACGAGCGCGAACGAAGGGACGCGGTGCGCGTTGAGGCGTGAGGCGCGCAGGAAAAATAGATTGTCGCGCGCCATCGCGTAGGTGACGCGCGCGCCCGCGAGGATGAGTCCGTTGTTGCAGCCAAAGGTCGAGATCATGATCGCGATTGCCATCACGGTCGCGCCCGTCGAGCCGAAGATCGTTTGCATCGCGGCGGTCGCCACGCGGTTCTGCGGCGCGTTCTGGATCGCGGGCAAGGGAAGCGTGACGACGTAAGCGAGGTTCGCGAGCAGATAGAGCGCGACGACTAACGAGCAACCCATGAGCAGTGCGCGCGGCAGGTTCTTCGCGGGCTCGCGCACTTCGCCTGCGGTGAACGTGACGTTGTTCCAAGCCGACTGCGCGAAGAGTGGCCCCACCATCGCGCGCCCGACGAGCAACGCGAGCGCGAGTCCGCCCGCGACACTTAATCCTGTTTGCGCGCCATGCGGCGTCCAACCGTTCGCCCACGGGTTCCACCAGTTGGACGTGAACGCCGCACTCGCGTGGTTGAAGCCGAAGACGAGTCCGAGCACGACGAGCGCGGCGAGCGCGGCGGTCTTCGTGAACGTGAAGACGTTCTGCACCCACTTGCCGAGTTGAAGACCGCGTGTGTTCGTCGCCGTGAGCAAGAGGATCATCACGACGGCGACAAGTTGTTGCGTCGAGAGCGAGACGGCGTATGCGCCGAACAGTCGCTTCGGCTCGATGATGTAGTTGCTGCCAGAGATTTGCGGCGCGACGATGCCCGTGAAGTTTGCGAACGCGACGGCCACCGCCGCAATCGTGCCCGACTGTATGACCAGCAGCAGCGACCATCCGAAGAGAAAACCGACCGCCCCGCCGTAAGCCTCGCGCAAAAAGACGTACTGCCCGCCGGCCCTCGGCATCATCGCCGCCAACTCCGCACACGAGAGCGCGCCCGTGATCGTCAAGACACCCGCGAGGGCCCACGCCGCCAAGAGCCAGCCGGGCGATCCCGTGAGACGAGACGATTCCGCCGAGACGATGAAGATGCCTGACCCGATCATCGAGCCGACGACGATCATCGTCGCGTCCAGAAGTCCGAGCCCGCGCTCAAGTCGCTCCGGCGAACGCTCCGCGATGTTATTCATGTCTGAGTGGCTTGCCGCAGCGCGATAGTGATGGGCTTACGGGGGCGTATCTTGATCGTGTCGGCTATCGGTTGTCAACGTCGTCCGTGCGCGCGAGTCGCTGGGTCGCGACTTGCGCGCACGGACGGCGCGAGTTGTTCAAGCGGTCGGGGGTTGTGTGGAGGGCGGAGCCGAAGGGTCTGGGGCGAGCGCCGAGTCGAGATCGACGGGCGAGAGATGCGCGCCGTTCAAGTTGAGCGTGCAGTTTTGCGCGAACTGTAAGACCTTCGCGCCGGAGAAGCTGGACTGTGATGGATCGGGCGCGGGCAGCGGTGGGACGAAAACGTGGCCGCCCGAAAATTTCAACTGGAACACCCACGGGACGGCGCGACTATCGTGCGCGAGGAACTGAGCCGCGAGCAGGTGCGAGACGTACACGCCCGGCGTGAAGCCGCCGCCGATGACAGCCTGCACCCATGCGCTATAGTAATCGAAGAAGGCGGGCGTCGCGGGTGGCCCCGTCTCGACATCGAGATAGACGACCGACGAGGCGGGGAAGCCCGCCGTCAGCATCAACTGCGCGGCGTTCTTGCCGTCAATCGTGCCCTGCTTTGACGAGAGATTGTGAGAACCGGGGCCCGATTGCTGTTGTCCGACATAGACAGGGGCGAACCCGTAGCCGAGTCCGCTAAGAAACGCGCGCTTCTTCATAAAGCTGGTGTCGGAGTGAGACGGCGCGGGCGCGAGGTAGAAGCCCGTGAAGGCGATGTTGGCCTGCGTGCGCGCGAGCTTCATCACGTTGTCGCCGGGATAGGTTGAGGTGTCGAGTCCCAGAAAAATAGTCATAGCGTTCTCCTTTCAGTCTGCGATTGCTTGGGAACGGGTTCGTGAGTCCGCGTGGTACAGCGTCCGGTGCGCTTTAGGGTCTCGCGGTCGGGTTCGAGTCGCGGGTAAGTCAACGACGGCAAGGGCGGAGACTCGAAAGCGCGTGGATGGTATTACCGCCGCGCGGGCGTGTCAACGTTTGACCTTACAAGCGCGCGCGCGGGCGGGGGCTTGCTTGACAGTCACTGCGCTTGCTCCCTAGTCTTGCTGGAAGGCGCGCGGACTTGCCGCCTCCGTCATACATTGATCATCATCCCGAAAACATAAATGATTAAAGAGGACATCAAGAGACTCGTCGAGTCGAAAGAGGCGCGCGTCGGCGTGATCGGTCTGGGCTACGTCGGTCTGCCGCTCGCCGCTGAGTTCGCGCGCAGAGGCTTCTGGGCCATCGGCTTCGAGGTTGACGCGCGCAAGGCTGAATCGATCAATCGGGGCGAGAGCTACATCGCCGACGTTTCTTCCGCGCAACTCGCCGAGCTGGTCAACGCGAAACGTTTGAGCGCGACGATAGACTTCGCCGCGCTGAAGAGTTGCGACGCGATCATCATCTGCGTGCCCACGCCCTTGCGCAAAACCAAAGAGCCGGACATCTCCTACATCCTCTCCGCCGCCGAGGAGATCAAGAAAAATTTGCGACGCGGTCAACTCGTCATCCTCGAATCGACGACCTATCCGGGCACGACCGACGAAGTGTTGCTCCCAATGTTCGAGTCGGCCGGTCTCAAGCTCGACGAAGATTTCCTCCTCGCCTTCTCGCCGGAGCGCGTCGATCCCGGCAACCCGCAGTTTCACACAGACAACATCCCGAAGGTCGTCGGCGGCTCAACCGATGACTCGACGGAGATCGCTGCCTTGCTCTATTCGCAGATCGTCGCGCAGGTGCACGCCGTCTCTTCGTCGCGCGTGGCGGAAGCCGCGAAACTTTTAGAGAACACTTTCCGCGCCGTCAACATCGGCATGGCGAACGAGATGGCCCGCCTCTGCTACGCGCTCGGCATCGACACATGGGAAGTGATCCGCGCGGCGGCCACCAAGCCCTTCGGCTTCATGGCCTTCTATCCCGGCCCCGGCATCGGGGGCCACTGCATCCCGCTCGATCCGCACTATCTCTCTTGGAAAGCGCGACAGCATGGCTTCGATTCGCGCTTCATCGGTCTCGCCGAAGAAGTGAACTCGCGTATGCCCGATCACGTCGTCACGCTCATCAGTGATGGCTTGAACGACGACCGCAAGTCCCTCAACGGCTCGCGCCTGCTCCTGCTCGGCGTCGCCTACAAGAAAGATATCAACGACGTGCGTGAAAGCCCTGCGCTCTCGATCATCGACCGACTGCGCGCCAAAGGCGCGGACGTGCGCTATCACGATCCTTTCATCGCGGAAGTGCGCTTCGACGACGCGCACACCGAAGCGCCCGGCGAGCCCTTGCAAAGCGTCCCGCTCACAGACGAAGAGCTGCGCGCCGCCGATTGCGTCGTCATCGTCACAGATCACACGGGCATCGACTACGCGCGCGTCTGTCAACTATCAAAACTCATCGTCGATACCCGCAACGCCCTCGGCGGCGACCTGCGCCGCACGGCTTGCGCGCGCATCATCAGGCTTTGAGTTTCAGGTTCCAAGTTTCAAGTTGAAAGTCGCGAACCTGAAACTTGGAACTTGAAACCTGAAACTATGCTGAAAGTCATCAACGTCGTCGGGGCGCGACCGAACTTTATGAAAGTTGCGCCCATCGTCGAAGCGATGCGGCGGCGCGCGCGCGAGTTCACTCCGCTCGTCGTGCACACCGGACAGCACTACGACGCGCGGATGTCCGAAGCCTTCTTCCGCGATCTCGAACTTCCCGCGCCGGATGTGCATCTCGAAGTCGGATCGGGGACGCACGCGCAGCAGACCGCCGCCGTCATGCAACGCTTCGAGCCGGTTGTGCTTGAACATAGACCGGACTGGGTCGTCGTCGTCGGCGACGTAAACTCGACGCTCGCGTGCGCGCTTGTCTGCGCGAAGCTGCAAGTTCGTGTCGCGCACGTCGAGGCGGGACTTCGCAGCCGCGACCGCACGATGCCCGAAGAGATCAATCGACTGCTCACGGATCAGATCGCAGACCTCCTCTTAACGCCCTCGCCCGACGCCGATGAAAACCTTCTCGCCGAAGGCATACCACGCGCGCGCATACGCTTCGTCGGCAACGTCATGATCGATTCGCTCTACGCGCAGCTCGACCGCGCCTCTCGCTCTCGCGTCCGCGAAGACCTCGGACTCAAAGGTGGCCCTTACGCCGTCGTCACGCTCCACCGCCCATCGAACGTGGACGAGCGCGCCACGCTCGAACGCATCCTCTCTGCGCTCGTGCGCGTCTCGAAACGTCTGCCCGTCATCTTCCCCGCGCACCCGCGCACGCGCGCGCGCCTCGAAGAGTTTGGACTGATGTCGCGCGTGAACGCAGCCGCGCCGCGTTTGCGTCTCATCGAACCGCTCGGCTATCTCGACTTCCTGCGTTTGATGAGCGGCGCGCGACTCGTGCTCACTGATTCCGGCGGCTTGCAGGAGGAGACGACCGCGCTCTCAATTCCCTGTTTGACGCTTCGCGAAAACACCGAGCGGCCCGTCACCGTAACGCACGGCACGAATCGCATCGTCGGCACGGACGCCGAACAGATCATGCGCGAGGCACACGATGCGCTTGAAAATCCGCGCGCCGAACTGCCGCCGCTCTGGGATGGACAAGCCGCCGACCGCATCCTCAACGCGCTCTTGGAAGCGACGAAGGATGAAGGATGAGGCCGGAAAGATGAAAGCGCGACGGATCGGATCGAGTGGCCTTCTTTCATCCCTCATCCCTCATCCCTCATCCATGCCTTTTCGCGGCGACGTGAGCGTGGTCGCATTGTCGCGCGAAGCCGTGCGTCGAGCGCGCGTCGCCTTCTCGTTGCGGCGCGAGCGCGCGATGGTCGCACACAGCGCGGGTGCGGAGAGTGGCCCACATCTCTCGGTGGAGTTTGCGCGGCTCTCGCCTGAAGAACTGCTCGCACACTTTCGCTCACGCACTCATCCGCGCTTCCCCGCAGGCTTCGAGATTGAGACGGAGGAGTTGTCACGACTCGCGCGCGAGAATTTTCCGCGCGAGACGGAAGAGTTGATCGCGCGCGCGCGTAAGGTCGTCGAAGAGAATCGCTGGTCGCTCGTCGGCTGTGGCGAGTTCGACTTCGGCGCGAGAGTTGATTGGCTGCGCGATCCTCTGACGGGCGCGCGCTGGTCAAGCGAGTTTCACGCCGACGTAAAACTCTCGCGCGGCGACGGCTCGGACGTGCGCGTGTTGTGGGAGCTGAATCGCCTCGGCCATCTCGTCGCGCTCGCGCAGGCTTACGCGCTCACATCTGATGAACAGCTCGCAGAAAGATTCTTCGCCGACGTTGAAAGTTGGCGCGCGCAGAATCCTGTGGGGCAGGGCGCGAACTGGGCGAGCGCGATGGAGGTCGCGTTGCGCGCGGTGAACTTGCTCGCGGCCTTCCGCCTTTTCTTACGCTCGCCGCACATGAACGCGCAAAGGCTCTCGTCGCTTCTCGCCACGTTCGACGAGCACGGCGCGTTCATTCGCGCACACCTTGAGTTCTCGCATCTCGCGACGAGCAATCATTATCTCTCGAACGTCGTCGGTCTCTTCTGGCTCGGCACGCTCTTGCCTGAACTCGAAGCCGCGCGCGCATGGCGCGAGTTCGGTCTGCGCGAGACCATGCGCGAGATGAACAAGCAAGTCTTAGACGACGGCGCACACTACGAATCTTCGACCGGCTATCATCGCTTCACCGCCGAGATGTTCCTCTACACGTCTCTGCTCTGCCGCGCGAACGACATCGAACTTCCACAACACTTCACGACGCACGTTCAAGCGATGCTCGAATACGTGCGCGTGTATCTGAAACCAACGGGGCGCGCGCCGCTCGTCGGCGATGCGGATAACAGTCGCCTCTTGCCGCTCGCGCCGCGCGCTGCGGACGAGCACGCCTATCTGCTCGGCGTCGGCGCGACTCTCAAACGCGATCACTTGCTCAAGGTTGAAGACGCCGCGCCCTTCGAGTTGCTGTGGCTGCTCGGCGCGGAAGGCTTGGCAACTTACGAGCAACTGCCGCTTGATCGCGTTTCCGACACGCGGCTCGCTTCGAGCGCAGGCACGAGTCTTAGCATCCTGCGTCAAGACGATCTCTACCTGCTCATGGCTACCTCCGGCGCGGGCCTTCGCGGGCGCGGCTCGCACGCGCACAACGACGCTCTCTCTCTGGAAGTCTCCGCGTGCGGCTCTGACTTCATCGTCGATCCCGGCACTTACACTTACACGCGAGACCTCGGCGCGCGTGGGCAGTTTCGCTCGACCGCTTGGCACTCGACCGTGGAGATCGACGGCACGGAGCAGAACACGACCGACGAGCGGGCCCCCTTTCGCATCGGCGATGAAGCGCGCCCGCGCCTGATCCATTTCACGAAGGGCGCGCACCGCGACATCGTTTATGCCAAACATCACGGTTACGAAAGACTGTCGCAGCCCGTCACGCACGCGCGCTGCGTCACGCTCGACAAACGCGCGCGCCTCTTCATCGTCGAAGACTACTTCGCGGGCGCAGGCTCGCACGTCTTCCGCTTCTTCTTCCATGCTGGTCGCGGCATCAAGGCGCGCGTGCGTGAAGGCTTTGCGGAGTTGTACGATGAGCGCAACGGCGCGCGACTGCTCGTCGTGCCACTCGGCGTTGACACTGATCCGACCGTCGAGCCGCGCACGACTTCATGCGACTACGGCGAGCGCGTCGCGTCGCAGAGTCTCTGCTGGACGCTCAACACGCGCGCGCCGCTCAAAGTCCTCTGGTCGCTTATGCCCGTCGGTGCGGATGAAGACGAAGGCGCACGATTAAAGATGCTCGAACAGTTGATGACATCCGAAGGGCAGTCGTTACGTCTCGACGCTCCGGCCCTCAATCCCTGACCCTCGACTCTTATGTGCGGAATCTGCGGAGTGTGGGAGTACGGCGCGGCGGCGACAAGGATCGACGAGTCGCTCGTCGTGCGTATGCGCGACACGATGGCGCATCGTGGGCCCGACGACGCGGGCGCGTGCGTGCTCGACGAGGGCCGGTTGGGGTTGGGATTTCGCCGGCTCGCCATCGTCGATCTCTCTGCGGCCGGCAACCAGCCGATGCACGGGTGCGCGCGCGGCGACGTGTGGCTCGTCTTCAACGGCGAGATTTATAACCACGCTCTCTTGCGCGAAGACCTCGAACAGCGCGGCCACACTTACGCTTCGCGCACCGACTCGGAGACGATCCTTCATCTTTACGAAGAGCGCGGGCTGGATTTCATCACCGCGCTTGAAGGCGACTTCGCTATCGCGCTCTGGGACGCGGCGCGCGAACGACTCGTCCTCGCGCGCGATCCCTTAGGCGTCAAGCCGCTCTACTTTTATCAAAAAGGTGGCCGCTTTATCTTCGCCTCCGAGATCAAAGCGATCCTCGCGCACGGGCAAGTCACCGCCGAGGTCGATGAAGACTCGCTCTATCATTATCTCTCGTTTCTCACGAGCCCTGCGCCCAACACGCTCTTCCGCGACATCAAGAAACTTCCGGCGGGCCACCTCCTCACCGTCGAGCGCGACGGCACGACGCGCTCGACGCGCTACTTCGACGCGTTGCCGCCCGCAGAGACCATCGAGCGCAGTGACGAGGAGTGGCGCGCGGAGTTGATGCGACTGCTGCGCGCCTCCGTCAAGAAGCGGATGATGGCGGACGTGCCCGTCGGAGTTTTTCTGTCGGGCGGCGTCGATTCGTCGGCGAACGTCGCGTTGATGGCGGAACAGTCTCCGCGTCCGGTGCGCACGTTCACCGTCGGCTTCAGCGACGCAGACGAGTACAACGAACTCGACGCAGCGCGCGCCGTCGCCGAGAGGTTCGGCACGGAGCATCACGAGATCGTCATCGACGAGCCGGAGATGAGGTCGTTTCTCGCCGATCTGGTCTTTCATCAGGACGAGCCCATCGCTGATCCGGTCTGCGTGCCGCTCTACTATGTCTCGCGCCTTGCGCGCGACACCGGAACCATTGTCGTGCAGAGCGGCGAAGGCGCGGACGAAATTTTGAGCGGCTACGAAAAGTATGTGCGCTATCTGAAAATCTACGAACGCTACTGGCGACACGCGGAGCGTCTGCCGGGCGTCGCGCGTCGCATGGCAAGCGCGGGCGCGCAGGCACTCTTCGCATCGGCCGGATCAAAGTCCATCGCCGCCGAACTCGCGCGCAGGTTCGGCGCGGGCGAAGAGTTGTTCTGGGGCGCGGCAATAGTTTTTGATGAGACATCAAAGCCGCGCCTGCTCTCGACGCGGATGCGCGAGCGTTTCCGTGATCGCACGTCTTACGAAGTGATCGCGCCCTACCTCGAACACATCGCGCGCGAGCGGCCCGCGAGCGATTTCCTCTCGCGCATGATCTATCTCGAACTGCAACTCCGTCTACCCGAACTGCTCTTGATGCGCGTCGATAAGATCACGATGGCTACCTCGGTCGAGACGCGTGTGCCGTTCTTAGACGACAAGTTAGTGACGTTCGCAATGGGCCTGCCGCGCGCGCTGAAAGTTAAAGGCGAGAGCGGCAAGCACGTCTTAAAGCAGGCCCTCGAAGAGGTCTTGCCGCGCGAGCTGCTGCACCGACGCAAGCGCGGCTTTGGCGCGCCGATCAAAGAATGGCTGAGAGACGATCCGGCGCAACTGCTCGACTCTCACGTGCTTAATTCATCCATGCGCCGCCGCGAGTTCTTCGATTACTCATACGTCGCGCGTCTCGTCGAAGAGCACCGGCGCGGCGCGCACGATTGGAGCTTCCACCTCTGGACGTTGCTGAATCTGAGCGCGTGGTACGAGCGTTGGATCGAGCGTGCGTGAAGAATTGAGCGGGTTGTCGTCGCGGTTAGGAGCCTGTGCGTTCGCCTGCTTCGATGCGTGCGGTCGTCGCCGTCAAACCGATCATCTCACACAGCGAATCGTCAACGACGTGTCGGACGACTTCGGGCGCGAAGTTCGCCGCGACGTGCGCGTATCCGCCATCGGAAAGTTTCTGCCAGAGATCGCGATCCGTGTAGGCGCGAAGGATCGCGTCGGCGAAGGCGCGCGCATCGTCGGCGATGAGAGCGTGCGCGCCGTCGTCGATGCCCATACCTTCGGCCCCGATTGTTGTGGTGACGACGGGCAGGCCGTGCGCGAGCGATTCACCGATCTTGCCCTTGACGCCCGCGCCAAAACGTAGCGGGGCCACCATCACACGCGCGTTCGCGAACAGAGGCTCGATGTCGGGCACGTAGCCGAGCACCCAGACTTCCGCAGAGGCAAGCGCGGCGATCTCCTTGGGCGCGTTGTCGCCGACGATGAAGAGCTTCACGTCGCCAAGAGACTCACGGACAAGCGGGAAGACTTCGCGGACGAAGAAGTGGACGGCGTCGCGGTTGGGCGGGTGCGCAAGATTGCCGAGGAAGAGGAGGCCCTGTCGCTCGTCGAAATTTTTTCCGCGCGAGTGCGGCGAGTGGATCGTGGGGATGACTTCGATGCGAACATTGGGCGCGGCGCGCTCCATCTCGCGCTTGTCGTCAGGCGAAGCGCACCAGACGAGATCGGCTGCGCGCGCGAGGCCGGTCTCAAGCTCGCGATAGCGACGCGCTTCTGCGGCGATGCGCGCATCGTTCGTCACGCGCGCCTCGCGCTCCAGACGTATGAAGTGCACGTCCACCATGTCGAGAACGATCTTCGCGTGCGGCGCACGGCTTCGGATCGCTGGCATGATCGCCTCCGCCACGTCGGGCCGGCTGACGATTGCCGCGCCGAAGTTTCTCTCCTTTAAGAGTCGCGGGTAGTCGGTTGCGCGCGCCGTCTCGATGCCGTCGCGCCAGAGTCGTCGCTCGTCCGAGGGCACGCGCAGGTTGCCCGTGGAGACGAAGACGGGGCTCGACCAACGCGCAAGCGATTTCAAGATGAACGCCATGCGCGCGCTGCCCGCGTCGCGGTCGGGCGCGGGCAGGTGATCGTCGAAGATGATGACGGCAGGCCCGCTTGATCGGATGGAAGCACGCGCGATGTTCGCGGGATGATCGTCGAAGTGATCGCGCTCTAACACCGCGCGCCACTTGTCGAAGAACTTTTCGCGGTTGATGATCTGGAAACGCTTGTAGCCTGACGACGTGTCGGTGCCGGCCGTCGCGCCTTCGTAATGAACGACGCGCGAGAGCGGCTGATAGCGGACGCGGTAGCCGAGCGAGCGCACGCCGAAGCAGATGTCCGCGTCTTCATAATAAGCGGGCGCGTAGAGTCGGTCGAAGCCGCCGAGTCGTGTGAAGAGATCGCGCCGGACGAGGAGCGATGCGCCGGAGCAGTAGTCAACGTCGCGCGCGAAACTGTAGCGCGGATCGTCGGGTGGGCCACCCCATCCGTAATGAGATGCCGCGCCGTCGCGCCATAGAATCGCGCCCGCTTCTTGCACGCGCCCGTCGGGATAGATGAGCATCGAGCCGACCGCGCCGATCGAATCATCGGCTTCGATTGTCTGGATCAACTCTTCGAGCCAGCCCGCGAGCACGACCGTATCGTTATTGAGGAAGACGAGGAATCGGCCGCGCGCGACCGACGCGCCCTGATTGCACGCATCGACGAAGCCGCGATTCTCTTCGTTCGTGATGACGTGAATGAGTCCGCCGAAGCGCGCGAGCATCTCTGCCGTCTCGTCTGTCGAGGCGTTGTTGACGATGATGATCTCCGTCTCGCCTAGATCAACCTCGCGCACGAGCGAGCGCAAGCATTGAAAGGTGAACTCGGCTTTGTTGAAGACGGGGATGACGACCGACGCACGCGGTTCGCGATCTGTTTTCGTCGCATCGATCTTTTTGTCCGTGACCTTGTCAGTCAAGAATAGAAAATCTCGCACGCCGAAGGACTGCGGCGCGAACTCGTTCGTGGGCGTGGCGCGCGGCGCGACGTTCCAAGCCTCCCGGACGTTAAGCCCGCGCTCTGCCGCAGCATCGACGATGCGATGGCCGCAATCGTAAAAGATCGCGGCGAGGCGCACGCACCAGAAGATCGTGCGAACGAACGCGCGCTTCCAGAAGAGCTTCGCGGAGAGCGACAGGTTGTCTCTGAGGCCTTCTTTCAAGTCGTCTCTCTTCCGTCACGTTGAGTCTCGACGGATGCGCGCGCGGTCTCCCAACGCAGCACGGGGGCGATGATGCCGACGCGGTTGTGCCTGTCGCCTTGCAGGTCTTCCACGGTGTCGAACACGTCGAAGTAGAGCGCGTCGTCAGCCGTGTAAACGATCCGCTCGTTCTTCACGTCCGCGCCGAACGTGACGTAGTAGCCGCCCGCCTTAAGCAGTTCGCCGGGAACAAGGATGCGACTCGTAAAGAGGCCCGCCTCGCGCGTGAGCGTCGCGTCCGTCGGCTCGTCGTAGTCCGAGGTCATAAACACGATCTCGCCGCGCGCGTTGCGCACGATGATGAAGAGGCGCAAGCCGCGCACGCTCTCCCTGATCTCGTAGTCGAGCGCGATGCTGAACGGCTCGCGACAACTGACCGCGCCGGTGGCCTCGCCGCGCTGCACGCTTGTCGCCGCGACGAGTCGCACCTCTTCGCCGATGCCCGCGTGCGTGAACCAAGTGACGGGCGTGTAGAGCTTGTTGGCGCGGTCGAGATAGTGAGCCGTTACATCGCGCGGCGCGCCTTCGAGGACGACCGCCCCATCATGCAAGAGGATCGCGCGCTCGCAGAGCGAGTTGACGGCGTTGAGATCGTGGCTGACGAAGAGCACCGTGCGGCCCGTGTGGGCCACCTCGCTCATCTTCCCCAGACACTTCTTCTGAAACGCCGCGTCGCCGACCGAGAGCACTTCATCGACGATCAGAATTTCGGGCTCGAGGTGCGCGGCGACGGCGAAGGCGAGACGGACGTACATGCCGGAAGAGTAGAACTTGACGGGCGTGTCTAAAAATTTCTCGACCTCTGCGAAGGCCACGATCTCGTCGAACTTGCGCGCGATCTCAAGTCGCCTCATGCCGAGAATCGCGCCGTTGAGATAGATGTTCTCTCGCCCTGTTAGCTCAGGATGAAAGCCCGTGCCGACTTCAAGCAGCGAGCCGACGCGCCCGTAGAGATCGACGCCGCCGCTCGTCGGCTTCGTGATGCGCGAGAGAATTTTCAGCAGCGTCGATTTGCCCGCGCCGTTTCTGCCGACGATGCCGAGCGCTTCGCCCGCGCGCACGTCGAACGTCACGTCGCGCAGAGCCCAGAGCATCTCGCGTTGTGCGCTGCCGTTGCGTCGTCGCGTGAGCATCCGAAGCGGCGCAGTTGCCATTCCCATGATCGACGCGCGCAGCGTCGGGTAGTTCATGCCCGCCGCGCCGAGGCGGTATTGCTTGCTCACGTCGCGGACGCTGATGATCGGTTGCATCTTCCTAGACCACGTCGGCGAAATTCTCTTCCATGCGATGAAAGTAGGCGAGCCCTGCGAAGAGCAGCGCGAGCGTGATGAGCGCGGAGATGGCAACCGAGGGCCAGTCGAGCGTTTGTCCGAAGACGGAAGCGCGAAAGCCCTCGATGATGCCGGTCAGAGGATTCAGCATCAGCAGCCAACGCCAGCGCGCGCCCGCAAAACTCGACGGCACGATCACCGACGACGCGAACATCCAGACCTGCACGGCGAACGGCAGCACATAACGCACGTCGCGATACTTCACGTTGAGCGCGGAAGTCCACATCCCCACGCCGAGCGCGCACAGTGTTGCAAGCAGGACGAAGAGCGGCGCGAAGACGATGGTGCGACCGGGCGCGACGCCATACCAGAGGAGAAGCGGGACGAGCAGCGCGGAGGCGATCACGAAGTCGAACAGTCCGGCGGCCACTGCTGATGCCGGAATGATCGCGCGCGGGAAGTAAACTTTCGTGAGCAGGTTCGCGCTGCTCACGAGACTGTTGCCGCTATTCGAGACGGCGTTGGCGAAGAACGTCCAGAGCACGAGGCCCGCGTAAGCGAAGAGCGGATAGGGCACATTCGGCGCGCTCGCGCCAGCGACCTTGCCGAAGAAGAGCGTGAAGACGAGCATCGTGGCGAGCGGCTGGATGAGGGCCCACGCCGCGCCGAGGGCCGTCTGTTTGTAGCGCACCTTCACGTCGCGCCAGACGAAGAAGTAGAGCAGCTCGCGATACGCCCAGACTTCCTTCAAGTCGGGGGTCAGACCTGCGCCGCCCGGCCTCACACGCACGCGCGGCTCGCGCGGAAGCGTCGGTGCATCGGTGACGCTTCCGCTCCGCACGCGCTCGACCTCGCGTCGCAGGCCCTGTTGCGCGTCGGCGGTCGTCGTGGCTTCGGGCGCGCTGGCCCTCTCGTTGGTGTTCACGTCCATCAGATTCAAATTTCCATCATACGTCGCGCGCGCTCGTCACGTGCCGACACTTGACGGTCGTCAGTGTATGACGAAAGAGCCGTCGCGAGCCAAGTCGGTGAGTCTAGCCAGCGTGTGTTGAAGCGTCAAGAAAGCCTCCGGCGCAGGCGCGCGGCGGAGGCGTGCGAAGCTGTTCGTGATCGTGTTAATAGTTAATCGCGCCTCTGCCTTCGAGAGTGGCTGGCGCGGGTGGTTTGCGATGAAGAAGATGCGTGCATACTGGAACGTGGCGAAGCTGAGGCTGAACATGGCCCTCAAACGCGAAGCCGTGCGCAACTACCCGGTCGAGGCTTATCTTGAGCCGACCTCTTTCTGCAATCTGAAATGTCCGGCCTGCCCGACGGGCCTGCGCCTCGGAGAGCGGCCCGTCACCTCCATCGACGAGAATCTTTTCAAGTCGGCCATCGACGAGATCGGCGACTACGTCTTTCGCCTGTGGATGTACAACTGGGGCGAGCCGCTGCTGCACAAGCAGACGCCGGAGTTGATCCGCTATGCGAAAACGAAGCAGTTAAAGATCGTCCTCAGCTCGAACCTGAGCATCAAGCTGACGGACGACTACATCGAGCGTCTCGTCGCAAGCGGGCTCGACACGTTGATCGTCTCGCTCGACGGCGTCTCCGACGAGACCTATCGCAAGTATCGCATCGGCGGCAGTCTCTCGCTCGTGCGCGAGAACATGCGGCGCATACAGGAGGCGAAGGCACGGGCCCGTTCGCAGACGCCGCACGTCCTCTGGCAGTTTCTCGTCTTCCGACACAACGAGCACGAGATCGAGGAGGCCGTGAAGTTTCATCGAGAGTGGGGCGCGGATAGCGTCAGGATGTTTCCGGCGGAGATGCCGCTCGCACCTTACCGCGCGGGCTTCGAGCCTTCGACGCTGCCGCAGTACAACATGTACCACGACGAGAACCGGCTCATGCGCGAGACCGAGAAGCAGATGAACGCGGGGCGCGCGTGCTCTTGGCTCTACGGGACTTTCGTGATGAACCCGAACGGCAAAGTCTCGCCCTGCTGCGGCGTCTCAGCCGAGCGCAACGACTTCGGTGAGTACGCGGCCGGTGACGACTTCTTCAAGGTCTGGAACGGCGACAAGTTCAGGCGGGCGCGCTCTCTGTTCAAGAAGTTCGGCAAGAGTTCAAAGGGCCTGAGCGTGCGAGAGAAGAACGAGATCGCGCACAGGATCGACGGGATGGCTATGGGCCTGAATCACTCTCTGGGCGACGACGAGCTGATCTGCGACAAGTGCCCGATCCCTTTCAGACAAGACGACGTGCGCGCCACGATCCTCGACGTGTCTTATGATCTGATGCACACGCTCGCACACGATCCTTCGCCGACGCGCAGGCTTCGCAGCGTCGTCGCCTATCTGCTGATGGGCGCGCCACACTGGCGCGACTTGGCGCGCGACCTCGCCCGCAAACTCTCGCGCGCGCGAGCCCGTGCCGAGGCTCGCTGATTAACAGATCGGCCCGACGCTGTGCACGCGCCTACCAACTCCCACGCCGGATTCAAAACTTGAGCGTCCCGTATCGCTCGGCCGCCTCGCGCTCGCGCCGAATCTTGCGCCCGCGCCACACCGCGCGCGGGACGAATAAGCGCAGCAACATCTTCGCTGCATTGGCGAACGACTGCGAGCCGCGCCGGTGATGCCACGCAGCCGCGCAGGCCTTCGCACGCTCACTGCGACGCGCAAAGTTCTCCGCGCACGCCCAACCGAGTGCGTCCTGCGCGCGTGCGAGATGGCCCGCGCTCATGCCCGTGTCGCGTGCGACACGACGCTGTGCGTCGAACCATTCGTTCATCATGAAAACAGGATCGCGGCTCGCGTTCTTGCCGTGCACGCGCCACGCCGAGAGCACGCGGCGGTCGAAAGCGAACTCCGAATCGGCTGCGAGGCGCAGGTATAACTCGTAGTCTTCGAGGCGCGCGCCTTCTCGCCAGCCGTAACGCGCGAGCGCGTCGCGACGATAGACGACGGTCGGGCTGTGAGGGCCAGTGCCGCGCCAGAGCATCTGTCGTGCATCGCCGTCGGCGTAGGTGGCCCAGTCGGCGGTGCAGTCGATGATGCGATCCTCGGCGTCGATGTAGAAACAGTGGCCGTAGGCGAGCGCGGACGACGGACGCGCGTCGAGAAGTGCAACCCGCGCGCTCAGAAATTCCGGCAGCCACACGTCGTCCGAGCCGAGATAGGCGAAGTAGCGACCACGCGCGCCGCGCGCGAGCCCTTCATTCAAAGTCGCGGAGAGTCCACGGTTCGCGCGCGCGACGAACTCGCACGGGAAGGGGCACGCGGCGAGCGCACGCTCGATGACGCGCACTGAATCGTCCTGCGAGCCGTCGTCGATAACGAGGAGTCCGGCGGGCGCGAGAGTCTGCGCGAAGATAGAGCGCAGAGTTCTCTCGATGAACTGCGCGTGATTATATGAAGGGACGACGACCGAGACCGCATTCGCTTCCGGCATCTCATCGTGGCGCGCGCTGACGTTTATGCGCGCGTCCGTCGGCGCGTTCTCGTTCTCGCTGTGCTGCGGGAGAATCATCACGTACAGTCGCGTGGCTGGCGCGCGTCTAAAGGCAACGCGCGCTCTTCGTAGTTCGAGGCAGCAAACTATATCAGAAGCGCGTCGCGGTCTGTGCGCGGGTTGCTTTCGTTGCGCGCGCGCGTTTAAGTTAAACGAGACGAAGACGCCGCGCACTCGCAAGATCGATCAAGTGGACTGCGCGCACACACAGCAACTTCTCGCGTGAAGAAGAAGGTCATCCTATTCGGGCCCCTGCCGCCGCCACACGGAGGCGTCTCCGTCTATCTAAGCGCGCTCCTTGAACACCTGCGCGACTCCGGCGTGCGCGTCTGGTCTCTCGCGGGCGAAGACGCGACGCAAGACGAGCGCGTGCGACGGATCAGACATAGGCGACTCGGCATCGTCCCCGCGCTCATCGGGGAAGGGCGCGGCGCGCGCGTGCTCGATGCCTCGCACTTCCATCTCGAATATCCCCATCCATTGCTGCTCCCACTGTGGCTCGCGCTCACGCGCGCGCTCGGCGTCGAATGGATCAAGAACGTGCACGATGGATCGCTGCCCGCGCGTTACAAAAATTTCGGCCGCTTGCAGCGTTCACTATTCAAACGCGCAGTCGCATCAGTCGCCGAGTTCGTCGTCGTGAGTGAAGAGTTGCGACGCTGGTTGGTTGAAGAGATCAAGGTTCGACAGCGCGTGACAGTCGTTCCATCGCTACTGCCGATGGCCGCGCACGCGCACGACGCGCCGCTCTCAGATGCGACGGAAGAGCAGATCGCACCGTACCTGCGTCGGCCCTTGCGCGTCTGCTCTATCGGCGTCTTCATCCCAGAGTACGGCTTCGCGCACGCGGCGGAGGCCGTCGAACGCCTGCGCGCAGAGACGAACGAAGAGATCGGACTCGTGCTCTTAGACGGTGCGTTCGCGCGCAACGAGACTTATCGAGCGGAAGTTTTGCGCGGTCGTGAAGACTGGATCACGATCTTAGAGAACGTGCCGAACGCGGAGGTCTATCAGATTCTCAAACGCAGCGACGCTTTCGCGCGTACATTCGCCTACGAGAGCTACGGCATCTCGCGCGTCGAAGCGATCTGGTGCGGCGTGCCCGTCGTGGCGACGAGCGTAGGCGAAACACGCGGGATGCTGACCTACGAGTTCGGCGACGTGGTGGCCCTCTGCGAACAACTGCGCCGCGCGCTCTTTCATCCGCCGCACGACGACGTAAAGGCTTGGGCCGAAACTTTCACGCGCGAGGCGGAAGAGAATTTGCGCGCGATCAAGGGGGAGCTAGGCCTGTAATGATCTCTAAGTCAAAGACGATTCACACATCCGGCGTGCAACGACGCGGCGCGTCCAGCGTGCTCTTGTTAGTTGCGCTCTGCACGCTCGTCTGCTGCGCGCCGACGCTCTTCGCGCAGGGGAGCGCAACGCGCGTTGTGTCGGGCCGCATCGTGACGCAACGGGACGAAGTCGTGCCCGGCGTGACTATCGTCGTGAGCACGTCGGCGGGCCAACAGCAGACGTTGAGCGATGCGGCAGGGAACTTCCGCGCGGTCGTGCCTACGGGCGTAGCGTTCTTGCTCAAGTTCTTCGGCAAAAATATCGCGCTCGTCTCGAAGGCCATCGGCGCGGGAGAGACGTGCGAGAACCTGCGCGTCGTCGTCAACTTCGTCGTCCCACCCGTGAGTGAGAGCGTCGTTATCCGCGCGAGCACGCTCGATCCTTCCATCGAGCGGCGCGACGACAAAGTTTACAAGGACACACTTTTCTTACGCGACGATCAGCTATTGCAAACCTTGAACGCGGGGATCGACGCGGGCCAGCACGAGGGCGGCGGGAAGTCGCTCGAAGTGCGACGCTTCGGCTTCAATCTCGATCACGGCGGCGTATCGGGCGGCCTGAAAGTTTTAGTTGACGACGTGCAGCAGAATCAGGCGACGCAGGGGCACGGGCAGGGCTACCTCGGACAGTTGAAGAGTCTCACGCCGGAGCTGGTCGAAGGCGTGGACGTGCTGAATGGCCCTTTCTCCGCTCAGTACGGCGACTTCTCAGGCCTCGGCGTCGTGCACATACGTCTGCGCGAATCGCTCCCCGATCTCGTCACGTTACGACTGCAAGGCGGCTCGTTCGATACGCGCCGTGCCTTCATCGCTTTCAGCCCTCGGCTCAAACAGGCCGATTCCTTCATCGCCTACGAAGCCTCGCGCACTTCGGGCCCCTTCCTGCGCCCGCTCGATTACAGCCGCGACAACGTGACGGCGAACTACACGCGCAAATTAAGCGAGCACGAAGCCGTCGGCGTGAAATTCAACTTCGGTCGCAACGACTTCAACTCATCCGGTCAAATCCCGCTCGACGAAGTGGCCGCCGGACGACTAGATCGCTTCGGCTTCGTCGATCCATCGCTCGGCGGTCGCGTGCGTACAGGCGTTGCTGCGCTCTACTATCGACGCGAGTCGAATAAAGGCGCGACGCTCAAGGCCGATGCGTTCGTCTCACGCTCGCTCTTCGATCTCTACTCGGACTTCACTTTCTTTCTAAACGACACGGCGCGCGGCGACGAGATTCAACAGCACGACTCACGCTTGCAGCAGGGCGCGAACCTTCAACTCACGCAGCCCTACAGATTTTTCGGCGTGCCCGCGCTGCTCACCTACGGCGGCAACTATCACGACAATCAGATCAACGTCGGGCTGAGCCGCGCCTTCCGACGCAATCCCTTCGAGTCGCTCGCGAGCGCGCACGCGCGCGTCTCGAGCGTCGGCGCATACGCGCAGAATGGTCTCTACTTCATCCACGGCCACCTGCGCGTCGAGACTGGCTTGCGCTTCGACGAGTTTTGCTTCCGCGTTGACGACCACATCGATCCGGCCCACTCCGGCAACGAAGGCGCGGGACGCTTTCAGCCCAAGCTCGCCGTCTCCTATAACCCGAACGATTCGTTCCCCACAACTTTCTATTTCAACTATGGTCGCGGCATCGCGAGCCAAGACGCGCGCGGCGTCGTCGAGCAGCCTGCGGGCGAGAAAGTTTCAACGACGGACTTCTACCAACTCGGCGCGGCGAACAAACTCGGTCGCGTCTCGCTCGTCGCCGATCTCTTTCTCATCGACCGATCCAACGAGCAGGTTTACGTTCCAGACGACGGCAGCTTCGAGTTCAAAGGCCCGAGTCGTTCTTACGGCTTCGAGTTGAAAACGTCCGCGCGAATCATGCGCTCTCTCACCTTCGACGGCGGTCTCACGCAGGTCTCCAACGCTTTCTATCGCGCCACGCACCAGCGTCTCTACGTCGATAGCGCGCCGCACACAGTCGCGAATGGATCGCTCACCTACGCGACCAAGCGGGCCTTCACAGCCTCGCTCAACTATCGTCACACGGGCAACTATCGACTCGACGGATCAGATGCTTCCATCCGCGCCGCAGGATCAGACGTGCTCGACTTCAGCATGAAGCGGCGACTGCGTCGCTGGCTCGACTTCAACGCCGCAATCGACAATCTCACCAACAAACATTTCTTCGAGACGCAGAACTTTTTCGCCTCGCGCTTGCGCCCGACCGATCCCGTCGTCGAGCGCATCCACGGCACGCCCGGTTATCCTTTCGGCCTCACGCTCGGTCTCACGTTCAAGCTGTTCGCTAAAGAGTAGGCGACGTGCGAAGCTCGCGCGCTTGAATGCAAAGCTCTTATCAATCGATCACTTCGATGCGCGTCACGGGATGAAGCTCCCAAGCGGTCGCGCGCCAGTTGACGGGATGGCCCGGCGCGATGTTCTCCGACTGGGCGGCGTGCTCGCGGTCGAACATCAACCAGCCCTCGAAGCGACAGCGACGGCCGACCAATGAACGTTTGAGAACCGCGAGCGACCAGTCTTCGCCGCGCGCGCGTGCCGCATCAGCCGAGCGCGGCGTGACTTCGACGACGACGCTCTCGCGCAACTTCGAGTCGGACCTCGTCGCGACGTGTATGTGCACGTCTCGACGAGTGAGCGAGAAGCAGTTTGCTGCCTCGATGCTCCCCACTTGCACGTCGATCACGTAGCCTTCGATTACGCTCGCGCGCGAGTCGGGCCAGCGCGCGTGGTCGTCGCCCGGCGCGAGCAATGCGTCGAGCGTGATGCGCGAATCGAAGTCGGTCGTGAGCGGCTGTGTGTCGCGATTCTTGAGCAGGGCCAGCGCGCGTTTCTCTGCGGTGAGCGCGCAGCCGCGTGTTGGGCAGGGCAGACGCGTGAAGACGAGCGTCGCGCCGACGAGCAGGAGCGACGTACAGGCGATCAACGCAAGTCGTCTGCGACTCGGCACGGCGTTAGATCAATCACGCGAAGACTTGTAGCAGCAGCGAGCGCGAGTAGAAAAGAAGGGCAGCGCCCCTTCGATTGAAAGGGCGCTGCCGCTCTCGCCTCTGAACGCGCGCCTGTGTCAACACCGGCGCGTCGCCTCGAAAGAGTGCGACCGCAAGTCCGTCGCGCTCTCTCGCTAAACTATTAACTGTCCACGAAACTGTTCGCGCGCAGACGTTACACCACGGTGCGTCGGCCTGAGAGCAGGTTGATGACGAAGATCACGAGCGCGACCACGAGCAGCAGGTGAATGAGACCGCCGCCGATGTGCGTCACGAGACCGAGCAACCACAGCACCAGAAGAACCACCAGAATTGTCCAAAGCATGACTTCTTCCTCCTTAGTTAACCCATCCGCAAGTATTGAACTTACCACCCTTGCCATTCTCCATCGGCAACGTGCGTGCCAACGTGCATCTCTCAAGCGCGCCCGAATGATAAGACGCGAAAAACGAAGAGTTTAACGAGCGACGAGACCGACGATGCTCTGGGAGGGATAAAAATAGCGAGCTGAGTCTTGTACTGAAACCTGTCACTTATCGCTCTCGATCCGATGCGCTGTTACGTTTGCCAACACGTCGCGATCATTAAAGGTGCGCGTGTGTGTTGCTGCCCGCACGCGCACTGCATGTTAGTATCCGGCGCTAACTCGCGCGCGTGCACAAAACGGAAGAGCCCGCGCACGGTCACGATTCAGACGGATGAACACTGAGGCATCGCCGATCTTCAAAGGCAAGTCGATCATCTGCTTCGGCGGCGAGGATTGGTGGTATCACCACCCGCACTCGAAGAATCATCTGATGCGGAGGTTCGCGCGCGCGGGCAATCGTGTCATCTTCAAGTAGTTACTGACACGGCGATATAATTCACAACTTCACGGCTCATAAACTCACGGCGAATCATTCGTGAATTTGAGTACCCCTTGAGTACCTCATCTCTCACAGAGAACAAAAAAGGCGTCGGCATTTTATTGCTGACGCCTTTTGTTATGCTCGTCGTGCTTGTCGCGCTTAGAACGGTCGGAGTTCTTTACCACTATCTCTATTGGTCGAAATCTCCGACTGCTCTTCATCTTCTGTTGACCGCGAGTAAGCAATCGCGCTGAGAGTTTCGACCGCTTCAAGCTGCATACTCGGAAGGACATGAGTGTAAGTTTCGATAGTGCGAAAAATATCCGCGTGTCCCATCCTCTCACTTAAAGCTTTCACGTTGACCTTGCGGGCAATCGCAAGAGTCGCCATTGAGTGCCTCCATGTATAGAGTCGATATGCTTTCGAAGATAGTCCCATGCGCCTGACAACTTCGCGGAAAACTGCTGTGAGAAGGTATTGGTAAATCGGCTCGCCCGTTTGATTCGGAAAGACCAAATCATTGTCGAGCCATTTATCCCCGCGCTGCTGTGCGTAGCTTTCAACTGTGATTCTTTGCCGCGTCAAGAGACTTGCCAATTCTGTACTTATCGGAATGCTCCTAATGCTGCTCGTAGTCTTAGGCTCATCGAACCACCAACCGCCCTTTGCTATGTCACGAATGGCGACGCGCTGCACTCTTATGTGAGGTGGGTTGTCTTCTAGGTGAAGGTCGGAGAATTGAAGCCCAAGATATTCTTCGGGTCTCATTCCTGTTTCATAGGCGACGTGAAAGATTGCACCGTAAGGAATCCTTAAAGGACGCTCAGCCTGATACTGTTTCCACGCTTGAAAGAAAAGTCGGATTTCCTTCTCCGTGAACGTAACCATCTTCTGGCGCGGCGGCTTGCGAACCGTTACGTTCTCCATCGGGTGACGGCTTAGTTCACCTACTCTTATGCCCCAATTAAATGCCATGCGTAAGTGAACGTGGACGCGCTGAATTGTCGCGGGAGACAGAGGCTTGTTTGTTCGCGGCGAAATCTGATTCTGCAAAGTCGTGTACAAGGCTTGAACGTCGGCAGCTACGATGCTGCGAACTTTCTTGTATCCGAGGAACGGGTAAACCCACGCTTTGAACGCGCGTGTGACTTTAGCGTGGACGTAGGGCTTGACCCTGTGCGCGTGTGCTTCGTGCAAGAATCGTTCGATGAAGGCGCGGAGAGTTTCGTTAGTATCAACGATGCCTTTGCCTCGATTCTTTTGCGCCACAACTCGCGCTAAGTCCGCGTCGGCTTCTTTTAGCGTGCGCCACGTTTTTTTGTATCGTTTTTTTCGCCCGCTCGCCTCCGTATGCGAGTGAACCTGAACCATAAATTGATTCGGCGCACGCTCTATGATTTGACCTTGCGGGCGATTGTGCTTTATCGGATAGGTCTTCTTCGCCTTTGTCTCATCACTAGGCGGACTGATAGCATTGCGGCGCATCTACTTTTCCTTTCTTAGCGGAGAGGGAGTTGGTGTAAAGAGCGCGGGAAGGCTGCTACCTTTCCCGCGCTCGTCTCTTTAGCGGCGCGTGCCGCTCTCATTCATTGCGAAGTGAAATCGTCGCTCCTTCCTGCGGTTGCCCCGCCTTGATAATCAAGTTCGCCGCATTGAATATCTTTTGCGCGCTGCGCTCAGGTATTGGTGCGCCCGCTAACCAATGCTGTACATAACCACGCGCATACTCCGCGCCCGACAGTTGCAACGTCTCGCAGAGGATGAGCGCGACTGACTCGGCTTCCGCTTCTCTTAAACTGCGCGGCGTGCTCTCTCCGTCGTGCGTCTGTCCTTCGGCTGTGTGACCTAACGTGACGTGCGCGAGTTCATGGAAGAACGTCTTATGCGGTAGGGCTGCAATAGGCGAGACGCTGATGCTTCGACCCTTCGCATAGCCTTGCGTATTTCCGTCCATCAACTCAAAGGGCGTCTCATTGATGTTCAGAGCCGCTAATGCTTTCGACTTCTCCCACGTCGGCGGGAGTGATGGCTCTACGTCTTGTCCTTCGGTCTGCGAAAGAACGAACCAACGCGGGCGGTAGATGAAGCGCGTAAAGGTTTCGTCATCGCCCGCAGCATCCTTATTCTTCACAGTGACAGGCATACAGAGAGTTAAAGCCTTCTCACCTTTGCGGACGTGTCGCCCCTTCTCTTTCCAACTCTGAAACGTGGCTAGTGCGCCCGCTTGAATGCCGCGCCGTTTGCATTGCATAAGTGCGAGGACTTGATTGCCGATGCTGTAGTTGTGGAAAGCAGAGTAAGCCGCGAGAAGTAATCCGGGCTGGCTCACGGCTTCCGCGAGCAGTTGTGACCATTGCGCGGGCGTTGTGTCGGCTGTGGCGGTAGATGTAGATTGTTCGGGCATCTTCTCGATTCTCCTGACAGGGTTTTGGGTTGATGTTCGGAGCTTAGGGAAGTTGGCGCTTTCCTAAGCTCCTCCTCTTTACGCCGCTTTCCGCATGGAAGCGATGCCGATGTGGACGGCAGCAGCACCAGCCATGTGGTAACAAATCAAGCCGCGCTCGCCCGCTTTGCAGTTGCACTCTCCGAGACGCTGACGACCGTTCTTATAGAAATGGACGGTGTAGATGTTCTCGCCGTTGCTGCTCTGGACTTCATACCAACGGAAGCCGCGAACGCGCACGAAGGGCTTGAGTTTGTATGCCCGCTTGATTGCTTTTGACATCTGCGCTCTGCTCTTGAGTTCAATCATTTTCTCTTCTCCGGTTTTGAGGTTGTCGGCTGCCCGACTGACAAGAGCAATTTACATTATTATGTAAACAAATGCAAGAGTTATTTTATGTAATTGTGTAAATAATTTTCATGTGATATGGTGCGCCGCATGATTACGAAGCACGTCCGAGAAGTGGCAGAGAGGCGCGGCATTAAGAACGCTCATGGCTTACAGCTTGCCTTAGAGGTATCTCCAACTGCTGCGGCTAAGTTGTGGAAGGGTAAGTTTGAAATGATTGGACTAGGGACGCTGGACAAGTTGTGCCGCGTGCTGCGCTGTAAGCCATCCGACCTTTTGAAGTACGAGCCTGATTAGGCGCGAGAATCACCTTTTAAGATTCACCTCGTTAGGTTAAGCTGTCGCCTCCCGATGGTCGCGGAATAAGGCGGTGCTCACGCTCTACACCCCGCCTTGATTGCCGAATGCTACTTTCACCCTAAACCTTCTGAGACCTTGCAGGCTTGAGTTAATCACTAATGGCAACGAACCTGAATGAAGTCGAAAAGCGTCTGTGGGCTGCGGCAGACCAGATGTGGGCTAACACAGGCTTGCGCCCGAACGAGTACGCCGCGCCCGTGCTTGGTCTGATTTTCTTACGTTATGCAGAGAAGCGGTTTATTGACGCACAAGCGCAACTGCAATCAGGCGGAAGCGGACGGCGAAGCATTACGCCACAGTCTTATCAACGCTTGGGCGTGGTCTATCTACCAGAGGCAGCGCGGTTTTCGCACCTATTGAATTTGCCGGAAGGCGAGAACATCGGCAAAGCCATTAACGACGCGATGGGGTCGATTGAAGAGGCTAACGAAGAACTCAAGGGAGTGTTGCCGCGCACATATCAGCGTATTCCGAACACTGTTTTGGTCGAGATGTTGAAGTTGCTTTCGCCGCTCGAAATAGAGGGTGATGCTTTCGGACAGATTTACGAATACTTCATGGGTAACTTCGCTATCAAGACGATGCAGAAGGGCGGCGAGTTTTACACGCCTTCGAGTATCGTGCGTTTGATTGTCGAAATCATAGAACCTTTTCACGGTCGCATCTTTGACCCTGCCTGCGGTTCGGGCGGGATGTTCGTGCACAGCGCAAACTTCGTCCGCAACCATCAAAAGAATCCTAGCCAAGAGATAACGATTTTCGGGACTGAGAAGACGGCAGAGACTTTGCGAATGGCAAAGCTCAATCTGGCGATGCACGGGCTATCAGGCGACATACGCGAAGCGAACACCTATTACGAAGACCCGCACGAATCGGCGGGGCGATTTGATTTCGTGATGGCTAATCCTCCGTTCAATCAGAGCGGAGTTGATAAAGAGCGCATCGAAGATGACCCGCGTTTTGCTTTGGGTATTCCATCAACTGATAACGCGAATTATTTGTGGATTCAGCTTTTCTATTCGACGTTGAATGAACGGGGCAGGGCGGGCTTTGTGATGGCGAACTCCGCGAGCGATGCGCGGGGTTCTGAGCTTGAGATAAGAAAGAAGCTGATTCAGGAAGGCGTGGTTGACGTGATGGTAGCGACAAGCTCGAATATGTTCTACACCGTCACGCTGCCCTGTACGCTCTGGTTTTTCGACAAAGGCAAAGCCGACACTAAGCGCAAAGATAAGGTCTTGTTTATTGATGCGCGGCACGTTTTTAGACAGATTGACCGTTCACATAGAGACTTCACGGATGGGCAGATAGAGTTTCTGGCAAACATCGTGCGGCTGTATCGCGGCGAAGAGGTGGAGACGAGCGCAGGAAGCGAAAGCGTGCTCAAGGAGAAGTTTCCCAAAGGTCGCTATCAGGACGTAGCGGGCTTGTGCAAAGTTGCGACGGCTGCGGAAATTGAGGCGCAGGGATGGAGTTTGAATGCTGGTAGATATGTTGGAGTTGCAGAACGTGCAGCAGATGATTTTATTTTCTTGGAACGCTTAGAAGAGCTAAATGAAGAGCTTGAAGTTTTGAATGGTGAAGCGAGAGAGTTGGAAGGAGTCATTGCGAAAAATGTCAACCAATTACTGGAAGAAACAATATGACCGCAAACCGGGTACCTACAATTATTAGCGACCTTTGTGAAATCACATCAAGCAAACGTATTTACGCTGCTGATTATCAATCAGCAGGAATTCCATTCTATCGAGGAAAGGAGATTAGCGAAAAACAAAGCGGGAAATCGGGCGTCTCAACAGAACTGTTCATCTCCGTAGAGAAGTATGAGGAAATCAAGAAGCGTTTCGGAGTTCCACGAGGAGGAGACCTGTTGTTAACTTCTGTTGGTACGCTTGGAGTTCCATATGTTGTAAGACCTAATGAAACATTCTACTTCAAAGACGGAAATCTAACTTGGTTTCGTAACCTCAAAGGGATTGATAGTCGGTTTCTTTACTACTGGTTACTGTCTCCTACTGGCAAGGCAGAGTTGAAGAAGTGCACAATCGGCTCTTCACAACCTGCTTTTACAATCGTGTTACTCAAAGGAATGACGGTAGATTTACCTTCTGAACCTTTGCAAAGAAGAATCGCAGCAATACTCTCTACTTACGACGACCTCATCGATAATAACACAAGGCGGATTAAGATTTTGGAGGAGATGGCGCGGCGGATTTATGAAGAGTGGTTTGTGCAGTTTCGTTTTCCGGGACATAAAAACGTCAAAATGGTTGAAAGTGAGCTTGGGTTGATTCCTGATAGTTGGGAAGTCAAGAAACTTGGCTCGCTAATCAAGAGGTTAAGAGCAGGAAATACATATCGTGAGAATGATGTTACCTCGGAAGGCGATGTAATGGTTGTTGACCAATCCACTACTGAGTATCTTGGTTTCCACAATAATCAACCAGACCATCAGGCAAGCCCGGAAAAGCCTATTATCATTTTTGGCGACCATACTTGTAAGCTTCAAGTAATGGTCACTCCGTTTTCGATAGGCGCAAATACTGTCCCTTTTATAGCCAACGATGAAACATCAATCTATTATTTGCATAATTTGATTAAAGGTTTAGTTACTACTCAGGAATACAAACGACACTGGACAGAACTCAATAATAAAACTGTGATTAAAGCACCGTCGAAGTTTTGTAATCAGTACGACGAAATCGTCAAGCCATTTTTTGCAACAATGGATGTTCTTAGAAGCAAAAAACGCAATTTACGTCGAACACGCGATTTGCTTTTACCAAAGCTGATTTCAGGTGAAATAGACGTTTCAAACTTTCCCGAACCTGTGAGTGATTGACTATGACTCCTCCGCGCTCACCCGCTAGCGATTACACCGAAGACGCGCTCATCGAACAGCCCGCGATTGAGTTGTTGCATGAGCTAGGCTGGACGCCCACGAATCTCTTCAAAGAAACCTTCGGCGCACACGGTACAGAAGGGCGCAAGAACAACCGCGAAGTAATTCTCACCCGTCGCCTGCTGGCAAAGCTCAAAGAGTTCAACCCGAACTTGCCAGACGACGCCTATAACCAAGCCGTCGAAGAGCTAACCCGCGACCGCTCGGCAATGATTCCCGTCAACGCGAATCAAGAGTTTTACCGCCTGATAAAAGAAGGCGTGAGGGTTTCGGTCAAAGGCGAAGACGGCAGCACCACATTTGAAACTCTGAAGGTTATTGATTGGGCTACTCCCGCAAACAACGATTTCTTTCTCGCCTCTCAATTCTGGATTCAAGGTGAACTGTATCTACGCCGCTCTGACTTGCTCGGCTTCGTTAACGGCTTGCCTTTGCTGTTCATCGAGTTGAAGGCATCGCACAGGGCGATTGAGAACGCTTACAAAGACAATCTTCGCGCTTACAGAAACGAGATTCCCCAACTCTTCATCCCCAACGCGCTCATCATTCTGTCCAACGGCAGCGAAACGCGCATTGGCACATTCACGGCTGAATGGGAGCACTTCTTTGAATGGAAGAAGATTTCAGACGAAGAAGAGCAAGGCGTTATCTCCCTTGAAACAGTCCTGCGCGGCGTCTGCGAGCCTTCTCGCTTCTTAGATATAGTTGAAAACTTCACGGTCTTTGAAGAAGTACGCGGCGGGCTCGTTAAGAAGGTCGCCAAGAACCATCAATACTTAGGTGTCAACCGTGCTATCAAAGCCGTCCGCGAGATTGAGAACAACGAGGGGCGTCTGGGCGTCTTCTGGCACACGCAAGGCTCAGGTAAAAGCCTTTCGATGGTCTTCTTCACTCAAAAGATTCTTCGCAAGATAAAAGGCAACTGGACTTTCGCCGTCGTCACTGACCGCGACGAACTGGACGAGCAAATCTATAAAACCTTCGTCACGACCGGGGCTATCAGCGAAGCCGAAGCGCAAGCCGGGAGCGGCGAACATCTCAAGCAACTATTACAGGAAGACCACCGCTACATCTTCACCTTGATTCAGAAGTTCCGCACCACAGACGGCAAGGAATATCCGAAGCTCTCAGACCGCAAAGACATTATCGTTATTACGGACGAGGCGCACCGCAGCCAGTACGACGCGCTCGCCCTGAACATGCGTAACGCGCTGCCTAACGCGGCGTTTATCGGCTTCACCGGGACGCCCCTAATCAAAGGCGAAGAGGAGCGCACGCGCGAGGTCTTTGGCGATTACGTCTCCGTCTATAACTTCCGCCAGTCAATCCAAGACGGCGCGACCGTCCCCCTCTACTACGAAAACCGCGTCCCCGAACTTCAACTCGTCAACCCGCAACTGAACGAAGACATGGAGCAGTTGCTCGAAGAAGCGGAGCTTAACGAAGAGCAGGAAAAGCGTCTCGAACGCGAGTTCTCAAGGGACTATCAAATCTTCACCCGCGACGACCGACTCGAAACCGTCGCCGCCGATGTGGTCGAACATTTCTTAGGGCGCGGCTATAAGGGCAAGGCAATGATGATTTGTCTTGACAAGGCGACAGCCGTGAAGATGTACGACAAAGTTCAGAAGCACTGGCAAGCCAAACTCTCAAGCTTCAAAGCCCAACTGCCTAACGCCACAGACGAAGAGCGCCCGCGCCTTGAATCTCTTATTAAAGAGATGGAAGAGATTGATATGGCGGTCGTCGTCTCTCAATCGCAGAACGAAATTGAAGACTTGCAGAAGAAGGGCGTTGACATAATGCCGCATCGTCGCCGCATGGTCAACGAAAACCTTGATGAGCTTTTCAAAGACCCCGACAGCAAGTTTCGTTTCGTCTTCGTCTGTGCCATGTGGATAACGGGCTTTGACGTGCCGAGTTGTTCGACCATTTACCTCGATAAGCCCATGCGTAATCACACGCTCATGCAGACCATCGCAAGGGCGAACCGTGTCGCGCCGGGCAAGGTCGCAGGCTTGATTGTTGATTACGCGAACGTCTTCCGCGACCTACAGAAAGCACTAGCCATCTATGCCGCGCCTGCCGTTGGTTCTGCTGGCGGGGCATCGGACAATCCGATTGAGAACAAGCAAGCCCTTGTCGATGAGCTTAAAACCTTTATCGCAGACGCGCGTGCTTACTGTGAAAGTAAGGGGATTGACGTTGGCGCAATACAGCGAGCTACGAAGTTCGAGCGCGTGAAGTTACTTGATGATGCCGTCGAAGCCTTAATAGCTACCAAAGAAGAGAAGAAAGCCTTTCTTCTCAAAGCCAACCAAGTTGTTCGCATCTATAAAGCCATACTTCCGGACAAAGCCGCGAACGAAGTGGCGCATGATGCCGTTGTCTTCGGCGTCTTGGTGCAAAAGATTCGTTCACTATCAGAGCCAGCCGACATAGCAGACATTATGCGCGAGGTTGAAGGACTGCTTGATGAGTCAATCGCAACCGAAGGCTACATTATCAAAGCGCCCGTCGGACAAGACCTCGAATCGGCTGGCTTGGTCAATCTAAGCGAGATTGATTTTGAAGCCTTAGCCGCACGCTTCAAGTTATCAACACATAAGCGAACGGAAGCCGAAAAGTTGCGTGGACTTATAGAGCAAAGATTGAAGCAGTTGGTGGAGCTTAACCACTCGCGCATTGACTATCTTCAGAAGTTTCAAAAGATGATTGATGAGTACAACGCCGGAAGCCAGAACATAGAAACATTCTTTGAAGAGTTGAAGAGCTTCGCCCAAAATCTATCTGAAGAAGAGCAGCGACATATCAGAGAAGGTCTAACAGAAGAGGAACTTGCGCTATTCGACATTCTCACGAAACCAGAGCCGAAGTTGAGCCCAAAGGAAGAGACAGAAGTAAAGAGAGTTGCAAAAGAGTTACTGAACACTTTGAAGCGTGAAAAGCTTGTGTTGGATTGGCGGCTTAAACAACAGGCTCGTGCCGATGTAGAAGAAACTATTAAAGAAGTCTTTGAGACTCTTCCCGCAACTTATACGCAAGAGCTTTATGACGAGAAGTGCAGGCTAACGTATCAGCACATTCGTTCTGCTTATTTCGGAGCAGGAAATAGCATATTCAATCAGGCAGCTTGACAGTAATCTCGAAGGAGAATTGCAGTGAACTACACAGACAGAATTTTCCCGACCAACAAAGGACTGACAACGTACCTTGATGAATTGCTCAGTAAGAATTACCAGATACCTACCTTCCAAAGAGACATCGTTTGGGAAAAAGAAAATGTAAAGAAGCTGTGGGACAGTATTTATAAGTTCTACCCTCTTGGCAGCATACTTATCTGGAAGACGGATTTGAAGCTTCAGAACCATCGAGAAATAGGCGGACATCAAATAACCGACCCAAATTTCAGCCGAACCGAATATCAATACATCCTTGACGGGCAACAAAGAACCACATCTTTGTTGACTTCTCTTTATGGAGGCAGCATCGAAGGCAGACCGAATTTCAATCCTTCGCTTTATATTGACCTGACGATTCCCTTTGACAGCAACACCGATGATGAGAGCTATAAAAACAGGTTTTTATTTTGGGATGACATAGATGATAGGAGCGGCGAAATTAGACAAAACATTGGAAAGAAAAAACGCTTCGATGAAGGACTTGTCGTAAAACTGCTCGACATCAAAAATCAGTTCGGAAATGTCGAGCGAAACCTTGTCGAACACGAGAACCCTGAATATAAAGATTATGACCATCAAGTCCGCAAGGAATTGAGGAGAGTGAAAGAAATTCTCGACAATTATCGGGTATCTTTTATCGAAGTTAAAGGGATACAGGTCTCAGAGGTATGCCAGATATTTGAACGCATTAACCAAGCGGGGAAACCGCTGAACATCTTTGATATTGTTGTTGCTAAAACATTCAAACCCGCTGATGGCAATGATGAAGGATTTTATTTGAGGGATTTGATTGGGTCTTTCAGGAAAGTAAATCAGAGTCAGTTCTTGGATATTAGTGACTTAGACTATTTGCAGATTCTTGCAGTTTTAATCAACAGACACATATCCAATAGTGGTGTTGCCAATATAACAGACCGTTATTTGAATGAAATTAAAAGAGAGCACATCCTCACAATATGGGATGAAGCAGAGAAAGCAATCCTAAAGACCTTCGATTTTTTTGAAAACCATCTGCACATCAGAACCCCGCATTTGATTCCTCTAAGGTATTTCTACTTCACCATTACGGCGTACTTTTATAAGAACCCAAACCCAACTTATGATTTTCTCAAAAAGTATTTTTGGTTCTATTCATTCCATAACAGCGATTTGCTGACCAATACAACACAACTATTCCAGCATATTGATTTTCTGGACAAGGAGAAAAACAATCACGAGTATCAATTTAATCGGTTCTTGATTGACAAGGAAAAATTGCGCTCAGCCACATATAGTTCGAAGGGACGTATGAGTCGTGCGATTCTTTCGCTATACGCAAGCCAACAACCAAAAGATTGGGAGCATTGCGACAGAGACGTGCTGGCACAAAACCTTTTTTTCTCTACAGACAAACCTAACCTGCACCACATTTTCCCAACCAATTCGGATTACGTTCTGAAAAATCAACATCTAAATCAAATCAACAGTGACAGTTTAATGAACATCGCCTTTCTGACTCAAATTACGAACTTGGACATTACCAACAGAAATCCACTGGAATATATTAAAGACTATGATAAGGCGGAATTTGAAGCAGTAATGCCAACGCATTTATTGCCGATGGAGATTTTAGCGTGGGCAAGGAATGATGATATGCCTGAAACCGCACTGGATTTATTTCTCGCAAGGCGAGTTGATTTGATAATAGAAAACCTTAGAGCAAAACTTTCCGGAATACCATTCGAAGAGATTGATACTGCTCAACACTCGATTGACGTAATAAATCAACAGTAATTCTCGCCATTCAAAATGGACAACGAAAACTTAAACCGCCTAATGCTTAATGCTGGCGAGAGACAATTCTGGATTAAACCGTGGGGGCATCCCGACTTCTCCCCGGAAGAGGGCGAGCAAGTATTTAACGACTCCACTATCACAATAGGATTCGCTAGGACTCCGAATAGCGTAAGGGTCGGAGACGTTCTTATCGTCTATCGGATTAAGGTTTCAAAGTTAATGTTCGTGGCTGAAGTTGTCGCTTCGCCCGTTCACGTCACGGCTGAAGAGATGGAGCGGCATCCTCACCTTAAGCGGTGGCAATGGAACATTGAGACAAGAAACCTCACGCCGACTTTCGGAACGTATTGGCACAGGTACGGGTTGAGACCGTTCAGCCTCGCGGCTGAATACGGCGAGCGAAACCCGCACGACAAGGTGAAACTCGGAAGTCTGCAATTCGGCAACGACAAACTCCGAGTATCGGAGGGCTTCGGTAAGTTTCTTATTAATGAGATATTGCGACTACCGACGCCTTAGTGCTATGTGCTTCTCACAATACACAACACCAAAGTTACTTCACTCAAGACAAATGGACGGTAATCTCTCGGCATGAGAGTTCCAGATAATCTGAAAAATATTATTTGCTACCTAGCGGTAAGACTGGCTGATGGTGAAAGCTTTAAGTATCAGTCCAGAGGCACAGGCTTCTTCATAGCCATCCCCGGAGAAACAGATTCACGGCTGTTCCACGTATATTTGATTACAGCCAGACATTGTATAGAGAAGGTTAAAGAGCACGGGGACTTGTATGTACGGTTAAACTTTGACCCTAGATTAACCGATTTCGTCAAATTTGGTGACGCTGATTTCCTCCCAGTTCCGCTCGATGATTGGATTTTCCCGGATGATGGCGCGATTGACATCGCAGCAAGACCATTCAACTTATTACAAGAGGATGCTGTAGTACATCAGGCTTTATCTCAATCATCATTCGCTACAGACCGCAAGCTAAACACTTTCAATGTAGGTATAGGCGACGCCGTATTCATCTTAGGGTTGTTTTCACACCGAGAAGGAAGACGAAAAAACATACCGATTGTTCGCTCAGGCAATATTGCCGCTATGCCGGAAGAGCCGTTAATAGATGAGAACTCAGGTCAAGAGTATGAGGCTTACTTGATTGAGGTTCGTTCTCTTGGGGGACTAAGTGGCTCGCCTGTGTTCGCAGCACAAGGTCGTGGTCTTTATAGTGCCGTTGCTGCCGAGAGTGTCATGTCTCCCGGTCTGTTAGGACTGATTCGTGGACATTGGGATTTGAGGACGCGAAAGAACTATGTTGGATATGCGGAAGATGAACCATTGACCGTGAACACCGGGATAGCAATAGTTACTCCCATACAAGAAGTAACAAAACTCTTAGAGAGCGATGAGTTAAAAAAACAACGACGCCGACAAGAACGGGAGTGGCTTGCTAAAAATTCTCATCTGCTAACCTCCGGCAGTAGAGAAGGGGAATAATACTCAGGGTAGTTGGGGCAACCGAAGGTGCATATTTATCAAATGTGTTGCATTGTTGGGATTATGTATTGTGCCAGAGACAAATTTTTGATATAAAGCGGCAAGCCACATAGCTCCCGAATTGCTAACAGTTCTCTCTGTTGATAAGGAGAACGCAACCGGAAGGAGAGAAGGAATGACCTACTTTTACTGGCAGGACGCCAACAAGCAATGGCGCTGGCACTTGGTCGCAGCGAACAACCGCATCATCGCTAACTCAGGCGAGAGCTACCACAACAAGCAGGACTGCTTAGACGCCATCAATCTGGTCAAAGGTTCTGCCAACGCGCCCGTGAAGGAGAAGTAGCCAGCAATGGCAAAAACAGGAAGGATAGTGTCACGCTCATTCTCCTGCGTGGCACTCCCCCCTAATGCCGCATCATGGCGAAAATAGGGCGCAATCAGAGTTGTCCTTGTGGTAGCGGTAGAAAGTATAAGAAGTGCTGCGCCGCACCGGAGCAAATCATGTCTGAAAAACAAGTTGAGGCTGCTTCTACGACTCACCTAAAGTTGGAAGGTACTTGGGGGCTGTCAGGCATACCAATTTTTATGACCCTCACGAGAGGTTACAAAGACCCTAATGACCCAAGAAACGCAGTCAGTCCATCCGGCTCTCCTGGCAAGTACAAGGTTACTTTTATTTTGAGCCGACCTGGATACGCACCACTAAAAGAAAATCACATCTCTTTTGCTGATGACCTGAAAGGTGATTCCCATATTTTTATTGGCGACCCCAACGAATTGAGAATTGAGATTGAGTCGAAGCTGCCCGATGGAGATATAACGTTATTCGGATACCCTAATGAGAAAGGATTTCTTGGTAAGATTGAAATTGAACAGCTTGACGCTCAACATTTTGGTGACGCCAACTTAAAAGCCTACAACGCACTATCAACTGCGTTGAGCCGACTCTCGCTTGCGGCTGATGTTCCGCTCTATATCTACAGGCTGACTACAATCGAATTATCCACGCAAAATTTAATCAGTAACCTAACGCTACCATTTATTCAGAAGCCTGTCCCTGTCTTTACTGGCTACCAGGCAGATAAAGACTTGGCTAAATTTGCCAGTTTGTATCGTGAAGCACTCAACAGTAATAGCCCCAATTATCAATACCTGTGTTACTACAAAATCATCGAAGGCATTAAGAGAATTAGGAGCGACCGGACGGCGCGGGAAAATCAAGAAGCAGTAGCCAGAGGCGAAAAACCCCCTGCACGAGAAAAGGAATTTCTCCCTAAAGACCGTAGTGAACAAGTAGCTTGGCTCAATTCACTGTTCACTCGTCAAAATTGGAGCGACCTTGCACTTAGTCAAGTATTTCCAACAGAGGCAGCAGGGCGTACCCTCGGCAACTTGATTGACAGCAATAAGGAGTTAGATATGGTTAGGAACAAGATTGCTCACGCCATATTACGAGATGAAACGTTAGAGACTTACAACATTGACGAAGCCTTGCACATCAATGAAGTTGCGAAGTGGCTACCACTCTGTAAATGCATCGCCCGATACTTGCTGCAACAAGAATATCCGCAGATGTTTAGTGCGTAAAGAGAGTTCTAGGAACTTAGAGTAGTGAAAATGAATCCTAAAGTATTCGTCAGTCACGCCAGCGAAGATAAGGAACGCTTCGTCTTAGGCTTTGCCACAAAGCTGCGTGCTAAGGGCATAGATGCGTGGCTCGACAAGTGGGAGATTCTTCCCGGCGATAGCCTCATTGACAAGATTTTTGAGGAAGGAATCAAGGACGCTCAAGCTGTAATCGTAGTTCTCTCGAAGAACAGCGTTGATAAGCCGTGGGTGAAAGAAGAACTGAATGCCGCGATGGTTAAGAAGATTAACGGTGTGAGCAAGCTCATTCCAGTGGTGATTGACGATTGCCAAGTGCCAGAGGCTTTGCAATCTACGGTTTGGGAGAGGGTTAACGACCTGAACAACTACGATACGGAACTTGAGCGTATTGTGAGGGCGATATACGAGCATAGGGAGAAGCCACCCATCGGTGCTCCCCCTGCTTATGCTCAGACAGTGATTGATACCATTCCTGGGCTTACAAAAGTAGATAGCCTAATGTTCAAGCTGGCGTGTGAGACTGCGATTGAAGACGGACACCGTTACGTTATTAACGTTGAGAAGGTGATAGAGAAGGCTAAAAACTTCGACATTCCAAAGGATGAGGCGTTCGAGTCACTAACATTGCTGCATGAGCGATATTACATCGAGCCGCACTTCGTTATGGGTGGAGAATTTACGTTCTACAGCTTCAACATCAACACATCCGGCTTCGACGAATACGCTAGGATTTACATTGATGGTTACGACAATATATTTGCTTCAGTGGCTTTCCAACTTGTCAATGAAGACAAGGATACTAATGAGTCAATCATCGAGGCGCTAAAACAGCCCCAAATGATTGTTGACCATGTGTTAAATGTCCTAAAAGACAGAGGCTTAATTAAAGCGGAAGAATTAAACGGGGGGTATATTCACATCTTTGAGGTATCTACTGAACTAAAGCGGATGCTCAGAAATAAATAGTCGAATCTTATTGCTTTCAGGTGATGGTTAATGCTTCTACTTGCTTGCTGAGGCACTTTACTTCTCGAACATCCGAATGAACTTCGCCAACGTAATACCGACCGCCTCACAAATCTGCCGAAGCTCTAACAGGTCAAGCCGTCTCTCTCCCGACTCATACTTGCTCACGAACGACTGAGGCTGTCTCAGCCTTTCTGCTAAATCAACTTGTCTTAACCCGGCATCGAGCCTGATGCGGCGCAGCAAGGCTAACAGCCGCTTCTGTTCAGACGTGCCGATACTCTTGCCCATTGCGGGCAAAAAGTAATTGCCAGTGCCGTTATATCCCAAAATCGGATATAATCTCCGGTCATTAAAGGAGAGAACAGCCGTGTCCTTCGCGCCCTGTCCCAACTGTCATACTCCGCTCCGAACCGGAGACGTTTTCTGTTCTAAGTGCGGTCGTCATCTCTACCCTGATAACGTCTCGTCGGCGCAGGACGAAGGCACTCAAGACCCGCCGCCGAGAAAGCTCACGCCCGAAGAGCGCGCAGCAGAATGGTGTCCGAGTTGGAAGAATTACGAGAAGACGAATTCTAGGGTGGGCTGTATCGTCGTAATCATTCTGTTCCTCGTGCTCATGGTTCTGTGTAGCTTGGGTAAGAGCGCCCGCGAATGGGGCGATTGCCTTGAGCGTCAGGACGCGGTACGGAATTTAGGTGCTCCCAACTATAACGGGCGGTGTAATGAATAGGGTAAAAGTTCCGGCACTGACCCGAACATTTGGGCAGAGAGAATTATCTTGCCTTACACCTAGTTGCGCTGCTCGAACTCGTTAAGGAACATTCCTATGTGTTCAGGCTTGTAAATAACTCGCCTGCCGACTCTACAATGCTTAATCTGCCCGCGCTGCCTCATCTGCTTTACCTTCCCGTAACTCAGATTAACCGCCTTCGCAAATTGTCTTTCGTTCATTGCCTTTAGCTCTGCGTTATTATCCATAATAAAATCTCCTTACTCTGAATTATCCCCTTCACGCCCAAGCAGAGACTTCCATTGCGCTCAGACGTGAAGAGGCTGACCTATCCGTGATAGTCCGTAGTGGTCTATCGAAAAAATATTTTTATTCGCGCCAGTCGTGAGAGAGGGCGCTACCGAATACCGGATGGCGTCGGTACGTGCAAAATTTACAACTGTATTAGAGTCAACTCCCGGCAGGCTACAGACACGAACCTCGATAGCTTTCGAGCACCATAGACGATTCTCTTTATCAGCAGGTCGCTAACGATAGCTCTGAACGCCGAGAGTTGAGTTCTACAAGAGGCTATGCCGCTTCGCT
This sequence comes from Acidobacteriota bacterium, assembly GCA_032229975.1. Taxonomy (GTDB): domain Bacteria; phylum Acidobacteriota; class Blastocatellia; order Pyrinomonadales; family Pyrinomonadaceae; genus JAIVGV01. The sequence goes on along the minus strand of JAVXVG010000045.1, from coordinate 45,621 downwards.
GAATAAAGTATAAAGAGTCGCTTCAGCCTCGCGCAGTTCAGCCGCCAGCCTGCCCAAGACCTTCTGCGCTTCGTAAACGGCGGACAAGTCCGCCAGAGCTTCGTAGTTAATTCTCTTCCGCTCTTCGTCTAAGACACTTAGAGTTGCCACAGTTCGCTCGTCGGTAGTCTTGCTCTTTGTTCTCGCTGCGCTCAGGCGGTTCTGCGCCGAGGCTACTTGCTCTTTTAGTTCCGTGACTCTTGCGCGCTGCGATAAGATTTCCGCCGTTTTAATTTCCGAGGGTATATCCAGCTTTCGCTTTTGCAGCCGAGTAAGTTCCGCAGCGTCGCCTTCGTTAGCAGCCGCCATTAACATGGACGACAATTCGATTTGTTCTCTTTTAAGCTGCGCTAAAGTAATTTGGGCAGTTTCGTATTCACTTCTCATGGTCATTCTTCCTTAAAATAATTGGGTTTCTAAAAACTTCCCTACAGAATCTTTGATTGTCTCTATTATCTCATTTTAGCCTAAACGTATCAAGCGGGTACGCCTATCATCCTGTTTGTTTTCAACTGTTTAGCTTGTATAAAAATTGCCGTCAATAAGACAGTTACATCATATTTAAGACTGCTCCCCGCCCAAATTCATTCAGCAGATATACCTAAGCCGCTTTACCTGAACTAAGCTTTTCGGCATTGGTCGGATACTCACTCACGGATTTAGCAATCGTTCTCAGTTCCGAATCAGGCAAAGGACATTCACAGTACGTCTGGTTAATGGTGTCAATCACGTCGTAGATTTCTGCTTTGTTAGCACCGCGCCCGCGCTCGCGGCACGCGAACTTAAAGAGCGTAATGTTGCGCTGACCTTCGGGGATAACGTAACCCGGTAAAATCTGGCTAGGGATGCGGACGGGCTGTAAAGGTGCGCCTGACTTCTTACCTAAAAGTTTCCTGCCCTTCGGATTATTCGTCCCGCCCGGACTAAACCAGTCGTCAGGAATGGGCTGCAAATCGTTGACGCTCGACCATGCGTACTGCCTGCCGCTCGCGTGGAGTGAACCGGGCGCGACAATGAAGCCCGACGTTTTATCACTCCTAATGTCCAGCCCTTTACCGAGTGAGCCGCTACTCTGATTGAACCCGGCGGTTGAGGTGTAAAGATGCTCGCCACCGGGAGTAGCGACTGAAAGTGTCTCATCAAGTCCGAGAACTTCCTCGCGCAGCAGCCCCAAAGAATATGCGCCCCCATGTTTGTAATCGGCGTCGAGAACCGAATAACCGATGACCTTAAAGCCAAGATTTAAGCCCCTATCCTGCTTGAACCTTTTGAGGTAATAGCTTCGCCGCTTCTGGTAAGTTTCCGGCGTGAGTCCCTTGTAGCTGTTTACCTTCGGGTGCTTCCCAATTTTCGGGCACTCCGCGTTCCTACAAGAGCATGATACTTTTCCTGTCGGGCTAAACTTGGGGTAGTTAGTCGGGAGGACGAGCAAACCGACCTCTTGAAACAGTTCGACCTGTTCCAATTTTGCCATCCGGTTAAGTTCCGCCGCCGAAAATTTTGTTAATAACGACCAGTTAAGTGTGAAGGTAGAATTTCCTGTCTGTGCTACAGACTCAATTACTCTTTCCTGTAGCTCAGGTTCAATTACTCTTTCCTGTAGCTGTGGAGAAATTATTTTCTCTCTCACATCAATCAGGTAAAGGTAATCATCTGGTATTGGATGTAAATCAATAGAGGATACTTTATGTATTCTATGTATCATATTGGGTCTATTAGGTTTATTAGGTTCATGCACAATTTTGACAAGTCCCGCCGCTTCTAATTCACGTTTGGCGGCAGAAATAGCCCTATTGTGCGTTTTGAGAGCCTTAGAGAGAGTTTTTTCCGTCATCCAGCACTCATCAGGAATAAGATAGTAAAGGGCTACTGCCAGTAGTGACAGACCCGCGAGAATTGCCGTAATTTCAGCCGAAGTAAGTATTTCATGTGTCATCTCATAAACCCGCTCATTAAAATAAAAGAAGCCGCCCAAAACCTGCTTCACGCACGGCAAAGGACGGCTCTAAAAACCGAAAACCGAGCAAAGCAGAATTAGCCGGAAGGTAATAGCGCCCTTCCGATTTGATTCTCCTTTATCTCGGCTGACATTCGAGATTTGCTATTGTCAGGCATTGTACCACGAACAGAATATCTTGTCAAGCCTAATCCCTTTAGAATGAGCAGGTTATGTAGAGATTTAGCTGCCGTGTTATCACGAAAAGTTAAGAAGGAAGGCTAGAAACTATCATCTTTAATAGATGTAAATAGAGAGGTAAATGGAATAACAATGATGCTTTTTTTGCTCGGAGAGAAAATTATTCACGGCAGGGAAATTAAAAAGACGGGCAAAATAAGAAGTCTAAAATCGCTTCTTAAAGTACCCGTCTTTGACTCGCATTCGCCGCACAAGCGGCTTTCACTGTCAGTACAGTGTCAAAGTTGATTGCTTCTGTCGTCTCTAAGGATTTGCTGGCTTGAGTCTGAAATGCCTCGAAGATTACTGCCGCGCACGCTTGCATAACACTAGGTTAAAATCTATTCGTCATCACTATCGCTGCCGTCATCACTCCCGCCTTCGTCGCTGCTATTGTCCCCACTGTCTCCATCGTCATTACTTTCACTGTCAGTGCTATCACCATCATCATTATCGTTGCTATCGTCGCCTCCGCCTTCGCCGTCGCTGTCATCACTCTCACCACCATCGCCGTTACTATCACCTTCACTATCATCGCTATCATCACTGTCGCTGTCGTCTTCTGAGTCCTTATCGTCCTCGCCTCCACTGTCCTTATCACTATCGCCATCTCTCGGCTCTGTCACTTCTGTATGCTCACCTTTACCGCTCGGATTCAAGATGCTGTCATCGGCTTCGTAGGTGTCCTCCCTGCCGGTATCTTCGTCGGTTTCAGTAACTGCGGTGTGTTCACCCTTACCACTCGGATTCAGAATACTATCGTCAGCTTCGTAGGTGTCTTTCGTTCCGTCGTCTCGCGTCTCCGTCACTTCTGTATGCTCACCCTTGCCGCTAGGATTCGTAATACTATCGTCAGCTTCGTAAGTATCCTTAGTGTCTTCGTCGTCATCGCGCGGCTCGGAGACTTCCGTATGCTCGCCTTTACCGCTAGGGTTCGTAATACTATCGTCAGCTTCGTAAGTATCTTCTTTGCCTTCCTCGTCCGTGTCAGTGACTTCCGTATGTTCACCTTTACCGCTCGGATTCAAAATACTATCGTCAGCTTCGTATGTGTCTTTGGTCTCTTCGTCGCTCATGTTTAACCTCCCTGTGAGAATTACACCATTATCGATAGCACGCATTATCGTAGCGTTCGATTCTTTACAGCATCATACACCCTTCGTGTTCAGCGAAGAATAGAAAGGCACTCGCGTTCGAGCGTGATAGTATTTGGCGAAATAATTTTGAGTACCTCTTGAGTACCTTAAGGTATTCAAACGAAGTCAAAACAGCCTCCGAAGCGTAAAAAGTTGTCAATTTTCACAGGAAAAAGCATTGTTTGCTTCGGCGGCGAGGACTGGTGGTATCACCACCCGCACTCGAAGAATCATCTGATGCGGAGGTTCGCGCGCGCGGGCAATCGCGTCATCTTCGTCAACTCGATCTCGATGGGCCTGCCCTCGCTCAAGAACAAAGATTTGCTCCCGCGCATCCGGCGCAAACTCGTCTCCTACGCCAAGCTCGCGCGCACGACCGACGAAGGCATCACCGTCGTCTCGCCCGCCGCGCTGCCGTTCTTCGGCAGCCGCGCATCGCGCGCCGCGAACCGAAAACTGATCGCCGCGCAGATCAAACTGCTCGCGCGCCGACGCGGTCTCTCGAAGCCGATCCTGTGGATCGCGATCCCGACCGCCGCCGAGATGACGGGTGAGTTCGACGAATCACTCGTCGTCTATCACGTCTCTGATAAGTACGACGCGAACATGATGGATCACGCGACCGACCCTGAGACGATCCGTCGGCTGCACGAACAAGCAATCGAGCGCGCGGACTTGATCTTCTATTCGGGCCGTAAACTCTTGGAAGAGGCAACGCGCGGGCGCGAGCGTTCACACCTGCTCGAACAGGCCGTCGATTTCGATCACTGGTCGCGCGTGGGTGCGACGGGCCCCGACGCGCTTGCGGTCGCGCCTGAGATCGCAGCGATCCCGCGTCCACGCCTCGGCTACTTCGGGGCCATCGAGCCGTGGTTGGTCGATCAGGAGTTGATCAAGCGCGCTGCTGTTGAGCGTCCCCAGTGGCAATGGGTCTTCGTCGGCAACAAGTCGCGCGGTCTCGATATCGAGAAGTTGCCGAACACTCACTTCCTGCCCGCCGTCGCTTACGATGAACTACCGCACTACGCTGCGGGCTTCGACGTGTGCGTGCTGCCGTGGGAGACCGAGCGCGCGTTCACTTCATACGGCTCTGCGATCAAGGTGCGCGAATATTTAGCGACGGGCAAGCCGGTCGTCATCTCGCCGCTCCCCGAATACGAACCGATGCGCGATGTGCTACGCATCGCGCGCACACGCGAAGACTTCTTTCGCCTCGTCGAAGACGCGCTCGCGGAGAACGACACGGAAGCAGCACGACGCAGGCAGGCTGCCGTGAAAGAGGGGACGTGGGACGCGCGCGCCGAATGGGTGAGCCGACTGATTGAAGAGGCTCTGGCGAAGCGTGATAAGCTGCGCGACTCTGACGCGAGATAAAGCGCATGAGACACACGTGAGACGGTCGGCTGACGCAAGACGCAAGCGATGAAACAGCTCCTGCAAAATCTGAAGAACGGCGAGGGCACGGTCGCCGAAGTGCCCGCGCCCGTAGTGCAACGCGGTCGCTTGCTCGTGCGCGCGTCCGTCTCGCTCGTGAGCGCGGGGACGGAGCGCGCGGTCGTCGAACTCGGTCGCAAGGGCCTACTCGCGAAAGCGCGCGAGCGGCCCGATCTCGTCCGCAAGGTCGTCGAGAAAGTTAAGACCGACGGACTCGTCAACACTCTCGGCTCGGTGCGCGAGAAGTTGGATGAATCGCACGCGCTCGGATACAGCGCGGCGGGCACGGTCATCGAAGTCGGCGAAGGCGTCGAAGGTTTCAAGGTGGGCCACCGCGTGGCTTGCGCGGGCACAGGCTATGCCGTGCACGCGGAGGTCTTGAGCGTGCCGAAAAATCTGTGCGTGCGTCTGCCGACGGAAGTCGATTTCGAGTCGGGCGCGTTCGCGACGGTCGGCGCAATCGCTTTGCAGGGCGTGCGACTCGCGGAGCCGACGCTCGGCGAGTCGTTCGTCGTCATCGGGCTCGGTCTCATCGGGCAACTCACCGTGCAGCTTTTGAAAGCGAACGGCTGCCGCGTCTTCGGGATCGATCTGGACGCATCAAAAGTTGAACTCGCGAAGCGACTCGGCGCGGACGACGGCGCGGTATCGAACGAAGAAGCGCGTCGCGCCGTCGAAGCGTGGACGCGCGGTCGCGGCGCGGACGGCGTGCTCGTCACGGCGGCGACGCAATCGAGCGAGCCCGTTGCGCTCGCGGGCGAGATTTCCAGACTCAAGGGGCGCGTCGTTGCAGTCGGCGCGGTCGGCATGGACGTGCCGCGCGACGCTTACTTCGCGCGCGAGCTGACGCTTAAAGTTTCGATGTCTTATGGCCCCGGTCGCTACGACGCGGAATACGAAGAGCGCGGGCACGACTACCCGCTCGCATACGTGCGCTGGACGGAAGGGCGCAACATCGAAGCCTTCCTCGATCTCGTCGCGCATCGTCGCGTGCAGACTGCGCCGCTCGTCACACATCGCTTCCCGATTGAAGAGGGCGAGCGCGCATACAAGTTGATCGCGGGCGACACGGGCGAGTCATATCTCGCCGTGCTCTTGACCTACGACACGACGCGCGAACTTGCGACCGTTATCGAGCGACGAGCAACGGCATCATCAACGATCAAGGATCGTGATCGCGTGAGCGCGAGTAAGACAGCGCATGCGGGAGAGAGTGAGAGCTTGCGCGAATCGAGCGTGCGCGTCGGGTTGATCGGCGCGGGAGCTTACGCGCGCGCGGTGTTGCTACCGCATTTCAAAGCGGCGGGCGCGGAGTTTCGTGCGGTTGCGACGGCAACGGGCGTGACGGCGAAAGATGTGGGCGAGCGTTATGATTTCGCCGCGCTCTCGTCGGGCGCGGACGCGGTGATCGACGATCCGACGGTCAACCTCGTCGTCATCGCCACGCGACACGACTCGCACGCGCAGCTTGTGCGACGCGCGCTCGATGCGGGCAAGCACGTCTTTGTCGAGAAGCCGCTCGCGTTGAATGATGAGGAACTAGATTCTGTCATCGAAGCCGCGTCTCGCTCGCGCGCGAAACTCGCGGTCGGCTTCAATCGACGCTTCTCGCCGCATGCGCGTGCGGCGCGCGAGGTCTTTCGCGACCGGCGCGATCCCTTGTCGATCATCTATCGCGTCAACGCTGGCCGTGTCGCGCCCACGCACTGGACGCAAAGTCAGCAAGAGGGCGGCGGCCGCATCGTCGGAGAGGTCTGCCACTTCGTCGATCTCGCGCAGTTCTTCGTCGGCTCTATGCCTGTGAGCGTCTTCGCCGAATCGGTGCGCGCGTGTAACTCGGAGATCGTCGATGACGATTCCATCTTCATCACTTTGCGCTTCGCCGACGGCTCGAACGCCTGCATCGCCTATCTCGCAGAGGGCGACCGCGCGCTTGCGAAAGAGCGCGTGGAGATATTTGGGGCCGGTCGCACGTTCGTCATCGAAGACTTCCGCGCGTCGTCGAAGTTCGCGGGCGGGCGCGAGGAGAAGACGAAACTTCGTGCGCCGGACAAGGGGCAGGCTGACGAGGTGCGTGCCATCTGCGCGATGCTTATCGAAGATACACCGCCGCCGATCCCTCTCGCTGAACTCGCCGCCACCACGCGCACCACCTTCCGCATCCTCGACTCCCTACGCACGGGCCAGCCCGTCAAAATTTAGAGCGTGACAAAATTCATCTTCGCGTCTCCAGCACTTGCGTGAAAATCATTCTCATGCAAAGACGCAAAGACTAATTGATGCGTCGTGATAATCTTCGGCGCATCAGAGAGACGAAGGTCGAGAGCGCGACTGCGGCGAGCGCGAAGAGGAAGTAAGTCAGTGCGAGCGTGTAGCGATACTCTGTGTGGAAGATGGATTGAACGCAGAGGTAATAAGCCGGGACAGCGACGAGCAGTGCAAGCGCGCGGCGTCGGCGTCGCGAGCGCGCAAGTAGGAACGCACCGGCGAGCGCGAGCGGAAGGAAGAGGGCTGTGATGAAGAGTCTCTGAATTATTCCGACGCCCGTTTGATCGGAGACGCGCCGCGCACGTTCGAGACGAAGCATGGAGGCTGCGCGGCGGAGCATGACGGAGGCGAACCAGACAGGATGCGCGCGCACGACCGAGAAGCCGCGCCGCAGTCTTTGACGTTCGCGCGCGATGCCGTCCGGGCCGAGGAGCGAGTCGCGGTATTGGGGCCGGTTGGCCGCGTCCGCTTCCTGTCGCATGATCTCGTCGTCGGTCGCAGGGATGCCGAAGCGTCGCGCCCGGTCGTAATCGCCGATGCCTTCGAGCAGCGTCTGGCCCGCGCCGAGCGAGACGGGCACGAAGCTGCGAAAGACGACGGCGTTCCTAACAGTCAACACGCCGACGACCAGAGCTGCGCCCACGACGAGCGTTGCGGCGAGCCGCAAACGTCGCGCGCGATCCGAGAGTAAGAAGACGAAGACGGCCAGCAACGGCGCGAGCAGCAGGGCATTGGCGCGCAGCCAGCAAGAGACGCCGACGAGCGCGCCCGACGCGAGCATCGCGACGAGACTTGATCTTGTCGCGTGAGATTTTGTTGCCGACGAGTCTGATCGTCGCGCGTCGAAGTCTGCTTGTCGCTCGTCGCGCTCGCGGTTCATCGTGCGTGCGATCAAGTAGGTCGCGCAGAGGACGGGCAGCACGGCGAGCGAGTCGGGCAGAAGCAAGACGGAGTTCCAAGCGAGTTGCGGCGAGAGCGCGGCACAGAGGCCAGCGATGAGCGCGATTGGAAGATTCAACAACTCCGCGACGATGAGGAAGAGGACGACGGCTGAGAGCGCGTCGCAGGTGATCTGAAAGAATTGGAGGCCCGCATCTGACTCACCGAAGGTTTTGAAAATGAGCGCGACGAGCAGCGCATAGCCGGGCGGGTGGCCGAGCGAGTCGGGCTGCGCGAGCGGAGACTGGCGATTGAAGAGCGAAGCGAAGCCATCGTCGACGAGGAGACGCGCGTCGCGTTTATAGCTCGCGGTGACGACCGTTTGCACCTTGCCGACTTCGAGCCGCGTCTCGCGCCACGTCAACAGTCGAACGCAGAAGGCGACGGCGAACACCGCGAGCGCGCAGGCGACGAATCTACGCCGCGTCGTCGTCATGCGCTTCAAACTTAAAGAAGAGATGGCGCGCTCTGCGGCGTCAGTGTCAACGTCCTCATTCTCGTCGCTATGGTTTCTTTTCACGCCGCGAAATTATATAAGAGTTTGACGTAAAACCTCCCTGTCTGAAGAAGGCTTCAAGAAGATGTGCGGCATCGCCGGAATGATCACGAGGGCCCCCCGCGCGCGCGTCGCCGCCATGCTCAAGGCAATCGAGCATCGCGGGCGCGACGACGAAGGCGCGTGGTTCTCGGAAGCCTTCGACGATGAAGGGAGGCGCGCGTGCCTGCTCCACCGTCGGCTCTCGATCATCGACACGAGCGCGGGGGGCCACCAGCCCTTCGTCTCAAACGACGGTCGCTACGTGCTCACGTACAACGGCGAGCTTTACAACTACGTCGCGTTGCGTGAACAACTCAAAGCGTGCGGCCGAAAGTTTCACACTGACTGCGACACGGAAGTTTTGATCGAAGCGTTCGCCGAATGGGGCACGGAGTGCCTGCCGCGACTGAACGGGATGTTTGCCTTCGCCATCTGGGACGAGCAGGAAAGAACGCTCACGCTCGCGCGCGACCGCCTCGGCATCAAGCCGCTCTATTATTCGGACGTGAGAACGTCGAACGCCGAGGGCCACTCGTTCGTCTTCGGCTCGGAGATCAAAGCTCTGCTCGCGTCGGGCTTGGTCGAGCGCGCGCTCGACATGGAAGGCTTGCACCAGCAACTCACTTTCCTGTGGACGCCCGATCCGCAGACGCTCTTTCGCGGCATCAAAAAACTTCCGCCCGCGCACGTGCTCACACTGCACGACGGCGAGATGCTCTTGCGCGAGTGGTGGGACGTTTCCTTCGACGACGTTGACGAAGACAGAAGCGAAGAGTGGTGGCGCGATCAAGTTCTCGAAACGCTCGACCGCGTCGTCACGATGGAGATGGTCGCCGATGTTCCGCTCGGCGCGTTCCTCTCCGGCGGCGTCGATTCGTCAGCAATCGTCGCGCTGATGCATCGTCACGCCGAGGGCCGCAAGGTCTCGACCTACACGGTCGGCATCGCTGCGGACGATCTGCGCTACGACATCATCCCGGACGACACGCGCTGGTCGCGCGAAGTCGGAAAGTTATTCGCGACCGACTATCACGAACAGACTTTGCAGCCCGATGTGGCGGAGCTTCTGCCGCTGCTCGTGCGCCACGTCGAGATGCCGCTCATCGACATGGCGTTCAGCAGCTATCTCGTCTCGCGCGAGGCGCGGCAGACTTTGACCGTGATGCTCTCCGGCATGGGCGGCGACGAAGTGTTCGCCGGATACCCGCGACAACTCGCGATGCAGATCGCGGGCTGGTTTGATCCCGTGCCGCGTGCGGTTCGTCGTCCACTATTGAGCTTCCTCGCAAACGCGCTGCCCGGCGGCCTGCCCGGCCGCCTGACCGCGCCGCTTCGCAACGCGAAGAAGTTTGCGCGTAGCGGCGCGCTCGATTTCGAGGAACGCTACCTCGGCTTCGGCACTTACTTCACGGACGAGCAGAAGCTGGCCCTCTACACCGACGATCTAAGAGACGCGACGCGCGGGCTCGATCCGTACAAAGAACATCGACGCTACTTCGCACGCTGCGAAAATGCCGCGCCGTTGAATCGTCTCTTGTACGTCGATCTCAAAACTTTCCTGCCGTGCTTGAACCTCGACTACACGGACAAGACCTCGATGGCGGCGACGCTCGAAGTGCGCGTGCCGTTCTTGAACGTCGAGCTGGTGGAGCTGGCCGCGCGGATGCCGCCCCGCCTGAAGCTGCGCGGCTTGAAGCGGAAATATATCTTGAAGCGCGCCGCCGAACGTCTCTTGCCGCGCGAGGTAGTGTGGCGCAAGAAGGCCGGCTTCGGTGCGCCTCTGCGCTCGTGGCTGCGCGGCGCACTCAGACCGCTCGTCGATGAGTTGTTGTCAGACGAGACGATCAAGCGGCGCGGTCTGTTTCGCCCCACAGAGGTGCGTCGCGTCGTCGAAGCGAACCTCGCGGGTCGTGAAGACTTCAGCCTGCAAGTCTTCCAACTGCTGACGCTCGAACTATGGCAGCGCGAGTTTATGGATTGAAAGGATCAAGAACGATGAGAAGACAACTGACGAGAATGATCGTCGCGACATTAGTCATCGCGTGCGCGGCTCTGCTCGCGTCGCGCGCGGGCGAGGCGCAAAGCGGATCGCAAACGCGAATCGCATCCGACCAGTCGCGCGCGCAGCCGGAGCGACCGCTCCGGCCCGTGCACACGTTCTCAATCGTCGCGCGTGATCCGATCACGGGTGAGTTGGGCGTCGCGGTGCAGTCGCACTGGTTCTCGGTCGGCTCATCTGTGCCGTGGGCGGAGGCGGGCGTCGGCGCGGTCGCCACGCAGTCGTTCGTCGATCCCTCTTACGGCAAGCTCGGCTTGGAGTTGATGCGCGCAGGCAAGAGCGCGCCCGACGCTCTCAAGGCTCTGCTCGCGGGCGACGATGGGCGTGACGTGCGACAGGTCGGGATGATCGACGCGGAGGGCCGTGTCTCGGCGCACACAGGCGCGAAGTGCATCGACGCGGCGGGCCACCACGTCGGCAAAAACTATTCGACGCAGGCGAACCTGATGGCGAACGACCGCGTGTGGGGCGCGATGTCGCGGGCGTTTGAGACGACGCGCGGCGACTTGGCTGAGAAGATGCTCGCCGCGCTCGACGCCGCGCAAGTCGCGGGCGGCGACATCAGAGGCAGACAGTCGGCGGCGATCATCGTCGTCGCCGGCAAATCGACGGGGCGAGCGTGGGCCGATCGCATCTTCGATCTACGTGTCGATGATAGTCCTGAGCCTTTGAAGGAATTGCGCCGCCTCGTCACGTTGCAGCGCGCCTACAACCACATGAACGCGGGCGACGCGGCGACCGAGCGCAAGGACAACGAGGGCGCGCTCAGAGAGTACGGCGCGGCGGAGCGTCTCGTGCCGGACAATGTCGAGATGGTCTATTGGCACGCCGTCGCGCTCGTCAACATGAACCGCGTCGAAGAATCGCTCCCGCTCTTCCGCAAAGTCTTCGCCGCCGACGCGAACTGGCGTGAACTGACGCCGCGCCTCGTCAAGTCTGGTCTCATCACGTCAGACCCGAAAGTGTTGCAGCGCATCCTCGCCGCCGCGCCCCCGCCGCCGTCCCGCTAAGCGCGCACGCGACGCCACGGACGCCAGCAGGTCAGCTTCACTCTCAGGAGTCGTAACTCCCAAGCTCGGACTTGCAACTCCGTGACCCGGAGTTGTAAGTCCGAAGCATGAACTTGCTACTCCGAGGCTTGAACGTGCAACTCTAAGGCTTGAACTTGTAGCTCCAAGACTTGAACTTGTAACTCCGAGGCTTGGAATCGCAACTCCGAGACTTGGAGCTGCACGTTCAAGCCTCGGAGTTGCAACTCCGGGGCTGGGAGTTGCAACTCCGAGACACAGACTTGCAACTCCGAAGGTCGGAGTTGCAAGTCCAAGACCTGAAGTTGCGACTCCCAAGCCCGCACTCGCAACTCCGACCGCAAAATTCCCGCCCCCGGCGGCTCAGAACACTCCAACGGACGCAAACTCTAGCCTTTTGTCCGGCAAACTCGCGTTATGCCGCCGCGCGCCACCGCCCGCCGCCTCGTGCGAGCCACGTCCCGCGCCCAGACGCCAGCCCGCCGACCCGCCCATCTTCTTTGACAAAGAAAAGAGCGCGACCGCTCGCGCTCAGAAGAGAACCCACAAAGGAAACTAACCCCGCCCGCCAACCCCTCTCACCCGCCCGCCGCCTTCAACTGCTCCTCAATCTCCCGCACGTCCCCGTCCCGCCTGTGATACCCCATCCGCTCAATCATCTCCCGCGCCTTCTCCCAACTCTCCCGCGCCCTCTCCCTATCACCCTGCGCCAGATAAAGCCGCGCGTATCCCAAATGGCAATCAGCTTGGTAGAGATTCATATCGCCGCTGGTGACGATATTCATAGCTTCGTCAAGATCAGCTTGAGCCCGTCCGAATTCATATAAGACCCTCTGTGTTTCTGCACGCGCTAATAGTGCGAGAGGAAGTCGGTCGCGCTGTCCAGCCTGTCGTAATTTGTTTACAGATTCATTAAGAGCTTCTAAGGCTTTAGAAACGCCCCTTCCTTCGTTCTGCTGAGAGCGAATTAGATAAAGGCGTCCTATCAATAGCTTCTGTAAAGCCGTATCAAGTAAAGCAGGATGCTCGCTGCCCCAGTCAAGTAACCTATCGACGCGTTCTTGAACTTCTTGATACTTATTAATATCGAACAATAATTCGCAGAATCTAAATCCCGGCAGAGACGCAAGTACTTCGGTATTTGGTATGCGTCCTTAGAGCATATACTTGAGCGGCGGTTGAGGGAAAGTAAAACCATTGTTGCCGTTCTCCGCACGCGCGCTTGTGAGCGATTCAAGCGGCGTGCTAACTTTTCGCTTTTCGCGTGACAGTGACGCCGTAGTCTGTGTGGGATGGAGCAAGTCAATCAAAATCTGAAAGCGCGCGTGCGCGAGTTCTGGCAGGCGAACCCTTGTGGGACGAAGTTTGCGGATGCGCCTGCGGGCACGCGCGTCTTCTATGAGCGCGTCGAGGCGCATCGTTATGCGAAGGAGTGGCACATCCCTGCGGCGGCGGGCTTCGATGCGGCGCGGGGCTTGCGCGTGCTTGAGATCGGATGCGGTCTGGGAACGGACGGCGCGCAGTTCGCGCGCGCGGGCGCAGACTATACGGGCGTCGATCTCACCGAAGCGGCGGTCTCACTCGCGCGGCGCAACTTCGAGCTGCAAGACTTGGCGGGCGAGTTTCGCACGGCTGACGCGGAGAACTTGGACTTCGCCGACGAGACTTTCGATCTCGTCTATTCGCACGGCGTCCTGCATCACACGCCCGACACGGCGCGCGCGATTCAAGAAGTTCATCGCGTGCTCAAGCCTGCGGGCCGGGCCGTCGTCATGCTCTATCATCGAGACTCTTATAACTATCGCGTCAACATCTCCTTGCTTCGTCGCGCGGGCGCGCGCCTGTTGCACAACGAGGCGGGCTTGCGCGTCGCGCATCTCTTAACGCGCGAGCCCGTCGCTTCTCTGCGCGAGCACGCCGCGCGCATCAAAGAAGATCAACGCAGCTATCTTTCGTCCGCAGAGTTTTTGAGTCGTAACACGGACGGCGCGGGCAATCCTCTGACGCGCGTCTATTCGCGCAAAGAGGCCCGCGCGCTCTTCAAAGATTTCGCCGGGGTCGAACTCGCGACGCACTTTCTGAACAAGCGTTGGCTGCCGATTTTGGGGAGCATCTTGCCGCGCACAGTCGAAGCGAAACTCGCCGCGCGCTGGGGCTGGCATCTCTGGATTTACGCGCGCAAGGCGGGCCACTCGAAGGCGTAAGACGGCCCGCGTGTTTGCGACGGTCTCGAATGTGCGAGTGGCCGCGAGACGACGAACAGTTTGAGCGACATGAAAAATATTCTCGTGACGGGAGGCGCGGGCTTCATCGGCTCGCACCTCGTTGATCGTTTGCTCGCCGAAGGCGTGTGGCGCGTCCACGTCGTCGATGACTTCAACGACTTCTACGACCCGGCACGAAAGCGCGCCAACGTCGCCGCGCACGCCGAGGATGATCGCTTCCGACTGACCGAAGCCGACATCCGCGACCGCAACGCGCTCGAACGCGTCTTCGCCGAAACGAACTTCGACTGCATCACACACCTCGCCGCGCGCGCGGGCGTGCGTCCGTCGCTCGCAGAGCCCCTGCTCTACAATGAGACGAACGTCACGGGCACGCTCCACCTGTTGGAACTCGCGCGCGCGAATAACATCAAGCAGTTCGTCTTCGGCTCGTCGTCGTCCGTCTATGGCATCAACGCGAAAGTTCCGTTCGGCGAGGACGATCCGATCCGTCAACCCATCTCGCCTTACGCCGCGACGAAAGCTGCGGGCGAGCACCTGTGCCATGTTTACGCGCATCTCTACGGCGTGCGCTGCGTCGCGCTCCGTTTCTTCACAGTGTACGGCGCGCGCCAGCGGCCCGATCTCGCTATACACAAGTTCGCGCGACTGATCTCGGCGGGCCGGCCCATCCCGGTCTTCGGCGACGGCACGACGCGGCGCGACTACACATACATCGACGACATCATCGACGGCGTGCGCTCGGCCATCGACTACCATGCGACGGCGTTTGAGGCGATCAATCTCGGCGAGTCGCGCACGGTCGAACTCAGGGAGTTGATCTCTCTCTTAGAGCGCGAACTCGGTCGAGAGGCCCAGATTGATAGGCAGCCCATGCAGCCCGGCGACGTGCCGCAGACCTTCGCCGACATCTCGAAGGCGCGGCAACTGCTCGGCTACAATCCCACCACGCAGATCGAAGAGGGCATCCGCCGCTTCGTCCAATGGTTCAACGAGACAGAGGTTAGAGGTTAGAGATCAGAGGTTGGTATTAAGAAGCTTTTACCGATCTCTAACCTTCGATCTCTCGCCTCTGCTTTTATGAAAGAGCGACTGCTACAACTTCTCGCGTGCCCGTCTTGCGGCGGCGAGTTGCGTTTGTCGGTGGTCGCGCAGGTGGATGAGTCGCGCGGGTGGCGAGAGATCGTCGAGGGCCGGTTGAGTTGTGAGGCGTGCGCGCGCAAGTTCTCAGTGCGGCGGGGCGTGCCGCGCTTCGCGGACGCAGGCGAGATCGAACCGGACAAGGCTTCGACCGCAGAGAACTTCGGCTGGCAGTGGCAGCACTTCACGCAGTCGGATGAGCTTTACGGCGAGCAGTTCCTCGGCTGGATCGCTCCCGTCGCGCCGCAATTCTTCCGTGGCAAGCGCGTGCTCGAAGGCGGTTGCGGTAAGGGCCGGCACACGCGACTCGCGGCGCAGTGGGGGGCGCGCGAGGTCGTCGGCGTTGACCTGAGCGACGCGGTTGATGTCGCATATGAGACAACGCGCGATCTCGCGAACGCGCACGTCGTTCAAGCGGACATCTATCATCTTCCACTGAAAGCACGCGCGTTCGACTATGCCTTCTCGGTCGGCGTGCTTCATCATCTCCCCGATCCGCGCGCAGGCTTCGTCGCCTTGTCTCGCCGCGTGCGCGAGGGGGGCCACCTTTCGGCTTGGGTTTACGGCGCGGAGAACAACGAGTGGATCACGCGCTTCGTCTCGCCGGTGCGCGAGCAGTTGACCTCGCGCATGGGCCAGCGCACTCTGCTGCACCTCTCGAAACTGCCGACCGCAGCTCTCTACGTTGCGACGAAGCTCGTCTATGCTCCGCTCAATCGCGAGCCGCGCACGCAGGCTTTTGCGCGTCGTTTGTTCTACAATGATTACCTCAAACACCTCGCGCGTTTCGGCTGGCGCGAGCAGCACACGATAGTCTTCGATCACTTGGTCGCGCCCACGGCCTTCTACGTCGCGCGCGCGGAGTTTGAAGAGTGGTGGCGCGAGATCGGCGCGACGGAGATCGTGATCGGCTGGCACAATCAAAACAGTTGGCGCGGCTTCGGGCGCGTGGGCGGCAAAGATGGCGAGTGAGATCGAACCAGCGACGGCGAACGCGCTCCCGCGCGAGATGCAGCCGCACACCTACGCCGTCATGCGCGAGGTTGAGGACTCTCACTGGTGGTTCGCCGGCCGTCGCCAGATCATCGAGAGCTTCGTCACTCAGATCGTCTCGGAGTTGAAGTTGAGCGCGGGCGAGCGACCGCGCATTCTCGATGTGGGCTGCGGTACGGGCGCGAACCTCGAACTGCTCTCGCGCTTCGGCGAAGCCGCAGGCGTTGACATCTCCGAAGACGCGCTCTCGTTCTGTCGCGCGCGCGGACTTCGCGACGTGCGGCGCGGCGCGGCGGAGTCTCTGCCCTTCGCCGACGACACTTTCGATCTCGTTACCGCGCTCGACGTGGTCGAACATCTCGACGACGATGTTGCGGGACTCTCGGAAGCGCGGCGCGTGCTCAAGCCCGGTGGCCGCGCGCTGCTCTACGTTCCAGCTTTCATGTGGCTCTGGGGCGTGCAGGACGATGTGAGCAACCACCGTCGCCGCTACCGGCTTCCCGAACTGCGTGCGACGGTCGAACGGGCCGGGCTCACGGTCGAGAGGGCCACCTACGCGAACCTGACCTTCTTCGTGCCCATCCTCGCGGGACGACTGTTGATGCGCGCGCTCCGTCTCCGGCCCGCGACGGAGAACAACGTCAACGTGCCTGCTTTGAACGGCGCACTCGGTCGCGTCTTCGGCGCGGAGCGTCACTGGCTGCGTCGCCGCAGTCTCCCCTTCGGCGTCTCGGCGGTCGTCATCGCGCGCAAAGAACAATGATGAAAGTTATCGAGGAAGAGACTACGAACACGCGTGCAACTAATGTCGCGCGCGACGGCGACCGCGATGAACGTTCGCGACCGGCCATCTCCGTCTTCCTGCCGGTCTTGAACGAGGAGCCGAACTTGCGCCCGCTCCACGAGAAGATGCGCGCGGCTCTCTCTGAGATCGGGCTTGCGGCGGAGGTCATCTACGTCGATGACGGCTCGACCGACGGAAGCCTCAACGTGCTGCGAGAGATCGCCGCCGCCGACGCGCGCGTGCGCGTGATCTCTCTCAGACGCAACTACGGTCAGACCGCCGCGATGAGCGCGGGGATCGATGCGGCGCGCGGCCGCGTCCTCGTCCCGATGGATGCAGACCTGCAAAACGATCCGGCGGACATCAAGCGTCTGCTCGCGAAATTAGATGAAGGCTATGACGTTGTCTCGGGCTGGCGCAAGAATCGTCAGGACAAGATGGTCACGCGCAAGATTCCGTCGATGATCGCCAACCGCATCATCTCTTTCATCGGTGGCGTGCCCTTGCACGACTACGGCTGCTCGCTGAAAGCCTATCGCCGCGACGTGCTCAAGGACGTGAAGCTCTACGGCGAGATGCATCGCTTCATCCCGATCTACGCATCGTGGGCCGGAGCGCGCGTCGCGGAGATTCCCGTCGAGCATCACGCGCGCACAATGGGCGTCTCTAAGTATGGACTCTCGCGCACGCTCAAAGTCGTCTTCGATCTCGTCACGATCAAGTTCATGGCGTCGTATCAGACGAAGCCGCTCTACGTCTTCGGCTCGTGCGGCATGGTGGCCTTCCTCGTCTCTGCGTTCGCGGGCCTGCTCGCCATCTACTGGAAGCTGATCCATCGCGCCGACTTCGTGCAGACGCCTCTGCCCGTCCTCACCATCGTCATGTTCGCCGTCGGCGTGCAGTTCTTCTTGATGGGCCTGCTCGCAGAGATGCAGGTGCGCACCTACCACGAGTCGCAGGCGAAACCGATCTACGCGGTGAGAGAAAAGATCGGGTTTGAGGAAAAGTGATGAGTGACGAGTGATGAGTCAAGAGTGAAACGCTCTAACTCATCGTTCATCGTTCATCGTTCATCGCTTCCATGTGCGGCATCACCGGATGGGCGACGATTGACGCGCACGCGCCTGCGGAAGAGGGCGCGGCGGAACTCTTGCGCTCGATGTGCGCGCGCATGGTGCACAGGGGGCCCGACTCTGAGGGCCTGATGATCGCGCCGGGCGTCGCGCTCGGAATGCGACGCCTCGCCATTATCGATCTACAGACCGGCGAGCAGCCCGTCGCGGACGAGAGCGGGCAAGTGAGCGTCGTCCTCAACGGCGAGATTTACAACTATCGGAGCTTGCGTCGCGAACTCGAAGCGCGCGGGCACACTTTCCGCAGCGCGTCCGATACGGAAGTTTTGCCGCACCTCTACGAAGAGCACGGCACGCGGATGCTCGAACATCTCAACGGGATGTTCGCCTTCGCACTGTGGGACGCGCCGCGTCGCCGACTCTTCCTCGCGCGCGATCCCTTCGGCGAGAAGCCGCTCTACTGGGGCCTGTTCGGCGGCAAACTTCTCTTCGCCTCCGAGCCGAAAGTTCTGCTCGCGCACCCTGCGGTCAAGACAAGCGTCAACCTCGATGCGCTGCGTCAATATCTCGCCTTCGACTATGTTCCCGCACCGCTCTCGATCTACGAAGGCATCCAGAAACTTCCCGCCGCGCACGCGCTCACGCTCGAAGATGGAAAGATCGAAACTTGGCGTTACTGGCAGCCGAGCTATCGCAAGCTCTCGCCTGCGCCGACGGAAGACGAAGCGGCGGAGCGCGTGCGCGAGCTGCTCGCCGACTCCGTGCGCCTGCGCCTCGTCTCCGACGTGCCGCTCGGCGTGTTGCTCTCCGGCGGCGTGGATTCTTCGGCAATCGCCGCGCTCGCCGTGCGCGCTTCCGCTTCGACCGTTAAAACATTTTCGATCTCCTTCGCCGAAAAATCTTTCGACGAGTCGGCCTACGCGCGCGGCGTCGCAGACTTCCTCGGAACGGATCATCATGAAGAGCGTCTGAGCGCGAACCTTGCCGCAGACCTCGTCGGCGAGATCGGCTCTTGGATGGACGAACCCTTAAGCGATCCGTCGGTCGTCTCTACTTACTTACTTTCGCGCTTCACGCGCCAGCACGTCACAGTGGCCCTCGGCGGCGACGGCGGCGACGAAATCTTCGCGGGCTATCAGATGTATCACGGTCACAGGATCGCCGACGCGTACGAGCGCGTGCCGCCCGTTCTGCGTCGCTTGATCGTCGAGCCAGCGATCCGTCGCCTGCCCGTCAAAACCAAGAACCTCTCGTTCGACTTCAAAGCGCGTCGCTTCGTCGAAGGCATGCAGACGAACGACAACGTTGCGCGCCATCACATCTGGTTCGGATCGTTTTCGCCCTCCGCGCAGGAGCAACTGCTCGACGATCAAGTGAAGCGCGCGACACGCGCGGACGTTTATGCCGACGCGCGCTCGCTGCTCGCGAACTGCGATGCCGATGATGCGGTCGAGCAGATGCAGTACCTCGACACGAAACTGTATCTCGCCGAAGACATCCTCACGAAAGTTGATCGCGCGAGCATGGCGGTCTCTTTGGAAGTGCGCGCGCCGTTTCTCGACCGGCGCGTCTTCGAGTACGCCGCCGCGCTCCCCGCCGACTATAAGCTTCACGGATCGACGACGAAATATATTTTGAAGAAGGCCATCGCGCCGCTCGTGCCCGCGTTCGTCACGCGGCGCGGCAAGAAGGGCTTCGGCGTCCCCGTCGCCGAGTGGTTGAAAGGAAGACTCCGACCGCTCGCGCGTGATCTGCTCTCGCCCGCGCGCCTCGCACGCCACGGACTTTTTGATCCCGCTTACGTCGCACGCCTGCAAGACGAGCACGAGCGCGGGGCCGCCAACCATCGCAAACTCCTCTGGACGCTCCTCGTCTTTGAACTCTGGCACGAGAGCTTCGTCGAGACGCCGCGAAGAATGGAAGAACAGAAGATAGAGGTCAGAGGCTAGAGGTTAGTGCAAAACCTCTCTTACCAACTTCTAACATCTATCCTCTAGTCTCTATCAATGACCGATCTCGAACAGGCCTTCGACTCGCTCGCCGCGTGGTGTCGCGCGCGCGATTATGCGGGACACGATCCGTTCGACGCGCTCAACAGTCGTCTCTTTCAATCAACTCCACTCGCGCGCTCGCGCCTCGCGCGTCTCGCGTGGACGCAGGCCTTCAAACGTTCGCCCGTCAATCTGCGAAGACTCGCGCGTGTGCCTGTGGAGAGGAACGCGAAGGGAACTGCGCTCTTCGCGCTCGCGTGGCTCTCGCGTCTGCGCGCCACGGGCGTTGTTGATCAGACGCGCGACGAAGCACGGCGCGAGACGACGACACTGCTCGGCGATTTGATCGACGCGCGGATCGGAACGAAGCACGGCGCGGCGTGGGGCTACAACTTCGACTGGCAGGGCCGCTCCTTCTTCGCGCCGAAGGGAACGCCGACCGTCGTGCCCACCGCGTTCGCCGTCCGCGCTTTCGTCGAAGCATCGCAAGATTTGGGTGATGCGGGCAACGCGAACTATTTACAGATCGCGCGTGAGGCGTGCTCCTTTATCCTGCGCGATCTGAATCGCAGCGACGAGACCGAAGACGATTTCTGTTTCAGTTACACGCCGCGCGACCGCACGCGCGTCTTCAACGCGAGCCTGCTCGCGGCGGAAGCGCTCGCCTCGGTCGGCGCGCTGACGCATGAAGATGAATTGAAACGTGAAGCCGCACGCGCCGCGCGCTACGTCGTTCGCCGCCAGCGCGCCGACGGCTCTTGGGCCTACGGCGCGGAAAGTTTTCAGACGTGGTCTGACAACTTCCACACCGCCTTCATTCTCACATCGCTTGCTCGCGTGATCGATGCTTGCGACGACTGTCGCGTGGAGTTCACGCCCGCGCTTCGACGCGGCTTCGACTTCTGGCGTGCGCGCTTCTTCCACGCCGACGGCTTCCCGAAGTTCACGCCCGAACGCGCGTATCCGGCGGACGCACATTCGGCGGGCGCAGGGTTAGTGGCCCTCGCAGATCTCGGCGCGCTCTCGCCCGGCGCACTTCCACTTGCGGAAAAGATCGCGCGCTGGTCAAACGAGAACCTGCGCGACCCGCGCGGCTTCTTCTACTATCAACGACGCCGCACGCACACCATCCGCACGCCCTACATGCGCTGGTCGCAAGGCTGGATGATGTATGGACTGTCGAGACTGATCGAAACGATGAGCGATAAACAACGAAGTAAGAGCAATCTCTCTTAACTTCATCGTTCATCGTTCACACTTTCCACTGATGCGTATCTGGATCGATCTCGCCAACTCGCCGCACGTGCCGTTCTTCGGCGCGCTTGCGTCGGAGTTTGCCGCGCGCGGGCATGAGATCGAGTGGACGGCGCGCGAGTTTGCGCAGACGGTGGAGCTAGCGCGCGCGGCGGGGCTGGCCCCCGAAGTGATCGGTGGGCACGGCGGGCGCGAGCTGTCGGGCAAGGCTGGGAACTTGATCGGTCGCGCTTACAAGTTGATGCGTTGGGCCAGTGGTCGCGGGTTCGATCTCGCCGTCAGTCATAACTCCTATTCGCAGATCGTCGCGGCGCGCGCGCTCGGCCTGAAGAGCGTCACGTTGATGGACTACGAGCATCAGCCCGCGAATCACTTGGCGTTTCGTCTTGCCTCACGCGTCGTCGTGCCGCGCGCGTTTCCCGAAGACGCGCTCGGTCGCTTCGGCGCGCGCGCTCGAAAGGTGCGACGCTACGATGGCATCAAGGAGGACGTTTACCTCGCCGACTACCGGCCCGAGCCGCGCGCCGTCGAAGAGATGCGACGCGCGCTTGGAGTCGGCGACGATGAGACACTCGTCGTCGTTCGTCCGCCCGCGCGCGACGCTCTCTATCATCGTTTCGAGAATGAGTTGTTCGATGCGCTGCTCGCTCGTCTCTCATCAAACGAGGATGTGCGTGTGGTCTTCCTCGCACGCGGGCGAGCGCAGCGCGAAGAGTTTGCCACGCGCGTGTCGAATGAAAGATTCATCATGCCGCAATCCGCGCTCGACGGATCGTTGCTCGTCGCAGCCGCCGATCTGGTGGTGAGCGCGGGCGGGACGATGAACCGCGAAGCCGCCGCGCTCTCGACGCCCGCCGCGACGATCTACGCGGGCGCGTGGGCGGCCATCGACGAACAACTCGTCCGCGAGGGCCGCCTCCTGCGACTCACCACGCGCGCAGACGTTGACGCGCTGTCGCTCGAACGTAAGCGCGAAGGCATTGCGCGTCGCGCCTCGCAAGTCCGCGCGCAAGTCGCCGATCTGATTCTGGAAGGGTGGTAGCAAGGAAGCTACATCACAGCGTAGTGGCGCGGGCTTGATCAAAGCGTCTCCATCCTTCATCCTTCCGCGTCCTTACTTGTTCTCATGCGCGTTGAGCGAATCGATAGCTTAGGTGTGAAGGCGAGCGCGGTGCGCGCGGAGGGACGTGCGCCCGCGTGGGCTCTGCCCGCAGCCAAGGCATCGCTCGTCGCGGCGGATGCGTTGATCGCGTTGGCCTCCTTCGTCGCGGCGTTCGCGTTGCGCGAGGGCGGGCGCGTCCTTATCGCACACGCGGGCGGCCAGTGGACTTGGAGCGCGAGATTTGCGCCTTACGCGGCGGTGCTGTTGTTCGTCGTGCCGGTGCGTGTGCTCGCGAACGCTTACTATGATCTCTATCGACTGCGCGGTGAGTTCTCTTATGTGGATGAGGGCGCGCGTGTGTTCAGGGCGACGGCGGTTGCGTCGCTGCTGATCGTGGCGGTGACGTTTCTCTATCGCGGCGGCACACAGTTTCGCGCCTTCTCATATTCGCGGGCCGTCTTCGTCTTCGACTTCATCTTCGCGCTCTGCGCTTATGGATTCCTGCGTCTCGTGGCGCGCTTGGCGCAGTCGGCCTTCCGGCGTCGCGGCATCAACTTGATCCCGACGCTCGTCGTCGGTCGCGGCACGGAAGCGCAACAGTGCATACGCGAGATGAGAGAGCGGCCGGAGTTGGGCTATCGCGTGATCGGCCTCGTCGAGAACGGGAAGATGAGGGAGGGCGACGCGGAAGAGTTTGACGGCGTGCCCGTCGTCGCAGGGATCGACGGGCTCGCCGAAGCGATTCGCGAGACACGCGCGAACGAAGTCATCATCACCGATCCGAAAGTTCCCGGCGACCTGCTCTTCGACGTGATGATGCGCGTCGGAAGAAATCGCGGCGTCGAGTTTCGCATCGCGCCGAGCCTCTTCAACTTCTTGCCGCGCAAGACTGAGATCGATCAGATCGGCGCGCTGCCGATGATCCAACTTTTCCGCGAGCCTCTGTCGGGCGCGTCGCGCGTCGTCAAGCGCAGCTTCGACGTGATCGTCGCCGCGTCGGCCCTCGTCCTGCTCACGCCGTTGTGGCTTGTCGTCGCCGCGCTCATCAAGCTGGATTCGCGAGGTGCAGTCTTCTACCGGCAGGAGCGCGTCGGGATGGACGGTCGCGTTTTTCTCTTCCTCAAGTTTCGCACGATGCGCGCCGGAGCGGACGACTCGGCGCACCGCGAATATCAACGCAAGCTGATCGCGGGCGGATCGGACACGAACCTCGGCGACGAAGCGCGGCCCGTCTATAAGCTGCGCGATGATCCGCGCGTCACGCGCACCGGAAGAGTGCTGCGTCGCCTGAGTCTCGACGAGTTGCCGCAACTTCTGAACGTCTTGCGCGGCGACATGAGTCTGGTGGGCCCTCGCCCGCCGATCCCTTATGAAGTCGAAGCGTATGAGTTGTGGCATCGCAAGCGGCTCGACATGAAGCCGGGCCTGACGGGCCTGTGGCAGGTCTCGGGTCGCAATCGTTTATCGTTCGATGAGATGGTGCGACTCGATCTCTTCTACATCGAGAACTGGTCGCTGCTGCTCGATCTCAAGATCATCCTGCGCACGCTCCCCGTCATGCTGCGCGGCGACGACGCATACTGAAAGACAAGTAGGAACGCGGAACGCGGAACGCTGAACGATGAAGGCATGACCACTCAACTTGAGTGGTCACGCCTTCATCGTTCCTACTTCTGACCTTCTTCTTACTGTCCGTTGTTCGCGTTGCCGTTTGCCGGCGGCGTGGTCTTGTCGTGGCGGCGGTGTTTGAACTCATCGCCGCGCTGCTTCATCTCGTCGCGATGCTGTTGAAGCTGCTGACGCTGTTCGGGCGTGAGAATATTCTGAATCTCGCCGCGCATCCGTTCGGCGTTGGCGCGCAACTCCTCGCGCAGTTGCCGCGCGCGCGTCTCCTGTTCGGGCGTGAGCGTCGTGCCGGAGCGTCGGGCCTCCATGAGCTTGCGCATCTCTTCGCGATCTGCGCGGAAGGTCTGCGCGTAGCGTTTCTCGATGTCGCGCAACTGCTGTCGCTGCGCGTCGCTCAGGTTGAGATCGCGCAGAGCGCGACGCTCCTCGTGCTCCTCGCGCATCGGGTTCTTGTCGCCGTGTCGCCCACCCTTGCCTTTGCCCATGCGACGACCGAAGGGCGGCTGCGTCTGGTTCTGGCCCTGCGGCGCGGACGGCGTCTGTGCGAAGCCGGACGAGACGAGTAGTGCGAAGAGACCGGCGAGCATCGCGGTTAGAAAGAGTCTGCGTGTCATCTGAATTTCTCCTTACTAAAAATCAACGTAAGATTGCGTGCGCGCCGTCCCGACCCACCGGCGGCGGCGCGCCTCTCTGGAGAAGGGGCGCGGACTTGCCGAGATCGCCCGCGTCGCTTCCAATCACTTTAGACGCGCGCGATAGGCTCGCGGTCGGAAAAAGATCGCGCTGAACTCGACACGAGACTCGCGCAACTTCGCGGGCGTGCGCGCTCAGCCAAACTTGCGTTACAATCGCGCTCGATGACACTCATCCAGCAGATCAATTCGCCCGCAGACCTGCGTCGCCTCGCGCCCGAACAGTTGCCGGAGGTGGCGGACGAAATCCGGCAGTACATCATCGACGTGTGCGCGCGCATCGGCGGTCACACGGGCGCGAGCTTGGGCGCGGTCGAGTTGGCGGTTGCGCTTCATTATGCGTTCGAGACGCCGAAGGATCGACTCGTGTGGGACGTGGGCCATCAGGCTTACGCGCACAAAATCTTGACGGGCCGGCGCGACGAGATGCCGACCGTCAAGCAGTACGACGGCTTAAGCGGATTCTTGAAGCGCGACGAATCAGAGTATGACACCTTCGGCGCGGGTCACGCTTCCACGTCGCTCTCCGCCGCGCTCGGCATGGCGATAGCGCGCGACCGTAAAGGCGAGTCGCATCACGTCGTCGCTTTGATCGGCGACGCGTCGCTTGCGGGCGGCATGGCGATGGAGGCCGTCAATCAAGCGGGCCACTTGAAGACACGTCTGATCGTCGTCTTGAACGACAACGAGATGTCGATCGCCCCGGCGGTCGGCGCGCTCACGGGCTATCTCAATCGCATACGTGAGGCGCACGGCTATCATCGCCTCAAGGACGAAGTCGGCGAGGCTCTGCGCTCAGTGCCGACGCTTGGCGAGCGTCTGCATCATGCGGCGAAGACTTTCAAGGACGCGATTGCGGCGGCGGTGCTGCCCGGCGCGCTTGTCAACGAGTTGGGCTTCAAGTACATCGGCTATGTTGACGGGCACGACACGCAGGCCCTCGTGCGCGCTTTTCAAGAGGCGCAGCAGATCAAGGACTCGCCCGTTATCGTCCACTGTCTGACGACGAAGGGCAAAGGCTTTCCGGCGGGCGAGAAGAATTATTATGCGTGGCACGCAACGGGCCCTTTCGATCCGAAGACCGGCGAGATGTTGAAGTCGGCGAAGGCACAGCCGCCGACTTACACGTCAGTCTTCGGCAAGACTCTGTGCGAGTTGATGGAGCGCGACGAGCGGGTCGTCGCACTGACAGCCGCGATGCCGGACGGCACGGGCATCGATCAGGCACTCAAACGATTCCCCGAAAGATCGTTCGACGTTGGCATCGCCGAGCAGCACTGCGTCACGTTCGCGGCGGGAATGTCCACGGAAGGATTGAAACCCGTCTGCGCGATCTATTCGACGTTCCTTCAGCGCGCCTTCGATCAGATCATTCACGACGTTTGTTTGCAGAATCTCAACGTCAAGTTCTGTCTCGACCGTGGCGGCGTCGCGGGCGGCGATGGCCCCACGCATCACGGTCTCTTAGACATCGCATACCTGCGCGCCGTCCCCAACATCATCGCGATGGCTCCGAAGGACGAAGGCGAGTTGCGCGATATGTTGCTCACCATGCTCGAACACGAGGGGCCCGCCGCGATGCGCTACCCGCGCGGCAACGGCATCGGCGCGGACATCGAGCGCGAACCGCGTGCGTTGGAGATCGGCAAGGCTGAAATCTTGCGTGATGCGGGCAACGAGGTCGCGATAGTCGCTTACGGCTCGATGGTTCATCCGTCGCTGCAAGCCGCAGAGCAGTTGTCGAAAGAGGGAATTGAAGCGACGGTCGTCAACGCGCGCTTCGTTAAGCCGCTCGACGCTGGTGTGCTGCTCGCGCTCGCGCGCACGAAGCGTCTCATCGTGACGGTCGAAGAGGCATATCTCGCGGGCGGCTTCGGCTCGGCTGTCATGGAGTTGCTCGAAGAGAACGGCCTGCAGGACAAGGTGCGCGTTGTCGCGTTGGGCGTTCCAGACCGTTGGGTAACGCACGGCGACGCCAAGCTCCTGCTCGCCAAGTACGGGCTCGACTCGGACGGCATCTACACGCGCGTGCGTGAGGAGGTCGCGGTGCTCGAAGATCGACGCGCCGGAAGCAGACCGCTCGCGCGCGGCTAAAGCGAGAGAGCGCGACTCAAGGAAAGTTGAAGGCGCAACGCGCGGTCGAATCTCAATTCGACCGCGCGTCGCGCTTTTGGTGTCCGCGCGCACGATTTCGGTTCGAGTCGTAGGCGATTAAACCGATCTGCGTGCCCGCGACATGTGCGCATGCGACGACGCTTTTGCAATCGATTGATGGCAGCAATGGGATAAACACGCGCATCTAACAAATTACTCCGGCGAGAGTCGCGCGCGGCGTGTGGCCGCCGTCTCTGGTCTGCCGTTTGCAATCAATAATCGAGACTGAGGCAGTAGCGACCGAAAAGAGAATGGAAGAGATTCAACAAAACTACACGCAAGGCGCGACCGACGCGGAAGCGACGCTCGTGCAGCCGCGCTTCGACGTGTCGGAAGAGCAGACCGCGCAACCCGTCGTTCCGCTCGCGCGCCCCGCCGCGTCTTGGCAGCGTCGTCGTCTGCCGCTCACGCTCGTGCTCGTCTCCGCGCTCATCGGCGGTCTCGTCAGCGTCGTCGCTTACAGACTCTACCAACGCGCCTCGCAGCCGCGCGCGGCGCAGCAAGTGTTGACGAGCGGCCCGCAGCCCGCGCCGTCGCCCGAGTTGACGGCCTCCGCGCCCGCGAAGGAAGAGGCCGCGCCCGTGAAGGCGACTGCCGCATCCACTCCGCACGCGAGCGTCTCGACGGAAGAGGCGAAGAACGAAGCAGGGCCAGCCACCATGGACGAAGCGCGGACGCGCGCGACAGCGACGACCGAGAGGGACGACGAAAGAGTGAGGCGGGCCGGAACGGAAGCCGCGACGCCGCGCGTTGAGAGGCGAAGCGATGAAGGAGCGGCGAGAGAAGATCGTCAGCGTGGCGGCGACGAAGTTGATCGCGCACATCGCGATCAGCCGCGCGCGCGCCGCGTCGATGTGATCACGTCGCCGGAAGCGGAACGCGTCGGTCACGACCGTCGTCGCAATGACGGTGATGCAACCGACAACCCGAACCCGTTCGGAGGACGCGAAGGCAGGCACGAGCGTCGCATCAAGGGCCGCAACATCGACCGCATCCGCGACATCTTCGGCGCACCACCGCCAGCCTGATCCCTGCAAGCACGACGAAAATAGACTAAGTTTTGATAAGAACGAAAGCAGGGAGGCTCAAGTTGAAGTTTCAGCTTGAGCCTCCCTGCTTTTGTCATGTGTGAGCTTTGATCGTTGCGTCAGCGCAGTCACTATCATCACAGCAACGCTGTCTCTTCGAGCAAGCGGCCCTCCGCGAACCTTTGTGCGCCGAGCGGCGTGGCGTCGAGCAGCGTGGCGCGACCGTCGAGGATGATCTCCGCCGTGATGCGACCCGTGGCGGGCGAGTGCATGACGCCGTGACCGCTAAAGCCGTTGGCGAAGTAGAGCCCGCGCACGTCCGGCGACTCTCCGATGATCGCGTGATGATCCGGCGTCATCTCATAGAGACCGGCCCACGCGCGACCCGCGTTGACCTGCGCGTCGGCGAGACACGGCACACGCGAGGCGGCTCGCGTCAAAATCTTTTCAACGAACGATGGATCAAACTCGGTCTTGAATCCCACAGTCTCTTCCGGATCGTTCCACGCGAGCAGGATGCCCGCGCCTTCGCGTCGGAAGTGAAAGCCCGTCGTCATGTCGATGACCATCGGAAAGCATGCGGGCAACTGATCGAAAGGCTCTGTCGGCACAAGCTGCCGACGCAGAGGCTCGACGGGAAGTGTTGCGCCCGCGAGTCGCGCGACACCCGCCGCCCATGCGCCCGCACAGTTAACGACCGCGCGCGTCTCGATGCGACCGCGCGAAGTCTCAACCGCCACGACCTGTCCGCGCTCGACTTCAATTCCGTTGACCGAAGTGTCCAGCCATAGCCGCGCGCCGCGCTCGCGCGCACGTCGCATGAAGCCCATCATGACGCTATGCGGATCGACGAAGCCGTCGGTCGGGCAGTAAGTCCCGCCGAGCACGTCGTCGGTTCGCAGTTGCGGCAACATCTCCACGATCTCATCGCGCGAAACGAGTTCGACGTTCTTCACGCCAAGACTCGTCTGTCGCTCGCGGTTCGCTTTCAGATAGTCGAGATGTTGTCGGCTCGTGGCGACGAAGAGATAGCCGTGCGCGCGATAGTCCGCAGGGTGGCCGACGATTTCATCAAACTCCGCGAAGAAGTTGATCGAGTAGAGCGACATCAGAATGTTGACGGGCGTTGAGAACTGCGCGCGCACGCCGCCCATGCTCTTGCCCGTCGAGCCCTTGCCCTGATGCGGCTCGCGCTCAAGGACAAGCACGTCGCGGCAGCCCATCTCCGTCAGGTGATATGCCACGCTCGATCCGACGATGCCGCCGCCGATGACAACCACCTCCGCAGTCTCAGCCATTCGTGAGTCTCCTTGCTGCGTCCCCGTTGAAAATTAGAAGTTCAAGGTTTAGAGTGAGAGCGATTTCCGACGCCTGCACATTCTACGCAAAATGCGTTCGCGCTGTCTCGCGTGCTGAGAGGTGCGACGCACGAACGAGACTACAACGCACGGGAGTTGAACATGAAAAGAGCCCTGACCTTTCTGCTGATCTTCTTCTCACTTTCTTTCGCTACGAAAGCGCAGACGCGGGCATCGGTCGCGCTGAGTGTGGATGCGACGGACGCGCCGCGCAAACTCTTCCACGCACGCATGACGATCCCCGCGCAAACGGGCGCGCTCACGCTCGTCTATCCGAAGTGGATTCCGGGTGAGCATGGCCCGACGGGCCCCATTACCGATCTCGTCGGCTTGAAGTTCGTTGCCGGTGGAAAGACGCTTCCATGGCGGCGCGACGCTGCCGATATGTATGCCTTCCACATGGACGTGCCTGCGGGCGCGCACGAAGTCGAAGCGTCACTCGATTTTCTCTCGGCGAGTTCGGCGGTCGGCTTCACGTCCGCCGCATCCGCGACGCCGCATCTGGCAATCGTCACTTGGAATCAACTCGTGCTCTATCCGCAGGGCGCGAACCCTGACGAGATCAGTTACCGGGCCACCTTGCAACTGCCTGCGGGCTGGAGGTACGGAACTGCTCTGCCCGTCGCGCGCGGCGGTGGGAGAGATCGGATCGAGTTCGCGCCCGTCTCTCTAACGACGCTCGTCGATTCGCCGGTGCTCGCGGGCGAATACTTCCGCGCGATCCCGATTGACACGGCGCACAACTTGGTTGAGTTCGACATCGCGGCTGATAGCGCAGCCGCCCTCGAAGCGACACCGGAGTTCGTTGCGCACATGAAGAAGCTCGTCGCTGAGACGGATGCGCTCTTCGGCGCGCGCCACTACGAAAACTATCACTTCCTCTTCACTCTGAGCGATCACGTCGCACACTTCGGACTCGAACATCACCAGTCGAACGACAGTCGCGTCAGCGAGCGCGCGCTCGTCGATAAAGGCTTGGGCGATCTAGAACTGAGCGTGCTGCCGCACGAGTTCACACACTCTTGGAACGGCAAGTTCCGACGCCCGACGGGGCTCGCCACACGCGACTTTCAAGAGCCGATGCAGGGCGAGCTGCTCTGGGTCTATGAGGGCCTGACGGAATATCTCGGCGACGTGCTCACGGCGCGCAGTGGTTTGTGGACGCCGGAGCAGTATCGCGATCATCTCGCGCAGGTCGCGGCCGATCTCGATCACCGTCCGGGCCGCGCGTGGCGGCCCTTGATCGACACGACCGTCGCCGCGCAGTTGCTCTACAACGCCTCTGCACAGTGGGCTGCGTATCGCAGAGGCGTCGATTTCTACGACGAGGGCGAATTGATCTGGTTAGACGCCGACACGACGATCCGCCAACTGACCAACGGGCAGAAGTCGCTCGACGATTTCTGCAAGCTCTTTCACGGCGCACCTTCAACTACGCCGATGGTCAAGACCTACACGTTCGACGATGTCGTCAACACGCTCAATCAGGTGGCCCCCTACGACTGGCGCGGCTTCCTGAACTCGCGGCTGCTCTCGACCGAGCCGCGCGCGCCGCTCGCGGGCGTGCGTCGCGGCGGCTGGCAGCTCGTCTATAACGACACGCCGAACGCCTCGCTCGCCAACGCCGAATCTTATGAACGCCCGACGGAGGCGGGCTACTCGCTCGGACTTCGCATCGCAAGAGATGGGACGATTGTGGATGCGATTCCCGGCACGCCCGCTTACGCGGCCGGCTTGGCTCCAAGCATGAAGATCGTCTCCGTTAACGAACGCGTTTACTCGCCAGCCGTGCTGCGCGATGCATTGGCGGCGGCGAAGACGGACGCGCGCGCGCGTATCGAGCTGCTCGTCAACAACGAGGACACGTTCAAGACTTACACTATCGACTACCACGGCGGCTGGCTCGATCCGCACCTTGAACGACTCTCCGGCGCGTCCGATCTCGTCGGTCAGATCATCTCGGCGCACGCGCCCTGATGGACGGCGGCGCGAAGCTCGTCGCGCTCACACGTCGATCCGCTCAACGCACAAACTGAAGAAGCCGCGCATCGCAACGATTGCGATGCGCGGCTTCTTCAGTTCAGAGTTCACGCTTGAGCGTGTTCGGGTTCGAACGGCCTACAGGCAGAACTGCGAACGGCGGCTTTGTCTACTGTTTGGAGTTGTCGTTGTCCGCATCCGTGTTGTCGTTGTCTGCGTGTCTGAAGCTGCGCGTCTGGCAGAACTGCTGCACCTGCTGGAAGAGTTGGCTGCACTGCTGCGCTTCCGTCAGGTCGTAACGCACGCATTGCTCCTTGCGCCACTTGATCGTCTTCGTGATCTCGAAGGGGCCCGGCACGGCGTCGCAGAAGCCCGGCGTCTCGCGGCTGTGATCGAGACAGCTACGCACGAAGATGCCATGCTTCATGTAGTCCGTCAGCCCCGTGGCATCGCGGAAGCGTTTGACGCCCTCATCGACGCAGCCCTGATTGTCCGCCTGCGCGGCGAAGGTGCGTCCCTCTTTCTCGCCGCGCTCGACGTTCGCCACGAGTTGTGGCCCATGCTGCTTCCAGAGGTAGTACCCACCGCCGATGAGACCTGCGACGCAGAGCACCGCGACGACGAGCAGTGCGAGAACAACTTTCAACCATGTCGGCATTTCTTTGAGACTCCTTGTCAGCGTTGAGACTAAAGTGTTGAATCAGAGCGAGCCTTTTCGTAGATGACGCGACCGTCGAAGATCGTCATCGCGGCTTCCGTTCGCAAAATCTCTTCGGGCTTGATCGTTAACAGGTCTCGCGTGTGAACGACGAAGTCCGCGAGCATCCCCGGTTTGATCTGTCCCTTGTCCTGCTCTTCAAACGAAGCATAGGCGGGCTCGGCGGTGTAGCAACGGATGGCCTCTTTGATGTCGAGTCGCTCCTGTGGTAGCCAGCCGCCCGCAGGCTGCAAGTCCGTACTCTCGCGCGTGACGGCGGCGAAGAGTCCGAGATAAGGATTGATCGGCTCGATGGGCCAGTCAGTGCCGAACGGAACGTGGACGCCGTAAGATTCAAACGTGTGCCACGAGTACGCGCCGAGCGAGCGATACTCTCCCAAGCGTTCAGGAGCCCAACGCTTATCCGAGATCGCGTGCGACGGCTGCATCGACGCGACGACGCCGAGGTCGCGGAACCGCCCGAAGTCCGATGGCGCAACGACCTGCGCGTGTTCGATGCGATTTCGCAAAAGAGATTCGGCAAATTTGTTCGGTGGAATATAGATGTAACTGTGCGCGAACATATTCGCCGATTTATTCTGTTTGAGTGCAGCTTCATACGCGACGAGTGCCATTCGATTCGCTTTGTCGCCGATTGCGTGCAGCGCAATTTGAAATCCCGCGTTACTGATCTCGACAACTTTGCTCGTCAATTCCTCCTGCGTCATGCGCGGGATGCCGATGTTGTGCGGGTCGTCGGAGAAGGGTTCGAGCATGGCGGCGGTGTGCGAGCCGAGCGTGCCGTCAACGTAGCCCTTGACCGCAGAGATGCGTAGGCGAAACGGATCGACGTGAAGCGCGTCGAACTCCGCGCGCTGCCGCTTCAACTCCTCGACCGGCGTCTCCATGCTCAACCACTCGGCGACGCGCACGGTCAAGCGTCCCTGCGTCAGCAGATCGCGGTAGAGCGCGAGCGTGTCGTAGCCGGAGATCGAATCGGACATCGAAGTGATGCCGTATCGTCTTGCCTCCGCAAGCGCGCGCTCTATCGCTCGCATCTTCTCCTCATTCGTCGGCGGCGGCACGACTCGACCAACTAAGCCGCCCGCAGTCTCCTTCAGAATCCCCGTCGGCTCGCCTTTCGAGTCGCGCAGAATTTCGCCGCCCTCCGGGTCGCGCGTCGCGCGCGTCACGTTTGCTTTCGCGAGCGCAAGCGAGTTCGCCCAACTCGTATGACCGTCCACGCGTTGCAGGAAGACAGGGTTCGACGGCGCGACCTCGTCCAAATCTTGACGCGTGGGCCACCCGCCGCCCCAGAGCGTGTGATCCCAGCCGCGCCCAAGCACCCACGCGCCGACGGGAAGCTCTTTCAACTTCTCCGCCACGCGCCGCTTCGCTTCATTGAGCGTGCGCGCGCCGTTCAAGTCAACGCGCGCGAGCGAGAGTCCGCCGTTTAAGAAATGCAGGTGCGCGTCGTTGAAGCCGGGCGTCATGAGACGACCGCGCAGATCAATCGTGTGTGCGCCGACGAAGCGCGACTTGATCTCTTCGTTCGTGCCGACGGCGACGATGCGCTCGCCGTCAACCGCGACGGCCTGTGCGATTGAATAATGCTCGTCCGAAGTAAAGACCTTGCCGCCCCAGAGCACGAGGCTGACGCGACGTTGATTGCCCGCCCCTGTGCGTTGCGCCGTTGTCGCAGGCGCGACAAAGGTAGCGACGAGCGCGAGCGTGAACGAGAGCGCGAGTGCTCCGCGAAGTTTCGTCATGGTTGTCGAGTGAGTCACGCGGGAAATTCTGAAACGATCCGGCGGCCGCTGTTATACCACTGTTCGCGCCCGTTTCGCAGCATCGCGCCGACCGTTAAGCCGCATGACGCGGCATGCTATCATCGTCGCGAGCTACTTAAATCTGAAACGAGTTGTTGATCGAGATCGGAGCACAGTGCGAATCGCGCGTCGCTCTGATCGTCAACCGGAGGAGTCTTTCATGCGCGTACTCGTCACAGGCGGCGCGGGCTACATCGGCAGCGTCGTTACAGAAGAGTTGATCAAAGACGGCCACTCGGTCGTCGTCTATGACAGCCTTTATAAAGGTCATCGTAGTGCGGTCGTCGCAGGCGCGGATTTCGTGCGCGGCGAACTCTTGGACGTGGAACACTTGCGCCAGACGTTTCGCGGGCAGGGAACTGAAGCGGTGATACACATGGCCGCCGACTCGCTCGTCGGCGAGAGTGTGACAGACCCTGCGAAGTATTATCGCAACAACGTCGTGGCCGGTCTCTCTCTGCTCGACGCGATGAGGGAAGAGAGCGTGCGTCGCATCGTCTTCTCCTCGACCGCCGCGACCTATGGCGAGCCCGCGAAGCAACCGATTGAAGAGATTGATCCGACCGCGCCGACGAACACTTACGGCGAGACGAAGCTCGCCTACGAGCACGCGCTTCGGTGGTACGAGTCGGCATACGGCATCCGCTACGCGTCGCTTCGCTACTTCAACGCGGCGGGCGCGACGCGCGAGTGCGGCGAGATGCACAACCCTGAGACGCACTTGATCCCGATTGTGCTGCAAGTAGCTATGGGCGAGCGCGACGCAGTCGAGATTTACGGCGACGACTACCCGACGCGCGACGGCACTTGCGTGCGCGACTACATACACGTCGTCGATCTCGCGCGCGCGCACATCCTCGCGCTCTCGATCTTGGGCGAGCGCAGCGCGATCTACAATCTCGGCTGCGGTGGCGATGGCTACACGGTGAAGGAAGTTCTGGACGTGGCGCGCGAAGTGACGGGGCGCGACATTGCAGCGCGCATCGCCCCACGACGCGCGGGCGATCCGGCGATGCTCGTCGCGAGTTCAGAGCGGATCAAAAAAGAGTTGGGCTGGTCGCCGCAGTTTCAAGACCTGCGCTTGATCGTCGCGTCCGCTTGGGCGTGGAAGCAGTCGCACCCGCGCGGCTACGACGACGATGCGGAAGCAGGCGACGCACAAGAACTTCACCGATCTCTTGAGCCGCGCGGAAACGGCTTGTCAGTACGCGAAGGATGAAGGCGATGGCGCTTGCATTAGTTGGTCGGAAGAGATTCAACGCAACCCGCTCGTGAACCGGCGCGCAAGATGCCTCAAGTGCGGCGCGAGAATAAGCTGCAACATCCCACAGCAAACCGCTCCGGTGAAACTATCCTCGTGCCCGTGTTGCGGTGAATCACTTTAGCAAGTTTCCCGCCTCCCATAAACTTCTAAAGTAATCTTGAATACCTTCTCGCCCGTCGCGGAAATAACGACGGGCGGCGCAAGGGTTCAATCTTGCGCCGCCCGCCGGATATGTGAGTCGAGCCTGTGCCGACTCGCTCATTTCCCGCTTGGCTTCTCAATCGTCTTGTCGCCCTTGCGGGTCAAGCCGCTTTGACGATCAGACTTGCGTGTGTAGCCGAGGGCTTCGTAGAGCGCGCTGTCTGCCCCCTCGGTCGGGTCGGCGAGCACGCCGTTGATGACGAGTTGGATTTTGGCGTTCGACACGTCGTCGGCGTGGTCGCGGTTAGTGTGCAGGCTCTGTAAGTGTGCGTCTGCCTCGTCAATCGCTTGGCGGATGGTGAGCGAGGGTGCGGTGACGGCCTTGAACTCGGCGAGCGTCATCCCGCCGAAGCTCTTTTCGGGCGCGAGCCGCTCCCAAGCGTCTAACACTCGCCGCAACTTCTCTTCGTTCGCTTTGGGTCCTTGTGGCATCGTGAAGTCTCCGTTCCTATGCGCCGAGAGGCGCACGGTTTGAAGGGCAGTTGATGTCGGCGTGCACGTGAGGCACGAGTTAGGTTACGTGTGGACGGCGCGTCGCCCTAAGGATTAAAAGGCTGCCGTGAGACTGCCCGCGCCGCGTTTCTTGCGGGACGACCCTGAC
The DNA here is from genome assembly GCA_032229975.1 of Acidobacteriota bacterium. Taxonomy (GTDB): domain Bacteria; phylum Acidobacteriota; class Blastocatellia; order Pyrinomonadales; family Pyrinomonadaceae; genus JAIVGV01. The sequence goes on along the minus strand of JAVXVG010000045.1, from coordinate 10,012 downwards.
ACGCGATTTGCGAGGAAAGTTCGCAGTTTTGTCGTCCAGCTCCAAAATCCCTTGCCCGTCGGGACGGGATTCTGACACCGGAGAATACATTTTTCAAGCCCGGTTGCTCTCTCCCAAAGCTCGGTTAGGCACAAACGCGCTCCGGTCGGGCGCAACTGAGCGTAGGTTATGCACAACCGAACGAAGGCTGAGCGCAACTGAGTCACGGTCGCGCATAAGTGAGCGACGGTTACTCATAACCGAACTCCGGTGACAGATAACCGGGCGACGGTTGCGCGTAACTGAGCCCGGGTTGCGCCCGACCGGACTTCAGGACTGCGATCTCTTGTCGTGGTTAAACGGGCCTCAGAGCCGGGGCGGAAGCCCGACCACGAGGGAGGGCGTCGCCGTTTCAATCAATAATGCCCTCTCTCACGGTCGGGCTTCCGCCTGTATGAGGACGTTCAGTTCTTCGCGCGTCGGGAGTCCGGCGCGCGCGCCTAAAGCACGACACTTGAGCGCGGCTGTGGCGCAGCCCGCGCGCAGGGAGTCTTCGATTGATGCGCCGCCGAGCATCGCGTAGAGAAGGCCCGCGTGGAAGGCATCGCCCGCGCCTGTTGTGTCGCGACAGCCGCCGGGGACGACGAATGCGTGCGACTCGATGAAGCGTCCGTCGTGGTAAACAATCGCGCCGCGCGCGCCGAGCGTCATGCCGACGAGGGCCTCCGGCCTCATGCGCGTCTTTGTTTCGACGAGGGCCGCACGTTCATCTTCGACGCCTGTCAGCCGGCGCGGGAACTCGCAGGATGAGACGAGCACGTCGATGTGCGGCAACAACTCTTCGAGACCGGGATAGACGTTGTCGATGTCGGCGGAGACGAGCGTGCCTGCAATGCGAGCCTCGCGCGCGAGCGATACGCACGCAGATGGATCGTGCGCGTCGATGTGCAGGACGCGACCGCGCGCGGCGAAGTTCTTGGGCGCATCTTCCGACGCGTAAGCTAATCGCTCGTCCCTGTCCCAGATGATCGTGCGCTCGCCCGTGCGCGCGTCGATGATGATGAAGGCCACTTGCGTGCGCGCGCCGTCGATCACTTCGGCGTGTTCAATGCTGACGCCCTCATCCTTAAGTGTCGCGAGCCCGAAGCGGCCTTCCTCGTCCGAGCCGAAGCGGCCCGCGTAGGCCGTCCTCATTCCGAGCCTCGCAAGCGCGACCATCGCCGAGGCGGTCTGCCCGCCCGCCGTCTGCGCGTGTTCGAGCAGCCGCGTCTTCGTGTCGAAGGCCGGATAAGCAGGCACGACGATGAGATGATCGACGGCGTTCAGCCCAAAGCCCACCGCGTCGAACTCGCGCCCGGATGGAATACGGAAAGGGAAGCGCATCGTTAGGAAATGATGAAGTAGGAATGATGAATGATGAAGTAAGAGCAACATGTCTTCACTTCATCGTTCCTCGCTTATCGTTCTCCTTTCATTGTTTCTACTTCATCGTTCGATCTGTTAACATCTCGCGTCGCAAACGTCCTCGCTCTCTGCTCCCGTCGCGTGAGAGTTTCGGTTTCAACCCCGCCGAGAGCTGGCACACCCCGCAAGTCGTCGCATCGAAGCGCGTCCGCTCGCGCGTCCGGTTCTCACGATCTCGAAAGTCTGATCTTCACAGCCCTGAGACTCAAAAACTTTTTCGGCGCGCTCGTCGTCGCGTCGGCGTGCGCCATTGTCGCGCCTGAGTTGCGCGCGCAGCAACCCTGTCAGCCGCCGCAGCCGCCCGCGCCCGTCGCCGGTCAGAACATCTTCACGCCGCAACAGGACATGGACTTGGGCGATGCCATCGCCGAGCAGGTGCAGAAAAATTTTCGCGTCATCGACGACGCGGAACTGCTCACCTACCTGCGACGCGCCGGCGAACGCGTCGTGAAGCAAGCGCGACACCTACACCTTCCCCGCCGCCATCTCCCTCGCACGCTTCAGCGACGACGGCAAACGCCTCTTCGTCTTGACGGCGAACCAGACCGCTTATGTGTTAGACCCGTCGAAGAAGGAGTGAGAAAAATTTGTAGGGGCAGGGCTTGTCCCTGCCCCCGACCGCAAGGTCTCTAAACAAGAAGCGCGATCACTCCAGCCCGAATGATCGCGCTTCTCCGTTTCGCGCTGACGAGCGAAGGGCAGGGACAAGCCCTGCCCCTACTTTGATCGCGTACGGATCGCGTCTGTTCCGTCAGTCCGTCTTGCACGAGCCCATCGCTTGATGAATGAACGCGGCGGCTTCGTCGCTGTAAGGTCGTGGGAAGCGCGCCACCCATTCGGGGTCGGTGTGCATCTTGTTCAGGCCCTTCTGGATTTCCGGGTCGCCGCCCGTGAAGCCACGCAGCAGCTCAGACCAGCGCGCGGCCAACCCTTGTGCGCGCTCGCTCGAAGGCTCGATGCCTTCTTTGACCGCCGCCTCGACCTCCGTGATGAGGGCCGCCCAGTCGCGCTGGCCCTGCTCGATCACTTCGCGCGGGATCGTCTGCTGCCGCTCGGCGATCTTGGCTTGTGCCTCCTCTGAGTAAAACTTCTTCGACCAGTCCATGTTGTTCTGCATTTCGATCACCTCGATTATTTTTGCGAACGCCTCGCGACGCGGCTCTGCGCCTTCCGAGATCAGCCGCTCGGCTTCCTCGACGGCACGCACCGCGCTCGCCACCTGTCGGCCCTTCTCCTGTAGGATCATTCGTTGGAGTCGGAGCGTCGCCGCGAGATCGCGCGAGTCGCGCGCGAGCACGTCCTTGATCTGTTTGAGTGAGAAGCCGACGAACTTGAGCGTCACGATCTGCTGAAGTCGCGCGAAGTCCTGATCGCCGTACAGACGATAACCGGCTGACGTGCGACGCGTCGGCTTCAACAGGCCCAGACGGTCGTAGTGGTGCAGCGCACGCACCGTCACGCCCGCCGCGCGTGCGAACTCACTTGCGCGATACAATTTCTCGTCCGCCTCGTTCAAACCCACTTCCTCCTCCCACGCCCCGCATCCTAAAGCCTGACGCAGCGTCAGGGTCAAGCAGTTTTTTCGCGCGGCGATGAAAGACGTAAACTAACAATGTGCCGACGCCGACTCGAATAGCCCCCAACCGAAAATCATTATAGAATCGACTCACACAGACAAGTTCAACTCAGCAGGGCAGCGAGGACGGTGAGTGCGGCATTGAAGACCGCCCGCGAGCCCGCGAGAGTCGGAGCATTTAGCATGACAGAGATCATGCCCGCGATCTTCTTCGGACACGGCAATCCGATGAATGCGCTCGCGCGCAACGAGTGGACGGAAAACTGGGCGGCCATCGGCGCGTCGCTCCCTCGACCGAAGGCCGTCGTCTGCATCTCGGCACACTGGTATCTGCCCGCGACGCTCGTCACGGCGCAAGCCACGCCGCGCACCATCCACGACTTCGGCGGCTTCCCGCGCGAGCTTTACGAGGTTCAATATCCCGCGCCGGGCTCGCCCGCGCTCGCGCGCCGCTTGCAGGATGCGCTCGCGCCCGTTAAGGTTGAAGCCGATCATGGATGGGGTCTCGATCACGGCGCATGGTCTGTGCTCTGCCACGTCTTCGCAGAGGCTGACGTGCCAGTGGTTCAACTGAGCATCGACGAGACACAACCTGCTGCATTCCACTACGAACTCGGAAAACAACTCGCGTCGCTGCGCGAAGAAGGGGTCTTGATCGTCGGCAGCGGCAACATCGTGCACAACCTGCACGCCTACGCGTGGGGTCGTCATGCGGTCGAGCCGCTCGACTGGGCCGTGCGCTTCGAGGATCGCGCGCGCGGGTTGCTCGAAGCGAATGATCATGAGCCGCTCATCAACTATGAGTCTCTCGGTCGCGACGCCACACTGTCAGCCCCCACTCCCGACCACTACCTGCCGCTGCTCTACATCATGGGCGCGCGCAGGGAAGGCGAGCGCGTCAGTTTCCCCGTCGAAGGCTTCGATGGCGGCTCGATCTCGATGCTCACCGTGCGCTTCGGCTGAAGCGTCGCCGTCGTCAAGGCGACAATATGTGTCAATGCACAGTCATGTTATACTCCCGTTGAACGACTCTCGTGCCGCATCCGGATCGAGCCCCCGCTCCTCCTCGCGCCGTCGTTGTTTCCCTCCGGCGAGCACGCAGATCGCTAATCCTTTTCACTATTGGCAACCCGGCACAAGGTATTTATGAAAATCCTGCTCTATAACCCTGACAACGGCGTGACGCGCAACTTCATGCCGCACCTCTGGATGTTCCTGCTGCAAGCTCTCACGCCGCCCGAACATGAAGTGATCCTGATCGACGGCAACGCGCGTGCGATGACCGAAGACGAGTTGGTGCAATACGCGCGCGAACAGGGCATCGGGCTCGTCGGCATCGGTGCGATGACGCGCATGGTCGCGCGTGCCTACCGTTTCGCCGATGCGTTCAGAGCTGCGGGGATCAAAGTCGTGATGGGTGGCCCACACGTCACAGAATGTCCCGACGAAGCTCTGGGTCGCGATGGTGAACCGCGCCACGCCGACGCCGTCGCTCTGGGCGAGGCTGACGAGACGTGGCACTTGATCGTCGAGGACGCAGCGCAAGGGCGTTTGAAGGAAGTCTATCAGCCGGAGCGCGACGCAAAGGGCCTAGACAAGAAGCCGACGCTGCAACCTTACCCGCACATCCCTTGGGAGACGCTGCCCATCGAACAGTTCAGCCTCGTCCCCAAATTCCTGAAGCCGGTCTTGGGCAAACTCGGGGCCGGTTGGGGCTCGTTCCACGTCGTGCCGATTGAGACGGGTCGCGGGTGTCCTTACGGTTGCGAGTTCTGCACCGTCACCGGATTCTTCGGCGATTCGATCCGCTTCCGCACGAACGAGTCTGTCATCGAGGAACTGCTCCGACTCAAAGAGCGCGCCAAGCGCGAGCGCGGTCAGATCGCCGTCTTCTTCATCGACGACAACCTCGCCATCAACGTCAAGCGCACGAAGTCGCTGTTGCGAGACATCATCGCGGCTGACGCGCAACTGCCGTGGGTCGCGCAGATCAGCGCGAACCTTTTGCGCGATGAAGAGCTCGTCGATCTCATCGCCGAGTCGGGCGGCAAGTGGGTTTTCATCGGCATGGAGTCCATCGATCCGGCGAACATGGCTGACGTGAACAAGAACTTCAGCAAGCCGGGCGAGTACGGCGTCGTGTTAGACCGCCTCGCGCGTCGAGACATCTACGCGATCACTTCATTCATCTTCGGCATGGACAACGATACGACGGGCGTCGCCGAGAGAACGCTGCGCGAGATACGTTCGTGGCCCCCCGGCCTGCCCGTCTTCGGCCAGCTCACGCCGTTTCCCGCCACACCGCTCTACGACCGTCTGGAAAAGGCCGGACGACTCGCGCGACCGAAACACTGGCTCGACTTCGCGCCCTTCGTCATGGCGCACGCGCCTTTGAAGATGACGATTGAAGAGGCGCGGCAGGAGACCAAGCTCGCGTGGGAGTTGTCTTATAGCCCGGAGCGGAACGCGCAGGTAGTCGAGTCGCTCGCGGATAGATCGTTTCAGTATCGCGCGGGCCACCTAATCGCGCGACTCTTCTTCCACGGGATCTACTTCCCGCAGATGGGCAAGAGAGCGTGGATGAAACTGATCTTCGAGAACCGTCGCACGCTCTATAGCCTCGTCAGGGAAGGCACGGGTAAATTCCGCGCCGCGCGCCGTGGTCAGAAGGTCAAACTCACCGCCGCGCCTCCGGTCTGACAAGCGCACCTGCTCCGACGAAAGGCGCGAGCCGCACACGCTTCCGACGTGCGGCTCGCGCCTTTCACTTTGCGACGAGAAGCCTTCCTACCTTATTCTCACGAACGTTCCCACGATTGAGATCGTCCGAGACTATCACTCGCCGCCGCGCGCGTTCGAGTGAGAGTTAGCCGACATTGGACAACAGTTTGTTGTGAAGCGATGAGAAACGGGCACGAGACACCTCCGGCGTTCATGTTCGCCACCGGCATCGAGAACAGCGCGCCGACGATCAAGCAGGGCCGCCTTCGCGTCGATGAGATGGAGCGTTGCGGCCACTACGCGCGCTGGCGCGAGGACTTCGAACTGGTGCGCGAGATGGGCATCACGTTCCTGCGCTACGGCGTCCCGCTACATCGCACCTTCACTGGCCCGAATCGCTTCGACTGGTCGTTCGCCGATCAGGCGTTCGCCGCGATGCGCGAGATGGGCATTGTGCCCATCGTCGATCTCTGTCACTTCGGCGTGCCCGACTGGATCGGCAACTTTCAGAATCCAGACTTCCCCGCACACTTCGCTTCATACGCGCGCGCCTTCGCCGAACGCTTCCCGTGGGTGCAGCTCTACACGCCCGTCAACGAGATGTACATCTGCGCCACCTTCTCCGCGCGCTACGGCTGGTGGAACGAACAGTTGTCGAGCGAGCGAGCGTTTGTCAACGCGTTGAAGCACATCGTCAAGGCGAACGTGCTAGCCATGCGGGCCATACTCGAAGTCAGGCCCGATGCGATCTTCATCCAGAGCGAGTCGTCGGAGTTTTTTCACGCCGATAGTCCAGACGCGATCAAGCCCGCCGAGATCATGAACTGCGAGAGATTCCTCTCGCTCGATCTCAACTACGGTCGCCGCGTCGAGTCGGAGATGTACGAGTATCTGTTGGACAACGGCATGACGCGCGACGAGTATCACTTCTTTCTCGACAACACCTTGAAGCATCATTGCATCATGGGCAACGACTACTACATCACGAACGAGCATCGCGTCTCGACGGACGGCTCGACGCGCGCGGCGGGCGAGATATTCGGCTACGCCGAGATCACTTGGCAGTATTATGACCGCTATCGCCTGCCCGTAATGCACACCGAGACGAACATCCAGCAAGGGCCGGAGGGCGACGAAGCCGTGCGCTGGCTCTGGAAGGAATGGGCCAACGTGCTGCGCGTGCGCAACGATGGCATCCCTGTTGTCGGCTTCACGTGGTACTCGCTCACGGATCAGATCGACTGGGACACTGCGCTACGCGAAGAGAACAACCGCGTCAACCCGCTCGGTCTCTACGATCTCGACAGAAAGATTCGTCCCGTCGGTCGCGCCTATAAGCAGATGATCGCGGACTGGCGCGACGTGCTGCCGACGATGAGTGTCTGTCTGAAAGTTCCGGTCGTGATGCCGGGCGACGATGATGATGATGAGAGTGCACAACAGCGAAGCGCGGCGCAGGCGAAAGATGATGTGTCCACGACGCCGACCGCGCCCGCCAACGCTGAGGCGGAAGGGGGCAGGCGTTGAGATTCACGGACAAGGTGTCCATCATCACTGGCGCGGCGAGCGGCATCGGACTCGCGACGGCGAAGCGACTCGGATCGGAGGGTGCGCGCGTCGTCATTGCTGACATGAACGAAGAGAAGGCGCGCGCGGCGGCGGACGAAGTGCGCGCGGCTGGTGCGCCGGACGTGTGGGCAAGCGCGTGCGACGTGTCGAAAGAGGAGCAGGTCGCGGCGACGGTCGCGGGTGCGATCAGTCGCTTCGGTCGCCTCGATGTCGTCGTCAACAACGCGGGGTTGATGATCTTCAAATCGATCACGGAGACGACCGGCGAAGACTGGCTGCGCATCTTGAGCGTCGATCTCGTCGGCGCGTTCTACTTCACCAAGCAAGCGTTTCTGAACATGAAACCCGGCGGCGCAATCGTCAACGTCTCAAGCATCCACGCCGAAGAGACAGAGCCGCTCGTTGCCTCTTACGCCGCAGCGAAGGCGGCCCTGCTCTCCCTCACGCGCTCCGCCGCGCTCGAAGGCAAACCGAAAGGCATACGCGTCAACGCGATCCTTCCCGGCGCGGTTGACACGCCGATGCTCTGGGACAATCCGAACGTCAAGAGCGGCGAAGAGAAGATCGATAGGGCCGACGTGGGGCGCGCGGAAGATGTTGCCGCCGTCATCGCCTATCTCGCTTCCGACGATGCACGGTTCGTGCAAGGCGCATCCGTGCGCGTTGACGGCGGGCGTCTGGATCGTCTGTGAGATTATTTGAGCCGAACAAAACGCTCTGGTAGATTCGCTCTCTGCGAACGGACGCTTTAACGATCTCGATAGAGAAAGCGACGGGCCACCTCCTGACGGGCGATAAATTCTTTCGGCGACTACCTCTTTACAGATTGCTTGTCGCGGGGCTCGTCGCAATCGTCGTCGCCACTTGTTGCGCACAGCAAATCCGGCGTCGCGACGCCGACCCGGAAGTGTTCGTGGGCGCAGCGCGACTCCTGCTCCACGGGCAGGATATTTATCTCATACCGACCCCGCACGGCAGCTACTATTATTACCCGCCGTTCTTCGCCTTCCTGAACATCCCTCTAGTTCCGCTCCCGATAGAAGCCGTCATCGTGCTTTGGGCCCTCGCCTCAATCGCGCTGCTCGGCTGGAGCATGGCTGCGTTCTATAGCGGGCTGACGGGCCAGCCGTTCTTCTCGCTTCCCGTCAAAACGCGTTGGACAGTCTGCTTTTTCTCTACCTTACTGACCACGCGCTTCATCATTCTTCATCTGCGTTTCGGGCAGTCGAACATCTTCGTCATGGCGTTGGCCGTCGCCGGCTTAACGTGGCTAGTTAGAAATCGACGCGTGCGTGGAGGCGCATTGATAGCGCTTTCAATCGTGGTGAAACTGACGACGCTGCCGTTCGCCTTCTGGTTTTTCGCGCGGCGCAGCAGCAAAGTTTTACTTGGAATGTTTCTCGGGGGCCTGCTCGGAGTGATGCTGCCCGCGCTCGTCGCCGGTGTGAAGCACGACGTTGACTATCATCGCGACTGGATAGAAAAGATCGCGCGCTCGAACGATTCGGGCACGGGCAACTGGGCCAACACCGGCAACATCTCTCTGCGCGCACAGGCGGACAGGTTCTTTCTGAACATGGACGCTTTTGAGTATCACGGAAAACTCTATCGCGTGACGCTCGTCGAGCTGTCGCCAATGATCGTCCGCCTCATCGGGCGACTCGCGATGCTCTCTATCGCACTCGTCATCGGTCTCTACGCCGTGCGCTTTCGGCGCGCGCCGGAACTCATCTCCGAGTGGGGCGGCTTCGCTTTCGTCTTCAGTTTGATCCCGAACTTCACGCCCGTCTCGGAAATCCCGCACCTCGTTCTGCTGTTGCCCGCGCACATCTACGTCGTACATCTCTGGCACGTGCGACAACTGAAGGATCGCACGTTTCGCACTCTCGTCGTGCTCTCGTTCGTCTTCAACACGATGACGACGAACACCGTCGTCGGGATGTACATGAGCCGTCTGCTGACTTCACTCGGCTGCGTCAGTCTGGGGCTGCTGCTGCTTTCGTCCGCCATCTTCCGCGCGGCGATCTGCTTTCAAAGAGACGACGTTGACGGGCCCTCCGCAACGAGCAACTCAATCCCGAAGGTGAAGGAGTCGCTCTCCGCTTGATGCACTCGCCGCGCGCTTTCGTCGCCGCAAAATTTCTGAGTTATAGTAGAGTCAGTTCCCCGGCCTAATTTCGCGCGCACGACACGAGGGCATGACTCTACAGGACAAGCTCGCCAATCTGCCGACTTCGCCCGGCGTCTATCTGCACAAGGATGACACGGGCCGGATCATCTACGTCGGCAAGGCGAAGAATTTGCGCAACCGCGTGCGCTCCTACTTCCAGTCGGGGCGCGGGCACGATACCAAGACCCGCCAGCTCGTCAAACGCATTGCCGATCTCGAATTCATCGTCACCGACAATGAAGTCGAAGCGCTGGTGCTTGAGTCGAACCTCATCAAGAAGCACAAGCCGCGCTACAACGTCATGCTCAAGGACGACAAGCAGTACCCGCACTTGAAGCTCACCGTCAACGAGCCTTTCCCGCGCGTGATGATCACGCGAAGGATTCAGCGCGACGGCGCGTTGTATTTTGGTCCGTTCCTCCCCGCGTCTCTCGCGCGACGATCAATCGATCTCATCAACCGCACGTTCCAGCTTCGCACCTGCGACATAGAGATTGATGGCAAGCTGCCGCGCCCGTGCCTCGAATATCACA
>JAVXVG010000044.1:0-116670 GCA_032229975.1 Acidobacteriota bacterium | reverse complement strand
GATCCAGTTAATGTCTCAAAGCCGCGAGCCGCGCTGTTTTCTAGGCGCGGCTCGCGGCTTTTCAGACGCCAAGCTGAATTAGCAGTATAAGTGGGTTGCAGTGCCTGTATAAGTGGTGAAGATTTTATTTACCTTTCACTGCAATAAAACTTGCAATTTTAAAAAGTTCTGGTATTTTCTTTTCCTGTCAGGTCCGTTGCTTGAGTTCTCACGAGCCAAAGGGGCCGCGGTCACCACTTAAAAAAACTGTCCTCACCCCCTCGGCGGGTCGCGCGAGGTCGAAGCGCCGCACTCCCTTTGGCGAACAACGTCACCTACAAGTCCTGTCAGACACTCCCTCACGACAGCTTTCGTCCCGCCCTCCGAGGCGGGACGATTTTTTTATAAGATGTTATATTGTCGCTGACGGGTGACCATCCCACTACGGCAGCGCACCGCACAAACGTGCGCTCTCGGACGCTGGCTTTTGTAGATTTACGGGACAAAGCGCAGTGGTTGATTACTACAAAGTTCTGGGCGTGAGGCGCAACGCTTCCGCGCGCGAGGTAAAGACGGCTTACAGACGCTTGGCGCGCCAACGTCACCCGGACGTGAACGGCGGCTCCGAGAAGTCAGCCCGCGAGTTTGCGCTCATCGCGCTTGCCTATCGCACTCTCACAGACCCGCAGGAGCGCGCTTACTACGATTCGCAATTCATCCGCCGCGATGAAGGCTTCACGAGCGGATCGGTCTTCCAAACGAACAACCGGCATGCACGCAGCATGAGGCGCGTCGCGGTGCAGGCGCGCATGGACAAGGTGGTTGACAACCTGATCCAAGCGGAGCGGCGCGAGAACTTCGCGATGCAGCAGGCAGTCTTCACCACCGTCTCGCTCTTCCTCTCGACCTTCTTCGTCGCGCTCTTCAAGCCACGACTCTGGGATATGTTCGGCGACTTGGGACGCATTCTGATCCTGGCCCTCTTCGCCGCAGGCTTGTGGCACTTGGTCTCTCGCCTGCGCGCTTACTTCCAACGTTACACTTACCAGCCGCATTTGATCCACGACTCGGTCACGCAAGAGTCGGAGACTGTCGCCAAGCCGTTCACGCGCTTCGCCGCATCGAGCTTCCTCGTCGTCGGCTACGCCGCCTCGCTCGGCATGGGATTGCTGCTCGGTCAGCAGATGAACGGCACGATCCTCGCCGCCGTCCCCGGCCTCGATTCGCACCTGCGTCCCGAACTCCTCTTCTACCCGCCCATTGCCGTGCTCATCGTTGACACGTTGCACACAGTCGCTTCCAAGATCGACTGAGCCGATGCACGCAACACAACTTTGAAATTCGCGATCTCTTTCCGTTCGACAAAACCTTGAACCGCTTTCGCGACTCGTGTATAAAGGCCCCACTCGCACCGAACCGAATCAGCCGACGGCTCGCAAGACCGTCGCACGCAGACTCCGTCGCGGAGTTCGCGTGTGCTTCGAGTCGTCCGGCTTCTCCCCGAATGAGAGGAGCTAGTGATGGCTAAACGAATCACGGAGCGCCAACGACTCGCTTTCAAACTCGATTCACTGACAGACTCGGACGTTAAAGAAGTGCTCGACTACATCTCGATCATGGAGTCGATGCGCCGCGCCACAAGCACGCAGCCCGTCGTATGGGACGACGATCTGATCTCGCTGCTCGCAGAGGCGCAGGAGAACCAGCGCGCGCAGCAAGCATTCGAATGGGAGTCCGTGCGCCGACGTGCCGAGCGCCGGGCCGCCACGACAGTCCTGCGCACATGAGCCAAGCCGCCATACCTCGCAAGCCAAACCTTGCACGCACGGTCGCAGCCCGCGCGTGTAGTTTCGCGCGCGGTCAGGTGCGGGCCTGCGCTCTCCTTCTGGCCTGCCTAACGTCTCTCTCTCCACACGTGTCCTTCGCACAAGTCTCCGGTTCGCTGCTCACACCGATTCAACGCGAGATCGAGGCGCAACGCGCACGGCTCTCTTCGGCGGAAGTCGAGGAGCGGCGCGACGCCGTCACGCGTCTCGGCGCAATGGCCCGGCCCGACGCCTCGCGCGCCGTCGTCGCCGCACTCTCCGATAAAGAGCCCGTCGTGCGTGCGACTGCTGTACGGGCCATCCTCTCGCTCCCGCGAGACGAAGCCGCGCGACTGCTGCTGCCGATGCTCCGCGACAAGCAAGAGTTCGTCCGGCGCGAGACGGCTTATGCGCTTGGACTAGCACGAGGCACAATCGCCGTTGACGAGTTGATCTCCGCGTTGACACGCGACAAGGAGGCGGGCGTGCGCGGCGCGGCGGCAGTCGCACTCGGTCAGATCAATGACGCGCGCGCCGTGCCCGCGCTCTCCGACGTGCTTGGTCGGCACGTCAGCGCTTCAGGGATTTTGAACCGGGCCACTTTCCGCAAGACAGAGGAGAATGATTTTGTGCGACGCGCGGCGGCGATCTCGCTCGGTCAGATCAAAAGTCGCGAAGGCCTGCCCGCGCTCGTTGCCGCATTGACTAACGAACGCGCGGGCGACGATGTGCGCCGCGAGTCTGCACGTGCGCTCGGGTTGATCGGCGACAGTGCGGCGACGCCCGCGCTGCGCGCCGCGCTCACCGCGCGTGATCCCTATCTTTCGCAGATCGCCCTCGAAGCCTTACGAAAGATCGATCCGAAGGCAGCGACCGGCCCACCTCGGAATCCGACGAGATGAGAGGGCGTGCATTGCTCGGAAGTGAAAGCGGTGTTGGGGTCGAATCGCGAGTGCGCGTCGAGCGTAGCGGAGACGGCTGAAGCGAAGGGACATACCTTGAAAGCGAAAGCCGGAAGTTGATCGATCAACTTCCGGCTTTCGCTTTCGAGTTTGATAGTCTGGCTGTTCGTCAGCCCTCTGACTTCTCGCCCCGGCTCTGGCCCTTGCGCGCAGCTTTCGTCTGCGGCAGAGGCAGCGCAACGCCGCCGGACTTTGCTTCAGTCTCTTCGGGCTGCTCCTCAGCCTCTTGCGGCTCGCTGACGAGCGCGCCGCCCGAACGCTTCGAGAAGAGAAGTTTATTCGAGCCCTGCTGTAGATCGACGTGGACGAGATCGCCCAAGCCGACCTGCTCGGTGGCCACGAGGTTCGAGAGCGGATAGACGAGGAAACGTTCGATGGCCCGCTTCAAATGACGCGCGCCGTACTTGAAGTCGATGCCTTCTTTCAGCAGCAACTCCTTGGCTTCGTCCGAGCATTGGAAAACGAACTTCGTGCCCGCCGAGCGCATGATTCGATCCTGCACGGAGGCCAGTTCGAGATCGAGAATCTGCCGCAGGTGATGCTCCTTCAAAGAACGAAAGACGACGACCTTGTCGATGCGATTCATGAACTCCGGCGAAAACTTTCGGCGCGCCGCCTCAACCGCCGTGCGATAAATCTTCTGATCCACTTCGGTGTCGTGCGGATTCTTCGCGCCCGATCCATGAACGAAACCCATGCCGCCGGTGATGAACTCCGACATCTCGCGCGCGCCGAGGTTGGATGTCATAATCACCATCGAGTGCGAGAAATCGACGCGACGATTGTCGCCGAGCGTCAAAGTCGCCTTGTCGAGAATGCCGAGCAGCAGTTGCCACAGAGAGTCGGAGGCCTTCTCGATCTCGTCGAAGAGGAGGAGCGAGAGTTTCATGTCCTCCGTGTGATAGCGGTCGAGATTCTCCTGCGTGAGCATCGGCGAGGTTTCGCGATGGCCCAGATAGCCCGGAGGCGAGCCGATGAGCTTCGCAATTTCGTGCGAGTGTTGAAACTCGGCGCAGTCGATCTTGATGACCGCGTTCGGGTCGCCGTATAAAACTTCAGCCGCAGCTTCGACGACGCGCGTCTTGCCCGATCCCGTGGGGCCCAAGAAAAGCATCGTGCCGACGGGGCGGTTCAGAGGGTTCATCCCGGCCAGAAAAATCTGGAAGAGCCCGCTCATGCGTCGCACGGCGCGCTCTTGGCCCACGATCCGCGCGCCGAGTTTCTCCTCAAACTCCTGAGCGCGCGGACTCTTCTGATCCGGGTCAAGAAAGACCGTCTCTATTGTCGTTTGTCTCTTCGCTTCCATCATCGCAACCATGACCGTCCTCCTTGCCTGAGTGCTTCGGGTCGAGCCTTAAAATTTCCGGCGCGCTCGGAATTGAACGCGCTACCCTGTACTCATGCAAAGAACGATCCGTAACTCCCATTGATGCGCCGATGCAAACGGCGGTTGGCTTGATTGTGCCGCGAGGCGACGCGGCATCCGATGCGGGAACACTATATAAACGACAACGCGCCATTTGTCACCACAAAATATTATGGTCGCGCCTTCGCGCGGGTTTGGGCGAAAGAGTTGCTGACTTTCATGCGAAGCCATCCCGCGTAAAAGATTCGACTGGCAAATTACTGTCTTGGTGCAAAAGATCGGCACGCTTACACCAACGCGGAGGTCGTGTGGCGACGCATTTTGCAGCAGCGAAAAGGTTGCCCGCGCTTAGACAAATTGTCATGTCAAAAAGTCACCGGGCATGACAGCGAAGGCGCGACGATATGCTCGTCGCGCCTTCCTTGTCGTGGCACGTCTTTTCGGATGAGCAGTCAAAGGCCCACGCTCTTCAGTCGTAGTATTCGAGACCGAGGTGCGTGATCAAATCCTCTCCGCGCAGGTGGCGGAGCGTGTTCTTGAGCTTCATCAGTTGAATGAAGATGTCGTGTTCGGGGTAGAGACCGGGCGCGGTCATCGGCGACTTGAAGTAGAAGGACAACCACTCTTGCACGCCCTTCATCCCGACGCGCTGCGCGAGATCGAGGAAGAGCGCGAGGTCGAGGACAATGGGCGCGGCGAGGATCGAGTCGCGACACAGAAAGTCGATCTTGATCTGCATCGGGTAGCCGAGCCAGCCGAAGATGTCGATGTTGTCCCAGCCCTCTTTGTTATCGCCGCGCGGCGGATAGTAGTTGATGCGAACGACGTGCGAGAAGTCTTTGTAGAGTTTCGGATAGAGTTCGGGCTGGAGAATATATTCAAGCACCGAGAGCTTCGACTCCTCTTTCGTCTTGAACGATTCGGGATCGTCCAAGACTTCGCCGTCGCGATTGCCGAGAATGTTCGTCGAGTACCAGCCGTGAAGGCCCAACATACGCGACTTCAAACCGGGTGCGAGGATGGTCTTCATTAAGGTCTGGCCCGTCTTGAAATCTTTTCCGCAGACGGGAGCGTTATTCTCTTCGGCGAGTTTCATCAGCGCAGGCACGTCAACCGTCAGGTTCGGCGCGCCGTTGGCGAAGGGCACGCCGGACTTCAAGGCAGCGTAGGCGTAGATCATCGACGGCGCAATCGCTCTGTGATTGTCGCGCATCGCCTGCTCGAACGACTCTAATGTTTTGTGGACGGCGTGCTGCTTCATGAAGATTTCCGTCGAAGCAGCCCAGATCATCACCAGCCGGTCGCACTTGTTCTTGCGCTTGAACTCGGCGATCTCTTCGATCAACTGTTTCGCGAGGGCCAGCTTGTTCTTGCCCTCCTTGACGTTCACGCCGCTTAGACGTTTAACGTAGTGCTGATCGAAGACGGCCTTCATCGGCTTGATCTTCTTGAGCGGCGTCTTGAGTTGCGAGAGCAGCTCTTTTTCGAGCACGCCCGCGTGCATCGCCGCGTCGTATGCTGAGTCCTCGAAGATGTCCCACGCACCGAAGACGAGATCGTCAAGACGTGCGAGCGGGAGGAAATCCTTGATGAGCGGATTGCGATCCTCCGTGCGCTTACCCAAACGGATCGCGCCCATCTGGGTCAGGCTCCCGACCGGGTCAGCCAAACCACGCTTGATCGCCTCAACCCCCGCGATGAATGTCGTGCTCACCGCGCCAAGACCGACGAGCAGCACGCCGAGGCGGCCCTTCGCCGGTGCGATCTCAATTCCTTTTGCGACTGTCATACAGAATAATTCTCCCGATTAAGATTCGATAAGGACGAGCATACGCCCACGTCGCCACGCGGTCTCGTCAAATCTTGCTCTATCTCGTCGCACGATTGCTCAAAGCAGAGGTTAGAGGCTAGAGGTTAGTAAGAAGTTTTCTGAACTAATCTCTAATCTCTAACCTCTGTCTTCACGAGTGCGGCGCGGAAGGCGCGTGGCGCGAGTCCGGTTGATTGGCGGAAGGCCTTGGTGAAGTGGCTTGAGCTGGCGTAGCCGACGCGCTGCGCGGTCTGCGTGATCGAGAGGTCGGTCGTCGCAAGCAGGATTTTCGCGCGTTCGATGCGCAGCGCGGCGAGGTAAGCATGGGGCGATGCGCCGGTGACTTTTTTGAAGAGGCGCGCGAAGTGGAAGGCCGATAGGTAGGCGGCCGCGGCCAGCTCTTCGAGCGGTAGATCGCGCTCCATGTGCGCGTGCATCAACTCGACGGCCCGACGGATGCGGCGATCAACTAAACCGACGCGCGATAGCTCAAGCCCTTCCGCGCGCCGGACGTTCGCGTGGCGACGCAAGACTTGTACGACGATCTGCTCGACGAGTGCGGAGACGATTAACTCCTGCCCTGTCTCGCCTCCGCGCAGCTCTTCGGCGATGTCGCGCGCGAGAGCGACAAGTCGCGCGTCGTCGGTCGCGCGTTGTTTGAAGGTGATGTGCGCGTCGTCGCGCGTGAGGCGTGCGCGCAGCGCACAGTCGAGGACGTAGGCGGGCGAGAGCGTGAGCGAGAGCGTTTCGGCTTGGGCGGCGCACGCGTCGAGAGACTCGCCGGGCGCGACGAGGATCGTCATCGGCGCGCGCAGCTCGCGCTGGCCCTCTTCGACGCGCAGGCGCAGCGAGCCGCCGAGGACGAAGAGGAGATTATATGAAGGACTCGGCGAGTTAGACCAGCGCGCGGCGCGAGCGCGCCGTAGTTGGATCGCATGATCTTCGCTGACGAAAACTTTTTCCAATGACGCGGGACTCTTCATCTCTCGTGAATCGTCAATCGTGTGTAACCGAATCGAGAGCCGTGATCGTCGAGTCGTGATCATCGCAGCAGGGATCATTCATTCACGATTGACGATTCACGATTAACAACACTCGCGTCGAGCGCGGCACGCAGGCGCGCGGGCGTGTTGGTGATGAGCGCGCGCAAGCCGAGTGAGAGCGCGCGTTGCGCCCACGAAGGATGATCGACTGTCCAGACGACCGTCGGCAAGCCGGCCGCGCGCGCGGCTTCGACCGTGCGGGGCGTCGCGAGCGAGCACTGCAGCGCGATCTCGTCCGCTCCGTGCGCGAGCGAGCGTGAAATGATCTCACGCTTGCGAGGGCCCGGCTGGCGTAGTGTGCGCTCAAAGAGTGCGGCGGTGCGAAGCTCAGGGGCCAGCCTCTTAATCTCGGCGATGGCTTCGAGCGTGAAGCTCTCGACGATTACGCAGCGCGCGGCTACGGGCGTGGCGCGCAGGACATCGACGGTCGCGGCGGCGAGCGCGTGCGCGTCCGCGTGCGTGCACTTTAGTTCGACGTAGAGCGCGGCGCAGCGCGTGGCAAACCTCTCGCAGACTTGCGCGAGAGTTGGCACGCACTCGTGAGCATATTCGCTCCGCGCGCGTGCGGGGAAGCGGCGGTTGAACCATGCGCCGACCGGAACTCTCGCGAGCGCGCGCGACGAGAGCGAGGCGATCTCTTCCGCGCGTGCGGCGGTGCGGCTCAGGTTCGCGTCGTGGATGACGACGGGCACGCCGTCCGAGGCAAGACGCACGTCGAATTCCAAGCCGTCCGCGCCGTCAACTAAAGCACGCTCGAAGGCGGCGATGGTGTTTTCGGGCGCGAGCGCAGACGCGCCGCGATGCCCGATGACGAGCGGCTCACGCGATGCTGTGTCGCTCACGGTCGAGTTGTTAATGCACGTTCGCTGTGTGTGTTGATCGATCTCGTTTACACGGGCCATCACTGCGTCGTGTGGGATCGCGTCGTCGTGCGACCCGGCGTGATCGCGATGCCGCCGGTGACTTTCTTGAGCTTGATGTCGAGCGTGCCGATGTCAGTGTCGAGCCGTGCGCGGACGGGGAGATGGCGTGCGTCGTCCGTGACCCAGAGGGCCATCGAGCCTTGCCGATCATCGACGAGGCGGCCCGCGCCGAAGATGTCGATGTTGAGTCGCAAGGTCTGAACTTTGCCGACGACGGAATTGAGCGCGCGTCGCTCGGAGACTTTGACGGGGATGTGATAGGTCTGCCCGTCGTCGCTCAGCGCGAGTTCGAATGTCTGACCGGGCGCGAGCGGCTGCGTGCGCAAGTAGTAGATGGCTGAGATGAAATCGTGTGCAGCGTCGCGCAGGACACCAGTGACGATGCGTGGCGTGGCGTTCGGATCGTTTGGATTGCGCTCTGTCCAAGTGACGCGGTCGGCTTTGCGGTCGAACTCTGCGACACTCTGGCGCACGCGCTTGCCCTGCTCGTCGAGCTTGGTGGTGCGGAGGATCAAAAAATTAGAAGGATCGACGATGGACTCGTGCGTGTAGTGGAAGTCGAAATTGAAGAGCTTGCGAAACCACCCTCGCGCGCGTGCGTCGCCTTTGAAGACGATGTTTGGCGCGAGGGCCGTCGAAGCGGCAACGACGTGTGAGTTGTCGTTCGATGGCGCGCGTCCGGCGGTGAAGTGAAACTCGGCGATCTCTATGCCGCGCAACATGAGCTTCGAGAAATCCGCTTGATAGATCAACTCTTCTGAAGGCTCGAAAGGGAGCGGCTTCGCGGCGGCGGGCGTGTCCATCGCGTGTGCGACGCTTCCGCCGAAGATCGAGGGAAGCATTGCCACGCAGACGAATGCCGCGAGGATAATGTGTTGAACTTTATGGCGTGGAGAAAACTTCATCGTAAAAATTTCATCTCAACAGAAACGACTTGAGCGCGAGCAACGACCACGCGGCGACGAGTCCGAGCGCGGCGCGATACTCGCGATAACGAAGATACAAACTCATGTCGAATTTCATGCTCTCTCCGCGTCCGTCCCTGTAGGGCGTGGCGCGCGGCACGAAGAGCGGCACGGCTCGCGCGTATCGCTCATAGTCTTTGCCGAAGAGCCCGGCGAGCGTCGCAGCTTCGACGCGCATGACGGGCAGGTAGATGCCCAAGAAGAGTGCGGCGAACAGGCCGCCGAGCACCGGCAGCAACCACCAACGCCCCGCCGCCGCGACCGTGAAGCCGATGCCGAGGATGAAGCTGCCGAGATAGAGCGGGTTGCGCGTGTGCGCGTAAGGGCCAGACGTGGCGAGCGCGTCGTTCTTGCGTATGTGGCCCGAAGACCACGCGCGAATAGCGAGACCGCACAGAGCGATTGCGCCGCCGACGGCGAGCGTCAACGCGCGCGGCGCGGCGAGCAACAGGAAGACGCCCGCGCAGATGAAGCCGAGCGGCACGCGCCAACGCTGCATCCATGTCCCGTCTCTACGCAATCGTCAAGACCTCCGCGCGTTTCGACTCGCGCACGCGACGCAATCTCTCACTCACTGCCACGACGACACGCGCGACCTCGATCTCCATGCAGACCCAGTTCGAGCACTTGCGACGGTGACAATCGACGCGACAGCTAATGTCTGTCCGTCCGACTTCTATATCTTCCGCTCGTGGGCTGCCGTTGCGCCACCACTCGGTCGGCCCGAAGATGCCGACGACGGGCGCACCCGCAGCGATGGCGAGATGCGTCGGGCCGGTATCGCCGCCGACGTACACTTGCGCGCGTCGCGCCAGCTCATAAAAACCTTTGAGCGATAAACTGACAGGCAGCGCGGCATCGAGCCGGCTCGCGTCGGCGACTCGCGCAGCCAGCTCCGTCTCGCCGGGCCCGTAAGTGACGAGCGAGCGCAAGGCGTGTCTCGTCCAAAGTTCATCGGCGAGTTGGCCGTAACGCTGCGCGTCCCAGAGTTTCGTCGCCCAGTTGCCGCCCGGATTCAAGATCGCGTAGGGCGCGCGTGCCTCGCGTGCAGCCTCTTGAGCCTCGCGCACGTGCTCCGGCTTCGTCGCAAGAGGGAACTCAAATTCGTTGGCGTCAACGGGCACGTCGATGTCGAGCGCGACGGAGACGAGCGCGAGGTTTTTTCTGATGACGTGCGTGCCTTGTGGAACTTTGAAAGTTTCGGAGAGAAGAAAGCGACTCGCGGGCTCGCGCAGGTGTTCGCGCGCGAAGCCGACGGAGCGTCGAGCGCGTGAGAGGCGCGCGATGAGCGCGGATTTGAGTAAGCCTTGAAAGTCGATTGAAAGGTCGAAGGGTGAGGCGCGCAACCGACGCAACTGCCGGCGCGTCGCCGACAGCGTCTCCCCAGACACCGGCACACGCCTCAACCCCTTCGTATCGACTACGATGGTGTTTTCCAAAATCGGGTTGTCTCTCAAAATTTCCGCCGCGCCGCGCTCGACGACCCACGAAATTTCAGCATCCGGCAACGCACGACGCACCGCCGCGAGCGCGGGCAGCGTGTGCACGATGTCGCCGATGCTGCCGAGTTTGATGAAGAGCAGACGCATGAGTTCGTAAATCGTAAATGGTAAATCGCGAATCGTAAACCGTGGCGAAAGGAATTCTGTTCCCGCTTGGCACGATTGACGATTCACGATTGACGATTCACGGCTTTTACAATTTCTGTCGATGAGTGATCTTTTGCGTCGCCGACGATGCGAACTTGACCGCCGTAGGAGAGGACGACTGCACGCTCGGGCACGGAATCTTCCGTGTAGTCCGTGCCCTTCGCGTGGATATCGGGGCGGATGGCGAGGAGGAGTGCTTCGACCGTGGATTCTGTGAAGATCGTGACGAGATCGACGGCGCGCAAACTAGCGACGACCTCCGCGCGCTCGCGCTCCGGCATGAAGGGCCGCCCTTCGCCTTTGAGTCTACGCGCCTGCGCGTCCGCGTTGACGCCGACGACGAGCAGGTCGCCGAGCGCGCGCGCCGCTTCGAGATAGCGCACGTGTCCGACATGCAACAGGTCGAAGCAGCCGTTAGCGAAGACGATGCGCGCGCCGTGTCGCCGCGCAATCGCCACGCGCGCGATCAGACGGTTGCGTTCGACGATGCGCGATGCCGCGTCCTGTCTCTGTTGATCTTCAGTCGAGTTCATGGAAACTGGAAAAGAAAATATAGCCGCAGGTGAACGCGGATAAGCGCAGATAAGAAAACTTTTCTCTGACTTTTAATCCGCGTTCACTTGTCATGTGATCCTGATAATGAAGCGAGCAACTCATCGGCCGTGACGCAAGCCGTGCCGCGTTTCATGACGACGATGCCGCCCGCGTGATTGGCGAGGCGCGCGGCTTCTGTGAAGGTGGCCCCCGAAGCGAGCGCGAGCGCATAGGTCGCGATCACGGTGTCGCCCGCGCCCGTCACGTCAACGGCATCGCGCTCGCCGACCGCCGCGAAATGTTGAAGGGGCATACCTGCTTCCGCGAGCAGCATTCCTTGCTTGCCGCGCGTGATGAGCAGCGCGCGGTGTCGGAGTCGCGCGAGCAGTTGCGATGCGGCATCTTCTAACTGTCGCGCATCTTCGAGCCGCGCGCCGAGAGTGTGCTCGACCTCGTCCTCGTTCGGCGTCGCCGAAGTGAAGCCGACGAACTCTGTCAAACGAAAACGCGAATCGACGAGGACGGGGATGCCGCGCTCGCGCGCAAGCTCACGCAAAGTCCCGACGACCTCGTTGCTTGCGACGCCGTAATTGTAGTCCGAGATGATGAGAGCATCAGCATCGACAGCAACTTCGCGCAAACGCGCGCAGAGCACGGCGGCGAGCGTGGCACTCGTCTGCTGCGTGCCTTCGTAGTCAACGCGTATGACCTGCTGCTTGATCGAGTGCGCGTGACCGGCGAGGACGCGCATCTTCGTTGTCGTCGTGCGCGGCGGGCCATCGGCGACAATGCCACGACAATCCACGCCCGCTTCGTTCAACTTTGCGACGAGTGCGCGCCCCGCTTCATCTTCTCCGACGACGGCGACGAGACTGCTTTGCGCGCCGAGCGAGGCGAGATTGTTCGCGCAGTTCGCCGCGCCGCCCGGCACGGTCTCCGTGCGCTCGTGGCGAAGGATGAGCACCGGAGCCTCGCGCGAGACGCGGCTGATCTCGCCATACAAGAACTGATCCGCCACGGCGTCGCCGACCACGACGACGCGTCGGCGCGTGAACTCGCGGACGAGATCGATGAGCCTCTTTTCCTCGGGCTGAATCATCGTTGGAAATTGATCCATTGATTCACTGATTCAATTAAGAATCTCCTAAATGGATCAATGGATCAATGGATCAATTCTTAAAATCTCTTTCACCGCTTCGAGCAGATTCTCCGCGACGAGATCGGGCGTGTGTTGCCATGCGTCGCGCTGGTATTCGTGCTCGCCGCGACCGTAGCCGGTGAGCACGAGTGCGGCGCGCACGCCTGCGTTGCGGGCCAGTTCGGTGTCGCCGTAACGGTCGCCGATCATCCAAGAGCGCGCGAGATCGATGTCGAGGTCGGTGGCGGCGCGCGTGATCAGACCGGGCTTCGGCTTGCGGCAGTCGCAATCAGTTCGATAAGGCAACGCGCCGACCGTCGGGTGATGCGGGCAATAATAGATAGCATCGAGTCGAGCGTCGCCGCGCGCGAGTTCCTGCGCGAGTTTGTCGTGGATGAGTTGGATCAAGTCCTCTTTGAAGTAGCCGCGCGCGACGCCCGCTTGATTGGTGACGAGGACGGCCAGCCAGCCCGCTTCGTTGATCGTCTTGACAGCTTCGGCGGCGAAAGGGAAGACACGATAGCGCGTTGGATGATTGACGTAGCCGACCTCCTCGGAGATCGTGCCGTCGCGGTCGATGAAGATCGCGCGACGACTCATCGCGCTGCCTCTGCATGAGCTTCAACTTCGATCTGAGATTCAACGACGTGCGCGCGATCTTGTCCGAGCAGAGCGATGGCGCGCGCGAAGACTTCATCTGCGCTGATCGCCGTCATGCAACGATGATCAATCGGGCAATCGCGGAGCATGCAGGGCGCGCAGTCGGGTGGTCGCCGGACGATCTCTGCGGTCGGCGCGAAGGGACGCGTCGTCAACGGATTCGTCGGGCCAAAGATGACGAGCGTCGGGCGAGCGAGCGCGGAGGCAAGGTGAGCAGGGCCAGTGTCGTTCGTGACGAGCAGGTTAACGAGACTCAGGATCGCAGTCGTCTCCGCAAGCGTCGTCTCGCCTGTCAACACAACAGGCGCGCGACGCATCGAGGCGACGACTTCTTGCGTCACGTCCAACTCTTCGCGCGCGCCGATGATGACGACGGTTGCGTCAGCTTCATTGATCAAGCGATCCGCGAGCGCGGCGAATCTTTCCGAGTGCCAACGCTTGGCGCGGCTGTTGGTCGAGCCGGGGCAGAGGGCCACAATGGGGCGCGCGATGTCCGCGCCGTGTCGTTCGAGCAGCGCGAGGGCCGCCGCCTGTCGCTCTTCGGAAACATTGAGCGCGAACTGCGGCACGTGTGCGTCGATGCTCAAAGATGATTCGTCTCGTGCCTCGCGCGCGAGTGCGCGTTCGAGTTCGGTGATGATGTTCAAGTAGTAAAAAACTTCATGACGCGTGCCGCGCCACGAGGGAACTTCGAGCGGGTACGTTAGAAATTCGCCGCGACTCTGCGTCGCGTAGCCGACTCGCGCGGGAACGCGCGCGGCGAAGGCGACGAGGGCCGGAGCCATTGCGTTGGGCAACAGCACAGCGAGATCGAAGCGACGCGCGCGCCATTGTCTGACCTGCCGGACGAACTTGCGTATGGGTTGCGGGCCTTCGTCGATGATGAGTAGATCGTCGATGAAGTCTGCGCCGTCGAAGATGCCCTGCGCCCACGGTCGCGTCGCCAGAGTGATGTGAGCATGGGGAAGCAGGCGGCGCAGCTCGCGCAGGGCCGGCACGGTCATCACCGCATCGCCCACCCAGTTTGCGCCGCGCACAACGACGCGCTCGATCTCTTCGGCCTTCAGTTGACGCAAAACCTGAAACTCTCTCGCAAGACTCACGACCGACTTCGACGGCGCACTCACAGCAGACTTTTCAATCCTTCTTCGACGCCGATCTGCGGCTCCCAGCCGAGTTCCGTGCGCGCGCGCGAAATGTCTGAGACGTAATCGAAGGGCAAGGGCGCGGGCGTGTTCGCCTCTTCGTCGATAACTGGTTCGCGCTCGATGAGTCGCCCGACTGTTTCAACTATGCCGCGCAGTGTGATCGCGTTCGCGCGTCCGCCGCCGAGATTATACACGCCGCCCGCGATGTCTGAATCGATGAAGGCGCGGCAGGCCCGCGAGAGGTCTTCGACGTGCAGGAGGTCGCGCATGGGGCGGCCCTGCGCTGGCAGACGCAGCAACCAGCCGCGCTTGACCGATTCGACGTAGTGCGTGACGAAGTTTGGCGCGTTGCCCTCGGAGGGCCGGGCGTAAGGTGTCGAGAGACGGAAGACGCAGGCGCGGAAGTTTCGCGCGGCGGCGTAGTAGTGGATGTACTGCTCTGCGATGAGCTTCGACCATTCGAGCGGCGACTGGCCCGCGTAGCTGGTCGGGCAAGTTTCAGGCACGTCTATAAAGCTCGCGGCATGCGAACCGTAAACGTCCTTTGTCGAGGCGAAGATGAAAGCCGCGCCCTCGCGCACGTGACGCAAGACGTTGATTGTGCCTTCGACGTTCGTGCGAAAAGTCTCTTCCGCCGTGTCGCGTTGCTTGTCGAGTCGCGCGGCGAGGTGTATGACGGCGTCGTAGTCAGAGATCATCGGCAGGTCTGCCGACTGCATGATGTCGCGATTCAGTCGTCGCGAAAAATCGTCCGCGCCAAAGAAGCGCGTGACGTGCGTGCCGAGATAGCCGCTCCCGCCCGTGACCAGAACTCTCATGCTGAGGTGACTTTCATACTGCGACGGCGAGTTTCATGCTAAGACTGCGACTCTCATTTCATGTGGTTCGGCAGTGGCGGCAAATGCGCCGTGCCGCGCGAGAGGTCTTTGAGACGTTGGAGCGACTCGGCCCGACCGATGGCGATCAGTAGATCGTTTGCTTCGATGCGCGCATCGCCCGAAGGGTTGAAGAACATCTCGCCGTTGGCGCGACGGACGGCGACGATGACCACGTCGAGTTCCGAGCGGATGTTCGTGAAGCGCAGCTTGTGCCCGACGTAATCGGAAGAGGGCGACATTTTGATCTGCTCAAAGTTGAGATCGAGACTGTCGGTCGTCACCGAGTCGATGAAGTCGTGCACGGCAGGCTTCGTCAGGGCCTGCACGATGCGCTGGCTGCCGATGATCGTCGGCGCGATGACGCGGTTCGCGCCCGCGCGCAACAACTTTGGCTCAGCCTGCTCTTCGACGGCGCGCGCGACGATGTGTAGCCCTTGATTAAGCCCGCGCGCGGTGAGCACGACGTAAACGTTATCCGCGTCGTCGGGCAGACACGAAGCGAGTGCGCGCGCTCGCTCGACGCCCGCATCGTGCAGAGTCTCTTCGAGCGTTGCGTCGGCGACGATGGTGTGCAAGCCTCGCTCTTCGAGTGGGGCCAGAAGCGATGCCTCGCGCTCGATGACGACGAAGGGCTCTCTCGCGCGTTCAAGCTCGCGCACGATGCGCATCCCGATGCGACCCGCGCCGCAGATGATGTAGTGATCGTCTAGTTTCTTCATGCCGCGCACGCGTCGTCGCGCGCCGATGCTTGAGAGCACTTCGGACTGCACGACGCCCTGAACCACCGTGGAGAATAACAGACCGACCGTGCCGATGCTGAACAGCATGAAGACGGTGGTGAAGAGTCGGCTGGCGGGCGAGGTCGGATGAAAGTCGCCGTAGCCGACCGTGGCGATGGTCGTCACCGTCACGTAAAGGCTGTCGAGTACAGACCAGCCTTCGAGCAGGTGGAAACTGATTGTGCCGACGGCAAGCAGGACGAATAGCAGTGAGAGCGCGAAGGCCAGACGGTTGCGCGCGTGACGACTCAGACCGAATGGGGAGAGGATCGAGTTCATCTGGAAACGCACGCCTCACACGGCGCGTCATAACAGTGCGCCACGTTATCGGAAAAGCGGCGCGCAGGTCAACGTCGGTAAATGGAAAATGGTGAATGGTAAATCGTAGTTGAGCGAATGCGACCGTGGGAACTTTCGGGCAAACCAGATAGATGATCGCGATCCACGATCTGCCATTCACGATTCACCTTTGACCATTCACCATCTTTACCATTCACCATTTACCATTTACCATTCACCACAATGGCTGTGAGGCATCCCCCGAAGAACGTGCCGCCGGTGAGCCGCAGGAGAAGCGCGGGGCGCGTCGTCAAATACGTCGAGCCGGACGAAGGCTTCCTGCGTCGCTTGTCTCGACGCATCTTTCGACCGCCGGTCATCATCGCGCTCGCCGCTCTCACGATCTTCGTCATCGTCGTCCTCGGCTACTACTATCACGTCTTTTCCCAACGTGTCGATAAACTGATCAGTGGCGAAATCTACACGCGCTCATCCGGCATCTACACCGCGCCGAAAACTTTGCACGTCGGCTCCGGCCTCTCGATTGACGATCTGGTCGCGCGACTCAAGCGCGCGGACTACGTCGAGAAGACGCAGCAGGCGGACGACGCGCGCAGCCGCTATGCGGTCGCGGGCACGACGGTCGAGATCGTTCCCGGACAGACGGCGCAGATCGATAGCAAGCAGGCCTTCCCGCACCTGCGCGTCGTGTTTGCGAGGAATGGTAAGGGCATCGCGTCGATCTCGGACGGCGATACGAACGCGAAGTTACAGAGCGCGGAGATCGAGCCGGAACAGTTGAGCTTCGTTGCGGGAACTCAGCGCGAGCGACGCAAAGTGATCGGCTTCGGCGACGTGCCGAAGTCTCTGGTCGATGCGGTGACGGTGACAGAGGATCGCGCCTTCTTCCAACACTACGGCATAAATATTCGTGGCATCCTGCGCGCGTTCGTCAGTCGTTACGAACTAGATTCCAGCTCGCCGCTCGCGCGACAGGGCGGATCGTCGATCACGCAACAACTCGTCAAGAATCTTCTGCTCTCGCCCGAATACAGTTGGCGGCGCAAGCTCGCCGAAGCCTAC
Source organism: Acidobacteriota bacterium (assembly GCA_032229975.1). Taxonomy (GTDB): domain Bacteria; phylum Acidobacteriota; class Blastocatellia; order Pyrinomonadales; family Pyrinomonadaceae; genus JAIVGV01. The sequence goes on along the minus strand of JAVXVG010000044.1, from coordinate 99,669 downwards.
ACGTCCGTCATTCTTGAGACGCGACTCTCGAAGCAGGACATCTTCGCGCTCTACTGTAATCAGGTCTATCTCGGCCAGCATTCGGGCTTTTCCGTCAACGGCTTCGGCGAAGCGTCGCGCGTCTATTTCAACAAGGACGTGACTGCGCTTACGCTCCCCGAATCCGCCTTCCTCGCCGGCATCATCCGCAGCCCGAACCGCTACAACCCTTATCACAATCTCGACACCGCCACCGCCCGCCGCAATCAAGTTCTCGACTCGATGGCGGACGCGGGCGTCATCACGAAGCAACAGGCTGACGATGCGAAGGCGACCGAGTTGAAGGTGGCCCCCGCGCGCGGTCGCGTCGATAATTCCGAAGCTCCATACTTCGTCGATTACGTGCAGGGCCAGCTCGCAGACATTCTCGCCGACGCGCGCTCAGCCGAGCATCTTCGCATCTACACTTCAATCGACATGGACTTGCAGCGCGCGGCTTACAATGCCGTGACGAAGCAACTCGCCACGCTCGATAAAATTTATGCGAAGAAAGTTCCGCCCGGAACTTTGCAAGCCGCGCTCGTCGCGATAGACGCAGACACGGGCGAAGTGGTCGCGATGGTCGGCGGGCGCGACTACGAGAAGTCGCAGTTGAATCGCGCGACAGACGCGATGCGTCAACCCGGTTCGGTCTTCAAGCCCTTCGTCTATGCGACGGCTTTGAACACGGCTTACGATCCCGTCCCGCGCGTCCTCACCGCCGCGACGACCTTCATGGACGAGCCGAAGACCTTCACTTACGACAATCAGGAATACTCGCCCGGCAACTTCGCAGACGAGTACACGCACGCGCCGATGACCTTGCGCGATGCGCTCGTTCATAGCCGCAACGTCATCACCGTCGATGTCGCGATGGAAGTCACGATGGGGCGCGTCATGTCGCTCGCGACGCGCGCAGGCCTGCCCAAACCACCGCACGCTTACCCGGCGATGGCTCTGGGCACGAACGAAGCGACGCCCTTGCAAGTCGCATCCGCTTACACTTCGTTCGCGAGATTAGGAACGCGCGTCGCGCCCATCGGCGTCTCGCGCGTGACGACGGGGAAGGGCGCGACCATCGCCGCGCCGTCCGCACAGAAGGGCGACGTGATGCGACCGGAGATCGCCTACATCATGACCTCGATCATGAAGGACGTGGTCAATCGCGGCACGGGGGCCCCCCTTCGCGCGCGCGGCTTCAAGTTCAACGTCGCGGGCAAGACCGGCACGTCGCGCGATGGATGGTTCACGGGCTACACGCCGCACATCGTCTGCGCGGTCTGGGTCGGCTTCGACGACAACTCGCAGTTGGGTCTCACCGGCGCGCAGTCCGCGCTTCCGATCTGGTCGGACTTCATGCAAGCCGCGCTCACGGAGCATCCCGAATGGCAGGGCGACTGGCAGCAGCCCGAAGGTCTCGAAGAAGCCTCGATTGATCCGCGCACGGGCCTCTTAGCGGCCGCCGATGATCCCAATAAGCGCACGGAACTTTTCATCGCAGGCACTGCGCCGAAGGAAGAGAGCAACGCGCCGCCTAACGACGTGATCAATGATCAACCGCCGACCATCGAGGAAACTCAGCCCGGCTACGCGCCCGCGCCTCTGCCACCGCCCGGCTCAGGCGATAATCCTTACCCCGATGTGACCCCGACGCCTCCACGCGGCACACGCAACGCCCCGCGCCTCGAAGGTCGCGGCGTCACACAGTCGGACGGCACGACGCGCTTGATGGGCACGATCACGCTCGACATCGATCCGACCACGGGCCTTCTCGCCGCACCGACCTGCCCCGTCATACGCTCCAAGACTTTCGTCATCGGCACGGAACCCCGCCGCTACTGTGGGCCCGAATATCACAACGGCAGAGCCATCCCACCTACGGGCACGCGCCCACGCAGAGTCGGTCAAGCGAACGACAATCGCTAAGAATAGCGCGGGACAGAGCGCGAAGAAACCAGATCGATTTTCATAGATCGTCGCGCTCTGCAACGCGGGCGCGTTGGTTTGGATCGATGAGTTGCGATCAAGCCCGCGTGCCCGATCTCTGTCGTGCCATCTATTCGTGGAACTTTTCCGCGCGGCGGGGCGAATTAGCTGCGACGGCGAATGATGAGGGGAGCGGGCGAAGGAAGAGGATGCGAGCCGCGCACGAAGAGACGGACGAGAGCCTGCTGCGCTTGGCGCGCGGTGGCAACGAGTCGGCTTTCGCCGCGCTCTACGGGCGCAGGCAGGCGGGGCTCTACAGGTTCGCTTTGCAGATGTCGGGCTCGAAGTCGGTCGCAGAGGACGTGACGCAGGAAGTGTTCATGACATTGCTCAACGAAGAGATCAGGTTCGACCCGTCGCGTGGCGCGCTCTCGTCTTACCTCTATGGTGTGGCGCGCAATCAGGTGTTGCGTCGGCTTGATAAGGAAAGAAATTTTGTGACGCTCGCTGATGAACGGGAAGAGCAGACGGTTTGCGCCGACGAGCGACAACGCGACGCGCGACACGATCCGCTCGCTGACTTGGCGCGCAATGAGACGGTCGAGACCGTGAGACAGGCTGTGCTCGCACTGCCGGTTCACTATCGAGAGGTGATTGTGCTCTGCGAGTTGCAGGAGATGAGTTACGCTGAGGCGGCCCTCGCGCTTCAGTGCGCGGTCGGCACGGTGCGCTCGCGCTTGCATCGTGCACGCGCATTGTTGTGCGAGCGTCTGCGCGCGTTTGACGAGGGCGAAGAGTCTGCGGGTGATTACGACGCGGCGAGGTGTTTCGCATGAGCTGTCAGGAATTTGAATCAGTCTCGACTGAGCTGGCGCGCGGGTCTCTGTTGGACGCCGCGTCGCGCGAGTCGGCGCACGCGCACGCTGCGACGTGTGCGCCTTGCGCCGCGCGACTCCGGCGCGAGCGTGCGCTTTCGTCTGCGCTGCGCGAGGTGGGTGCGTCGATGCGCGAGATGGAAGCGCACGCTCGCGTCGAAGCCGCGTTGCTCGCGCGGTTGCGAGAGCGTCGCAGCGTTGCGTCCACGTTCGAAGACATCGCGCGAGTCGGCGCGCAGGCCCACGCGCGACGCGATGTCAATCTCTCGCTTTTCGCTCCGCGCTTGCGTCGCGCTCTCTTCGCGACAGCAGTCGCCGCGTCGTTGCTTCTCGTCTCAGTGCTCGCTTGGCGCGCGTTCACGCGAAAGGAGACGACGACTACAAGTGTTGTACCGACTGTGCAGGGCAACCACGTCGAAGGCGACTCTTCATCGCAAGCGATTGAGCAGATCAGTTCACAGGACGATCCAACTACGCACGATGCGGCGACGAAGGATCGTGTGACGCAGGTTCATGCGACTGATGAAGTCGCAACTACAACGAAACAGCGAACGCCCTTTGATAGCGTCGTTCGTTCATCATCGCGCCGTCGCGCGGAAGCTCCGGTCGCAGCGTTGCCGATCTCTTTCAGGGAAGACGGCGGGCGCGTCACGCCGGACGACGCGGGGGCCATCTCTTCGACAATGAACGCGGGCGCGAGCGAGCTCGCGTCGTCCGCAGACTTCGTGCCTTTGGTTGCGCCGGACAACTCCGCGCCGCTCGATGGCGGGCAGATGGTGCGCGTTGAAGTTCCGCGCGCCGCGCTCGCCGCGCTCGGCTTGCCCGTCAACGCTTCGCGCACGGGCGCGAGCGTCAAGGCCGACGTGTTGCTCGCGCACGACGGCACGGCGCGCGCAATTCGACTGCTGCCGTGAGTGCGCTCACACAGTCGAATGAGATCGGTCTGGATCATAGTCACTTGGGATCAAGGAAAGGTTTCGAGTTTAAGAGGATAACTTGTTCAAAGGATCGTAAGGAGGATTCGCTGATGAGAAGAGAGAAGAAGTTTGCGCGTGCCCTGTTGTGTGCGCTCGCGCTCGTGTCGAACGCTGTCGGCGCGGCGGCGCAGGAACAGGTATGGGTGCGTCAGGATGCGGAGAAGCGCGGGGCTGAGAAGATCGCGCAGGAGGTTCAGGTCGAGAAGGGCCGGATCATGATCTCGCCCGTGCCGGGCGGCGAGCCGTTCCCGCAGGAGAACATGGTCTTTAGTCAACAGAGCGACAACAGCATCATGTTCATCTCTGAGATGTCCTTCGACGGGAGGAACGTGAAGGGCTCGCCCTATTCGGCGGATGCGGTGACGGAGACCGTCATGGTGCTCGGCGACGGCAACCGCATCACGCGCACGACGACCGCCAAGCTCTACCGCGACTCCGAAGGGCGCACGCGACGCGAGCAGAGCTTGAACGGCATCGGCGCATGGGCTGCGAGCGAGAACGCGCCGCAGACCATCTTCATCAACGACCCCATCGCCGGGGCCAACTACGTCCTCAACACGAAGACGCAGACGGCGCAGAAGGCGATGCAGTTCACTTTCGTCAGACAGCCCGCAGGTAGCGCGGCGGCAAGCGGCGGCGCGAGCAACGTCCGCGCGGAGCGGTTAAATCTGGAGATCAAAGGCGGCGTGCTCAACGGCAAAGCCACCAAGAGAGCCACACCGGACTACCCTGCGATAGCGCGCGCGGCTGGCGCACAAGGCACGGTCGATGTCGAGGTGACGGTTGATGAGCAGGGCAACGTCGCTTCCGCGCATGCCATCTCCGGCCATCCGTTGTTGCAACAGTCTGCGGTCGAAGCCGCGCGGCTGTGGGTCTTCAGTCCGACGTTGTTGCAGGGCAAGCCTGTGAGGGTCGCGGGCGTCATCACTTTCAACTTCGCGCTCTCTGGCAAAGACAGCGAAGCGCGGCCGGTTGCATCTACGTTGTCAGCGACGGCGAGCGGGATGATGTTGCGCGAGCGCGCGCCGGAGGGCGAGAAGGCGCCGAAGTTCCCGGAGACACAGGAGTCTCTGGGCAAGCAGGCCATCGAAGGCGTGCAGGCCGAGGGCTCGCGCACGACCGTGACGATCCCTGCCGGCGCAATCGGCAACGAGCGACCGATCCAGATCGTTTCGGAGCGTTGGTATTCGAGCGAGTTGCAAGCGGTCGTGATGACGCGACATAGCGACCCGCGCTTCGGCGAGACAACTTACCGTCTCACCAACATCAGTCGGGCCGAACCCGATCACTCGCTCTTTGAAGTGCCTGCGGGCTTCAAGATCACCGAGCGCGGCGAGATGGAGCGTCACATGATGCTCAAGTCGCCCGCGCCGCCGCAGCAGTAACCATCATCCACAAACAATAAGAGGGCGAAGCCGAGTGATCGCTTCGCCCTCTTCGTTTTGCACACAGAGGGAACATCTCTTCTGTCTCATGAAACTATTAACGTTTCATCAACCTCATCACGTTATCTCGAAGAGTCGCATTGTCGCAGAGCCTCGTGCAGCGTCTCAATGGCGAGTGCGGCGGCGTGGCCTTTGCGCGCGGGCAGGCCGCCGACGGCGCGGCGGATGTCTTCGCGGTTGATGTGGGCGGCGTCTTCGAGCGTCATGCCTTCGATCATTTCTGTGAGCGCGGAGCCGCAGGCGAGCGTTGGCGGGCAGCCGTAGGCGAGGAAGCGCGCCGCTTCGATCCGGCCCTCGCGCACGCGCAGAGAGAGACGCAGTCGGTCGCCGCACGCAGGGTTCGACAACTCGGCTGCTGCGTCAGCGTCTTCAACCTCGCCGACGTTGCGCGGGTTCGCCAGATGATCTTTGAAGGTGACGGAGTAGGGCACGGTTAAGTTGAAAGTTGAAAGTTGAAAGTTCAAAGTTGAAAGTCGGTGGTAACGTATCAACTATACAGCCGTTAAACTTTCAACTTTCAACTTTCAACTTTCAACTTATACGTTGACGCAGACGCGTCCGGCGAGCGACTTCTGGTAGAGCGGGGAGAGGCGGCGCAAGTTTTCGACGGCGCGTGGCAGAACTTCGAGCACATAGTCGATCTCTTCTCCGGTCGTGTCTTTGCCGAGGCTGAAGCGGATCGAGCCGCGCGCGAGTTCGTCTGTGCGGCCGAGCGCGCGTATGACGGGCGATGGTTCGAGTGAGCCAGATGAACAAGCGGAGCCGGTCGAGACGGCGACGCCCTGCATATCTAAATTGATCAGCAGGCCCTCGCCCTCGACATAGCGGAAGGAAATATTTGACAGGTGCGGCAACCTCCGTTCGCGGTCGCCGTTGAAGACCACTTCTTCCATGCTCGACTCGACACCGGCCTCGAAGCGATCTCGCAACGCGCGCATTCGCCCGACACGTTCATCCAACTCTTCCCGCGCGAGCTGCGCCGCCTTGCCGAAGGCGACGATTGACGGCACGGCTTCCGTGCCCGCACGTCGCTCGCGCTCCTGATGGCCCCCGATTGTTTGCGCTGCGAGACGCGTGCCGCGTCGCACGTAGAGGGCCCCCGTGCCCTTCGGCGCGTTCAGCTTGTGTGCCGAGAGCGAGAGCAGGTCGCAGTTCAACTCAGCCACGTCAACCTTCATGCGACCCGCCGCTTGCACCGCGTCCGTGTGAAACTTCAAATGCCTGTGCCCGCGCGCGCGCGCCTCTGCGACGAGCGCGCCGATCTCCGCGATGGGCTGCACGGTTCCGATCTCATTGTTGGCGAGCATGACGGTGATCAAGATCGTATCTGGTCGCAGCGAGGCGCGCACATCTTCGATCCGCACAATGCCGTCTTCGTAAACGGGAAGGCGCGTCACCTCATAGCCGCGTCGCTCCAACTGTTCGCAGACGCCGCGCGTCGCCGAGTGCTCGATCTGCGAAGTGATGACGTGTTGCCCGTGCTCTGCGGAAACTTCCGCCGCGCCGCGAATGGCGAGGTTGTTCGCCTCAGTTCCACCTGAGACGAAGACCACTTCGTTCGGTCGCGCGTTGATCAAAGATGCAACCTCGCGTCGCGCGCGATCAATCGCGGCGCGTGCCTCCTGCCCGTAGAAGTGCACGCTTGAAGGGTTGCCGAATTTCTCTAAGAGGAACGGCAGCATCGCTTCAACGACACGCGGATCAACCGGCGTCGTCGCGCTGTTGTCTAAATAAACTCTTCGCATGAAATCTTATCGGGCCTGAGCTGTCGTCGTCCTCATTTCCATTAACCGCTTGGAGTCTAAGTCGGGCTGTGTGGAGGGTCAAGCCGCACATAGAGCGCTTTGGCGATGCAATTTGTTGTGGCAAAATGCGCCCTATCGCGCTGGAGTTAATCGGCTCTAACATTCGTCAGCGACGACGCAGCCTTCAACACGATCAGAGAGGAATTGAGATGGACCTTCGCACATCCTCGCACACTCGCCTGCGCGCCTACGCGTCCGCGACTCTCACGTGTCTGCTGCTTCTGCTCGTCGCCAAGACGCGCGGGTCGAAAGCCTTTACAGGGAAGTTGGTCGTGCTCGTCGATAGCGAGAGCGGCTCGGCTGCCGAAGTCCTCGCGCGCATCGTGCAGTTGGAGAAGCGTGGCACGGTCATCGGCGACCGGACGGCGGGGGCCGTCATGCGCGGTCGCTCGTTCGATCACCAGTCGGGCGCGACGCTCATCTTCTACTATGGCTCTTCAGTCTCCGACGCCGATCTCCTGCTCCCCGACGGGCACAGCCTCGAACACTCCGGCGTCACCCCTGACGAATTGATGCTACCGCGAGCGTCCGATCTGGCATCTCAGAGTGACCCGGTGTTGGCGCGCGCCGCGCAACTCATCGGGCTCAGCATCAGTCCGGAAAAGGCCGGCACGATGTTTCCGGTGGAGTGGAGAAAATAGCCTCGTCGCTCTCCACGCAACTTGTTCGCTGATCTTCAAGAGGGTAAGAATGAAAACTGCATCACGCCTTTCGCTCGCCGCGCTCGCGCTTGTCGCGACGTCGTTGACGGTACTTCCCGCGCCACTGCACAACGACACGCCGTTAGAGACCGCAGACACGACGGCCAGCGCCGCGCAACAGTTCGGCGCGTTAGAGCGCGGCTACCGCACGGGCTACTCGGACGGCTACCAATCGGGATATAGCGATTCGGTCAACAGTCGCCCGCGCGACTATCGCGGCAAGGAAGATTACCAGCGCGCCGACCGCGTCTATCTCGCCGCCTACGGCTCGCTCGAAGATTATCGCGACGGTTACCAGCAAGGCTTCGAGATCGGCTACGGCACAGGCTTCGACCGGCAGGGCTTCGACTCCTCCGTGCCCACGACGCTGCGTCGCCGAGGCGCAACAACGACGACGACCAGCACGCCGCGCAACACAGGTGGCCCTCCCGTCATCCAACGCGACGACGACAACAAGAGGCGCGACCCCGCGACGACCATCGACGATCAAGCGGGCGCGCGCAACGCTCCGGTGAATGCGGGCGGCACGGTCGAGATTCCGGGCGACACGCGCCTGCGCATAGAGCTTTTGAACAACATCTCGACCGACGTGAGCCAGCGCGGCGATCACTTCGAGGCGAGAGTCGTCGATCCCGCGCAGTTCGCCGACGCAGTCGTCACGGGCCACATCGCGAGCGTCAGGCGTCCGGGCAAGGTGCGCGGCTCGGGCGAGCTGCAACTGAGCTTCGAGGAGATTCGTTTTGCGGATGGCCGCCGCGCGAATCTGAGCGCGCAGGTGATAGAGGTGGTGCAGACGCGGACTGATTCAGACACCGGCGAGGTCGATCCGGAAGGCGGCGTCCACGGTCGCAGCACGACGAAGGACGATGTGACGAAGGTTGGCGCGGCGTCTGGAATAGGCGCGGTCATCGGCGCGATTGCGGGCGGCGGCAAGGGCGCGGCCATCGGCGCGATCATCGGGGCCGGTGTCGGCACGGGCGGCGTCATGACCTCACGCAACAAAGACATACGCCTCCAGCGCGGTCAGCAGTTGATGATCCGCACTTCCGCCGATACGCGGATTCAATAATCAAGTTCAAAGTTTAAAGTTTCAAGTTCAAGGTTCAACGTCTGAAGCCAAGACCATCTCGTGTTCCGAGGTGTGGCGATGGATTTCAACTTTGAACCTGAAACTTTAAACTCATGTTCGCATGATCGTCACGCTACTGACTGACTTCGGCACGGCCGACTATTTCGTCGCCGCGATGAAGGCCGTGATCCTCTCGGCGAATCCGCACGCGACCATCATCGACATCACGCACGAGATTCCGGCGCACGACATCGAGACGGGCGCGTTCACTTTGCTCGCGTCGTGCGAGACGTTCCCGTTGGGCACGGTTCATCTCGCCGTCGTCGATCCGGGTGTGGGTTCGAAGCGTCGCGCCATCGTCGCGGAGTGCGGCGGGCAATTCTTCGTCGCGCCGGACAATGGCCTGCTCAGCTACGTCTGTGAATCTTTCGGTCACGCACGCTTCTTCCATGCCACCAACAAGACCTACTTCCGCGAGGCAGCCAGCACGACCTTTCACGGTCGCGACGTGTTCGCGCCACTCGCCGCCGCGCTCTCGAACGGAGTCGCGCCGCGCGAGTTGGGCGAAGAGATCGGCGACCCGGTGCGACTTGGGCCACTCGCTCCGCGCGTCGAAATCACCGGCACAATCGAAGCGCGCGTTATACACATCGATCATTTCGGCAACCTCGTGACCAACGTTACCCGACGCGACTTGAGCGACAAGCAGATCGCGCGCGGCGCGACGATCAAGATCAACGATTATTCGATCCGCTCCTTCCGACGCTTCTTCGCCGATACCTCTTGCGATGCCGACGGGCCCAACGCGCCGTTTGCCATCTGGGGCAGCGCGGGCTTTCTTGAAATCGCCGCCTTCCAATCTTCCGCCGCCAAACTTCTCAACTCGCGTCGCGGCGACGCCGTTTTAGTTAGTCCAGAGTCTTGAATCTCAAGTTTTGAGTCAAACATATTCCAACCGCTTTTCCGGCTTCCGACTCAAGACTTGAGACTCAAGACTCTCACAGTCACTTGTCACCATTCGTCCGCATTTGTTATCTTCGAGCCATCACAAACAGTTAAGGAAACCCGAGTCATGGACAATGCGAAGGAAGCTGCCGCGCCTGCGAACAAGTCTGCTGGTGGTGGCGCATCTGCGGCTGCGGCGGGCGCGGCTGCGGCCGGTTTGCGCGGAGTAGTGGCCGCCTCGTCCTCCATCGGCGACGTGAACGGCGAGCAGGGCATACTGATCTATCAGGGCTACGACATACACGACCTCGCCGAGCATTCGACCTTCGAGGAGACGATCTACCTGCTCTGGAACGGGCGATTGCCGAAGCGCGAAGAGTTGGATGAGTTTCGCCGACAGATCGGCGAGTGCTACGAGATTCCGTCGCAGATCATCGATCTCATTCGCACGTTCCCGAAAGAGACCGATCCGATGGACATGCTGCGCACCGCCGTCTCCGCGCTCAGTATGTACGCGGAGAATCCGCACGACACTTCGCGCGAGGCGGCGGTTAAGACCGCGACGCGCCTGACCGCGCAGTTTCCCGTCCTCGTCACGACCATCGAGCGCATACGCAAGGGCCAAGAGCCCGTTGCGCCGAAGTCCGAGTTGAACATCGCGACGAACTTCCTCTATATGCTGCGCGGCGAGATGCCGCAGGAGCGCGAGGCGCGCATCTTCGACGTGTGCCTCGTCCTTCACGCCGATCACGAGTTGAACGCTTCGACCTTCACCGCGCGCGTCGTCGCCGGAACACTCGCGGACGTTTACGCATCGGTCACGGCTGCGCTCGCCGCGCTCTCAGGGCCACTCCACGGCGGCGCGAACACAAACGTGATGAAGATGCTGCTGAAGATCGGCGACGTGTCGCGCGCGGAAGAGTTCGTCAAGGACGCGCTCGCGCAGAAGAAGAAGATCATGGGCATCGGTCACGCCGTCTATACGACGGAAGACCCGCGCGCCACGCACCTGCGCCGCTTCTCGAAAGAGGTGGGCGCGCGCGGCGGCGAAACGAAGTGGTACGACATCTCGCGCAAGATCGAAGAGTTCATGCTGCGCGAGAAGGGAATGTATCCGAACGTCGATTTCTATTCCGCTTCGACCTACTACATGATGGGCATCCCGCTCGATCTCTTCACGCCCATCTTCGCCGTCTCGCGCATTAGTGGCTGGACGGGCCACATCCTCGAACAGTACGCCAACAACAAACTGATCCGCCCACGCGCCGAGTACATCGGAGCGCGCGGTCTCAAGTACGTGCCGCTTGAAGAAAGATAAGTGATGAGGACTGAGAAAAAAACTTGTCTTTCATTCAGTCCTCAGTCCTCATCACTCATTACTTTCTTAGGCATCTCGCCATCGGTAAATCTCTTCAACTCCGCATCGGCTGTTAATAATTTCGTCCGCCAGATGAACAATGTCGCGAGGGCGAGGGCCAGCGTGCAAGCCGCGCCGCCTTCGATGCCGTATGAGCCGCCTGTGAGCCACGCTGGCCCTGCGTCCATCGCGCGCAGGAGCGGCGCGCGTGTGAGTGTGGTGATGCCGCTCACGGGCAAGCCGAGCAGCGAGCCCATCGTCCAGTTCCAAGACCAGTGCAGGCCGAGCGGCAACCAGAGACTGCGCGTGCGGTAATAGGCCACGCAAAGCCACACGCCCGCGAGCGCGGTGTTCGCGACCATGATCAAGAAGAGCAGGCCGCGCGGCATGTTCGGATTAGCAGTGTGGACGTAAGCGAAGATCAATGAAGAGGGAAGCAGTGCGACGACGAAGGGCAGCGAGCGCATGAACGTCTGCAAGGGATAGCCGCGAAACATCATCTCCTCGGCGGCCGCGAGAAGTATGTAAACGAAGATTGCGCCGAAGAAAGTTTTCGCGAACGACAAGCCGAAGCCTTCGGGCGCGAGCGAGAAGTGGAAGCCGCCCGCGATGGTCGAAACGAGCGCGGCGACGACGAGCGCGGCTGCGCCGAAGACAGTGCCAAGTGCGAGATCGCGCAGCCAACCGCGATGACGCGACCAACCGAGCGCGCGCGCAGGCACGCCGTCGAGATGGCGACTCAAGGCCCATCCGATGAGGAACGCGGGCCCGAACTCGACGAAGAACTGTAGCGCGTACACGACTGCGCCGGGCAGTCGGTTGAGATCGGCAGTCGTCTTCGGACTCAAGAGCATGAGCGCGGCGCGCAGCGTCAGGACGATGGCCGCGACGATGGAGAAGTAGCACGCGCAGAAGATGGCGAATCGCCAGCCGCTACGCAGTCGGTCTTGTCTGTTAAGGAAGATGTCGAGCGGTGTCATTGATAGTCGTTCGCGTTGTCGGCAGAGTCGTCAGACGCGGCGATTGTAGTTGAGATGGGATGCGTCTGTCGCGCGCGTTCGCCGCGCATCGTGCTAAACTCGCGCCGCATCAGAGGCGATGAGCGAAGAGACACGACAAACTGCGCGCGACGTGACAGGCGATCGCGCGAAAGACGAACCCCGCGACGATACGAAAGATGAATCGCGTGGCGTGTTGAGCAACGACGCGAATGTCGAGTCGATCCGCGCGAAGCCTGCGCGCCGCCGCGCCGCGCCGTGGTTCTTCGGCAGCCTCGTCCTGCTCCTGCTCGCCACGCTCATCGCGCTGCAAGTCTCCGGCGTCTGGGAGTTCGTCACGCCCGACACGGCCACCGACGCGCTGCTTCTCTACGCGCTCTCCACGCTTAACTTCGCAGCCTTCGTCGTCTTCAGTTTCATTTTCGTCCGCAGTCTCCTAAAGCTGCGAGCTGAACGCAAGGCCCGCGCGCTCGGCTCGAAGATCAAGACGCGACTCGTCGTCTATTTCATCGCGGTGAGCCTGCTCCCAATCACTGCGATGGCCGTCTTCTCCTATCTCTTCTTCAATCGCACGCTTGAGAAGACCTTCGGGCGCGTCCCCGCCGACGTGGTGACGGAGGCCCAACTGGCCCGCGATGAAGATGCGGCGCAGCAGGCGCAGACTCTGCAAGAGACGGCCCGCGTCGCCGTGCTCGCGCTCGACGCACAACTCGCACGCGGCGACTCGCCCGATCTGCAAAGTCTGCTCCAAGCCGGAAACTTCGACGCGCTCTCATTCGACACTGACGCAGCCCCGCCGCTTCTCTCATTCCGCGAAGGCGACGCCGAATCGGAGCGCAACAAAAGATTGACCGACGCAATGAAGTCGGCTGCGTCGAGCTTGCGCGATAACCAGCAAGCGCGTCAGTCCGTCGTCGCGCCCGAAGCGATCATCGCGACGGCCGTGGCCCTCGGCGATGGTCGCAACCTCGTCGCGGCGCGCACGCTTCAAGCCGACTCGCGTCTCGCGCGCATCGTCTCCGGCGCGGAGACCTTCGAGCACCTGCGCAAGCGACAGCGCAAGGTGCGTCTGCTCGGTCTCTCAACGCTCGGACTCCTCACGCTCATGCTCGTCTTCGCCGCGACGTGGGCGGCCATCCACATCGCGCGCGGCATCGGCACGCCCATCCGCACGCTCGCCGAAGCAGCCGAAGAGGTGGCCCGCGGCAACCTCGCGCACCGCGTCAGCGTCATGGGCGACGACGAGTTTGCCGTGCTCGCCGACACCTTCAACCAGATGACCGCGCAGCTCGAAGAAAATCGCAGCCACATCGAGGCGAACGCCGACGTGCTGCGCGAAACCAATCTCGCGCTCGAAGAGCGTCGCGGCTACATCGAGACCGTCCTCGAATCTCTCTCGACCGGCGTCGTCTCGCTCGATGCGGAGAATCGACTGACGACGATCAACGCTGCCGCCTTACAGATGCTCCAACTCTCGCACGCGCCCGCCGCAGGCACGCCGCTCGCCAAGATCGTCAACGCGGAAGATCGCGCCGTGCTCGAACGCGTGCTTGCGCGCGCTCGCCGCGCGGGTCGCGCCGCGTGGCAGATGGAGCTATCGCGCGCCGTTGCCGCACGCGCGAAATCAAACGAAAGCGGTGTGGCCGGAGTCGCACAAGAGAACTCGAACGATGAGGGCGATGGCGGCACAACGCCCGTCGCGCTCGCGGCGACCGCGCTTGGCGCGTCGGGTGATAGCGAGCGCGGCGTCGTCCTCGTCATCGAAGATTTAACCGAGTTGCTGGCCGCACAACGCGCCGCCGCGTGGAGCGAGGTGGCCCGACGCATGGCGCACGAGATCAAGAATCCCCTGACGCCGATCCAACTCTCCGCCGAGCGCATCGCGCGCAACTTCCCGCGCCCCGCCGCGCGTGCCGACGGTGAAATTCTCGACATCGGCGGTAACGGTCACGACGCGCAAGATCGCGTTGCGCGCATCGTCGATGAATGCACGCAGACGATCACGCGCGAGGTGGCCGGGTTAAAGGCGATGGTTGACGAGTTCTCGCGCTTCGCACGTCTGCCGCGCGCGCGCCTCGAAGCCGCAGACTTGAACGAGGTCGTGCGCCAAGCCATCGCGCTCTATGAAGACAGGCTCGACGACGTGCGACTCGACGTGCTGCTCGCACACACGCTCCCCTCCGCCATGATCGATGCGGAGCAACTGCGCCGCGTCTTCGTCAACCTCATCGACAACGCGCTCGAAGCAATAGCGCACAGCGAGGGCGAGCGACGCATCACGGTCGCCACAGCGCACGATCCCGCGCGCGGCGTGCTCCTCGCCGAAGTCGCCGACACAGGGCACGGCATCGCGCGCGAAGATTTCGCGCGTCTCTTCCAACCCTATTTTTCCACGCGCGGTCGCGGCACGGGCTTAGGTCTCGCCATCGTCCGCCACATCATCAACGACCACGGCGGTCGCATCCGCGCCGAGCCGAACCGGCCCCGAGGCGCGAAGTTCATGGTCGAGTTGCCCGTAGCGGAAGAATCACGAAGCGATAGCAGTCAGCAATCAGCCGTCAGCGTTCAGCCGAACACGAAAGTCGTTGAGCTGCCGAACACGAAAAGCTGATTGCTAATTGCTGACTGCTTTTCATGTCTGAAACCATCCTCATTGTTGATGACGAGCGCGGCATACGCGAGTCTTTGCGGGGCGTGCTTGAAGACGAGGGCTTCGCGGTCGAGGCGGTCGCTTCGGGCGAGGACGCGCTGCGCGCCTTCGAGCGGCGCAACTATGGATGCGTGCTTTTGGACGTGTGGCTACAGGGCATCGACGGTCTGGAGACTCTATCGCGTTTGCGTGAGTCGAACACGGACTGCGCGGTCGTGATGATCTCAGGCCACGGCAACATCGAGACCGCCGTGCGCGCGACGAAGCTCGGCGCGTTCGATTTCATCGAGAAGCCGCTCTCGATTGAGAAGACTCTGCTCACTATTCGCAACGCGCTCAGGCAGCGCGCGTTGGAGCGCGAGAACGCTGCGCTCTCGTCGGAGTTAGACGACGAGTACAAGATGGTCGGCGAGTCTGTGGCGATGCGGGCCTTGCGCAAACAGATCGCGGCGGTCGCGCCGACGGATGGACGCGTTTTAATCTACGGCGAGTCGGGCACGGGCAAGGAGTTGGTCGCGCGCGCGATTCACGCGCAGTCGCGTCGAAGCAGTGCGCCGTTCGTCGAGGTGAACTGCGCGGCGATACCGGAAGAGTTGATCGAGTCGGAGTTGTTCGGTCACGTGCGCGGCGCGTTCACGGGCGCGACCTCGGCGAAGCGCGGCAAGTTCGAGTTGGCCGACGGGGCCACCCTGTTTCTCGATGAGGTGGGCGACATGAGCCAGCGCGTGCAGGCGAAAGTTTTGCGCGTGCTCGAAGAGCAGAGATTTTCGCCCGTCGGATCGAACGCGCTCGTGCGCGTTGACGTGCGCGTGATCGCGGCGACGAACAAACAGTTGGAGACGGAGATCGAGCGCGGCAGCTTTCGTCCCGATCTCTTCTATCGTCTGAACGTCATTCCGTTTGAGATGCCGCCTTTGCGCGACCGGCTCGAAGATGTGCCGTTGCTCGTTGAGCATTTCAACGAGAAGTTCTCGCGCGCATATGGGAAGCCGCGCAAGCATTTCGATCCGGACGCGTTCGAGGCGTTGCGGAACTACACTTGGGCCGGCAACGTGCGCGAGCTAAGGAACACGGTTGAGCGCGTCGTCATCATGCACGCGAAGCAGAAAGTTTCGGCGACGGATTTACCGTTACTCGGCGGTGAGGAGCCGACACCAGCACCGGCTAAATTCTCCTCGTTCAAAGAAGCAAGTGAAGCGCACCAGCGCGACTTCATACGCGCAAAGCTCGCGGAAGCCGAAGGCAATGTGACACGCGCGGCGGAGTTGATGGGCATTGATCGAAGCCACCTGTATCGGCGTATGCGCGCGCTCGGTGTCAGAGTTCGCGGCGACCGTGGGAACGGAAATTAGCATCTAAGTTTCTGCGCGCCGACGTTTCGGAAAGATAAAGTCGTCGCGTTGAAGGGTGCGACACAATCGCGTATCTGTTAAAGTTTAAGTCGTCGCGTTGAGGCGACGCTTGAGGTGGGCGCGAGGACTACAAAGTTCGCGCCTGTTTTATCGAAAGGCGATCATGGACTACACGACCAAAGAGCTTCTTAAACGCTACTGGAAGCTGGCGACGAAGCAGCCCTTCGCGCCGGTGCTCTTGAACATCCTCGTCACTTCCGTCTGCGATATGCGTTGCACACACTGCTTCTTCACGGACGAGTTGGACGACCGGCCACGCAAGAAGTTGCAGATGAAGACGGCGGAGATCGAGCGCATCTCGGAGACGCTGGGCGGCAATCTCGGCGTGCTCATTCTCGCGGGCGGCGAGCCGTTCACGCGCAAAGATTTGCCGGAGATCGTCCGCGCCTTCTACGAGAACAACAAGCTCGAATCGGTCTATCTCATGTCGAACGGGCAGATTCAGAAGCGCATCATGCCGGACGTGACGCGCATCTTGGAAGAGTGCCCGAACCTGAACGTCGCCGTCGCGCTCGGCATCGATGGTCTCAAAGATCAGCACGAGAAGATCAGGCAGAAGGCCGGTTCATGGGACATCGCCATCGACACCGCGCGCCAGCTTCAGACGATCAAGCGCGAGTATCCGCGACTCGACATACAGACTTGCACCTGCTTCATGAACACGAATCAGGACACGATCTTCGAGTGGTACGATTTTCTCAAGTACGATCTCCGGCCCGACAAGGTCAACTTCAACTACATTCGTCCACCATCAGCCGACGCGCGCGAGTTGAACATCGATCACTCGCGCTACGCCAAACTCGCCCAGATGATCGACGACGACTCGCGCCACGCCGCCATCAAGAACAACTACGGCGGCGACGCAGGATTCTTCAAAGCGGCAATCGACATCTACATGCACGGCTTGATCGCCAAGACGCAGGAGACGCAGCAAGCACAGATGACCTGCTACGCGGGCACGGCGGGCGCGGTCATCTACGACGAAGGCACGGTCTCTTCGTGCGAGAACTTGGACGCGGTCGGCAACCTGCGCGACTTCGATTGGGACTTCCAGAAACTTTGGCTCTCGCCCGCGATGGCTGCACGCCGACAGAAAGCCGCCGCCGGTTGCTTCTGCACGCACGAGTCGAACAGCTACTACCCGTCGCTCCCGTTCAACCCGAAGCACTTGATCCAGATCAAGCGGCTTGAGCGCGAGATGAAGAAGGCGCGCAAACAGCACGAGCGCGAAGAGGCTCAGGCTGACGGCTTGGCTGTGAAGGCTTAGCTCGTTTGTGATCTCAAATCTGAAATTTGAAATTGCAAAACCAACCAATGTCTCAAGCGCGCATCCCTAAAATTCTGATCATCTCGTCCGACACGGGCGGGGGCCACCGCTCGGCGGCGGCGGCGATTGTCGCGGGCGTGCAGAAGTTTTGGGAGAGCGATTCCTACGCGGTGCGCGTCGTGCGCGCGGTCGAAGAGTCGCACGCGATCACGGGCAAGCTGGTCAGGATTTACAACTGGGTGTTGCAGAACAAGCAGCACTGGATGAAGTATCTCTACTGGGCCATCAACCGCGTGCGCCCCGAAACGCGCGAGTTCTTTCAACGTCGCTGCATCGGCTACGTGCGCGAGTTGTTCGAGAAGTGGTGCCCGCACGTCGTCGTCTCCGTTCATCCTCTCACGCAACATCTCTTCGCGCGCGTGCTCAAAGAGTTGAAACTTGCGGACACGATCCCACTCGTCACAGTCGTCACCGATCCGTGCTACGGGTTCTGGAAGGGTTGGGCCTGCGATGAGGTGCGACTCTACTTGGTCGCGAGCGACGAAGCGCGACAACAGTTGATCGACTACGGCATCGCGCCCGAACGGATCAAAGTTTCAGGGATGCCCGTGCATCCGAAGTTCGACTTGCCGGACGAGCGTACGGCGCAAGATGCGAGGAGCGCGCTCGGACTCGATCCGGAAAAGTTCACGGTCTTCGTCAACGCGGGTTGGGTCGGCGGCGGCAACATTCCGGAAATTTTCCGCGAGTTGGTGCGCGGCGAGTTGGACGTGCAGGCGATCTTCCTTGCGGGCAAGAATGAAGAACTGCGCGTCGAGGCGGAAGAGATCGCGTCGCGCGCGAAGTTCCCCGTCAAGGTCATCGGCTACTCGGAGCACGTCGAACAACTCATGCAGGCGGCGAACGTGATGATCTCGAAGCTCGGTGGCTTGACGACCTTCGAGGCCCTCGCGTGTCGCCTGCCGATCATCGCCGACGTGATCACGACGCCGATGCCGCAGGAGTCCGGCACGGTCTCTCTCATCGCGCGACGCGGCGCGGGCGTGCTCTTGGAGCGCGCGACGGACATCGTGCCGACCGTGCGCAGACTCGCGACCGACGCGAAGCTCTACGCGCAGATGCGCGCGGCCACCGCCGGGCTCGCCATCCCGCAATCGACGCGACGCATCGTCGAAGAGATCGCCGCGCTCATCCCCGCACACGCGCTCGCATCAGAAGATGAGCAGATCGTCGTCGAGCAGGTTGCATAATGAAACATCGCGCGCCGTTGTTTGTTGTGAGTAGTTGACGCGCAGAGCCGCTTCAAGTTTTAATCTGAGCATTCAAGAGATCACGCCCGCTCGTCGTTAGCACGTAGCGGGCTTTTTTGGAGACTGTCGATTTTGAGTCTTCTGTTGGAAGGGAAGCGCGCGTTCATCTCAGGCGGCTCTCGTGGCTTGGGCGCGGCGATGTGCGAAGTCTTCGCACGCGAGGGCGCGGACGTGTCGTTCAGCTACCACTCGCGCGACGATTTGGCTGAGTCGGTCGCCGAGAAGATTCGCGCGCACGGTCGGCGCGCGCACGCGTTCAAAGTCTCCGTCACGGATCGCGTCGGGATGAAGAAGCTCGTGCGTCAACTCGTCGAGGAGTGGGGCGGCATCGACGTGCTCGTCAACAACGCGGCCATCAATCGCGGCGACAACTTTGCGACGACGACCGATCGCTCTTGGGACGAAGTGATCGAGACGAACGTGGGCAGCCTCTTCGCCGTCACGAAACCGATCTACCGTCAGATGATCCGGCAGCGTAAGGGATCGATCCTCAACATCACTTCGGTCGGCGCGATCCGCGCGTTGCCGACTTCGGTTCACTACGCTACGTCGAAGGCGGCGATGATCGGCTTCACGAAATGCCTCTCGCGCGAGGCGGCAAACTTCGGCGTCACCGTCAACGCCATCGCCGCCGGCATCTTCGACACAGACCTCGCGCACACGCTGCCCGAGCGACTTTTACAGATGCACGAGTTCTGGGTCTCAAAGGGCCGCATGGGCCGCCCCGAAGAACTTGCCGAGTACGCCGCCTTCATGGTCTCCGACCGCAACAGCTTCATGAACGGCGAAGTCGTCATCATCGACGGCGGCGCGGTCACTTAAAACAAACAATGAAGTAGGAACGATGAACGATGAAGTGAGACAAAGGTTCTTCAGTTCATCGTTCATCGTTCCTACTTCATTGTTTCGATTCCCACGCCTGATCTATTCATTCGCACTTCTCATCAACGCTTTAACTTTTTCTTCGAGTTGGCGGACTGTGCGTTGGAGATCGCCGAGTCGCCGGAAGGCTGCGGTCGAGCGTAGCCAATCGCGGTTGTCGAAGGCTGGAATGCCGGAGAGGACTTTGCCTGCGGGGACGTTGTGGCTCGTCGCGCTCTTGGCTGTGATGACGGCATCATCGCCGATGGTGAGGTGGCCCGCGACGCCCGCCTGTCCCGCGAGGATGACGCGCGCGCCGATGTGCGAACTGCCTGCGAGACCAACCTGCGCGCAAACAAGCGCGTCCTCACCGACCGTGCACGAGTGGCCGATCTGCACGAGGTTGTCGATCTTCGCGCCGCGACGTATGCGCGTCTCGCCGACCGACGCGCAATCAATCGTCGTCCCCGCGCCGATCTCTACGTCGTCTTCAATGACGACTCTTCCAGTCTGCGGAATCTTTAGCCAACGGCCCTCCTCATCCTTCGCGTAGCCGAAGCCATCAGACCCGACGACCGCGTTGTTGTGAACGACGACACGCGCGCCAACGACCGTACCTTCGCGCAACGCGACGCCTGAATGTATGACTGAGCCTTCACCGATCCGAACGCCGTCGTAGATCGTCGCGTTCGGGAAAATTCTTACGCGCGCACCGATCTCCGCGCCTTTGCCGACAACGACGCACGCGCCGACGTAGGTTGTCTCATGCACGCGCGCCGAACTGTCGATGATCGCGCTCGGATGAATGAATGACTCGAAGTCGGGCTCTGGATGGAACAGTCGTAGAGCCCGCGTGTAGGCGAGATACGGATCGCGCGCGCGTAAGATCGCGATGCCCTCGCGTTTCGGCGCGACGCCTTCGGCGAGAAAGATCGCGGATGCCTTCGTCGTCTTCACGCGCGGCGTATAGCGTGGGTTCGAGAGGAACGTGACGTGGCCCGTCCCGGCTTCATCGAGACCGGCCGCGCCGATGATCTCGATCTCTTCCGTATCTGCGGGCTCGACGGTTGCGCCCGTCTGTCTTGCAAGTTCTGAAAGTTTCATAACGTCTTAGTGGGGGCAGGGCCTGTCCCTGCCCTTGAGCGCGCGAGAGCGCGAATGAAAGAACCGTAATGATTCAGTCCTGATTAGTCGCAGTTCGGTTGAGCGATCTTGCAGTCGCTAGGACAGGGACAGGCCCTGCCCCTACGATCTTCTCTGCGGCTCACATCAAGTTCACCGGATCGATCTCGACGTTGACGGCGTGCAGATCGTAGCCGCGCTCTGCTACATCCGCGAGCGCGAGATCGAGCGCGGCGCGCAAACGCGGGCGGCTGCGCGACTTGATGAGAATCTGTATGCGATGCTCTCCGCGCAGGCGCGCGAGCGGCGCGGGCGCGGGCCCCAGTATGCGACACGCGCGATCCGTGTTGGCTTCATCGAGCGCGCGCTTGAGTTCGGAGGCGAGCGCGTGCGTCTTCGTCAGATCGTCGCCGCGCACGAGCAGCGCGGCGAGCGAGACGAACGGCGGATAGCTCAAGGATTTGCGATAGCGTATCTCCTCTTCGTAAAACCCGTCGTAGTCCTGCGCGCAGGCGTGGCGCAGCGCGTAGTGTTCGGGATGATACGTCTGAATCAACACGCGACCGGCCCGGTCGCCTCTTCCGGCCCGGCCCGCGACCTGCGTGATGAGCTGGAACGTTCGTTCCGACGCGCGGAAGTCCGGCATCGCGAGTCCGGCATCAACGGAGACGACGCCGACGAGCGTGACATTAGGGAAGTGGTGGCCCTTCGCGATCATCTGCGTGCCGACGAGCATGTCGAGTTCACCGGCGGCGAAGCTCAAGATCGCTTGCTCGTAAGTTTGCCGACGCGAAGTGGTGTCGCGGTCGAGTCGCGCGATACGCAAGGAAGGAAATTTTTGGGCGATCATCTCTTCGATCTGTTCCGTGCCTTCGCCGACGTAGTGCATGTAGAGGCCCTTGCAGGCGGGGCATTCGCGCGGCGGTTGCTGTCGGAAGTCGCAGTAGTGGCAGATGAGCGTGCGCTCGCGTTGATGATAAGTGAGCGTCACGTCGCAGTTCGCGCACTGCATTCGCTCGCCGCACGAGCGACATAGTAAGAAAGTCGAGTAGCCGCGCCGGTTCAGGAGCACGATTGATTGCTCGCCGCGCGCGTGCGTCTCGGCGATAGCTGTGATGAGTTCTTCCGCGAGCGCGTGCTGCTTGCCGCCGCGTTTGAAGACCTCGCGCATGTCGATGATCTCGGCACGGGCCATCGCGCGGTCGGCGATGCGTTTTGCGAGTTGCAGGTAGCGATACTTTCCGGCGCGCGCGTTGTGGAAGGATTCGAGCGAGGGCGTGGCGGAGCCCAGCACGACGACGGCGCGCTCCTTGTGCGCGCGCACAACGGCTGTATCGCGCCCGTGATAATAGGGCGACTCTTGCTGTCGATATGAAGACTCGTGCTCCTCGTCAACGACGATGACGCCGAGGTTCGAGACAGGCGCGAAGACAGCCGAGCGCGTGCCGATGACAACGCGCGCCTCGCCGCGTTTAATGCGGCCCCATTCGTCGAAACGCTCGCCGGTCGAGAGTGACGAGTGAAAGATGGCCACCTCATCGCCGAAGTGCGCGCGAAGCCTGCGCGAGAAGACGGGCGTGAGTGCGATCTCAGGCACGAGCATCATCGCCGAGAGACCTGCGGCGAGCGCGGCGCGCATCGCGCGGATGTAAATCTCAGTCTTGCCGCTGCCCGTGACGCCGTGCAAGAGGAATGCTTTGTATGCGCGCTCGCCAATCGCTGTCTCAATCTCCGCAAGCGCGTCGCTCTGCTCTGTAGTCAACACGAGTCCGCCGACATTGCGCGGGAGTGTCGCGCGCGCGAGCGGATCGCGCCGCACGTCGCGCACGAAAAGTTCGACGACTTTCCGTCGCTCCAAAGTATGCACGACGGACGCGCCCGCACCCGACTCTTCGAGCAACTCGACGAATAACATCTCGCCGCCGCGCTTGATGAGCGCATCGACGACACGAAGTTGCGTTTCGGTGAGCACGCGCGCCGCTCCGTTCTCGTGGCTCTCGACGGGCAGCAATCGCACGGCTTTGCGTCGCTTGGCGCGCGCCTGCGCGCTTCGCTGCCGGTGCGTGACGGTGATCCAGCCAGCGCGTTCAAGCTGTCGAGAGATCGTCTGCGCGCGGGCCTGTCCGAGTTCGCGCGCAAGCCCGCGCTGCGTCAACTCGGATTCATCGGCGATGAGTCGCAAGGCTTGGGCCTTCGCCGTCTGTGCGCGGCGCGCGGGCAGTCGCGCTAGCTCGTCGCGGCCTTCGGCGGTGATCGTGAGCACGCGCTCTATGGTCGCGTTCAACCCGGCGGGCAGCGAAGCCTTCAACACCTCGCCCCACGGCGCGGCGTAGTAGTCCGCGATCCAGCGCGTGATCTCCAACACCTCAGGCGTGATGAGCGGCTCGGCATCGAGCAGTTCCTCCGCCTCTTTGATCTCCGACTCTTCGATCTCTAATGATGCGTCGAGTTCTTGATGCAGCGCGACGACGTAAGCAGTGACGAGTTGGCGACCGAGCGGCACGAGCAGACGTGAGCCGATGCGCGTCTCCTGTGCAAGCTCGCGGGGCAACCTGTAAGTAAATGTCTGCCGCACGTGCAGGGGCACGGCGACCTCTGCGAACTGCGGCGAGTCGCTTTCGCTCGATTGGCGTTGCTGGTCTGTCGCTGGTGTAGCGGCTGCGGAGTTCGGGCGTTGCACGGCGAACTAACTTAACTTGAAGCGCGCGGAAAGTGAAAGTCTCGAAGCAGACGTTGAGGGTCAACTGAGGTGCAAAGAGGAGGCCACTTGTAAGGAGATCAAAACACACGTCTTCATCTGTGAGAGTTCATCAAGCATGGGAGCGCGTCTTGACATCGTCAAACTATGGCGAGCAGGTCGCGCACTTTCTTCATGTCTTCCCAGACCTCGCGCTTCTTCGTTGGATCGCGCAGGAGATAGGCGGGGTTGAAGGTGGGCATGAGTTGTGCGCCGTAATAGTCGTGAAACTCGCCGCGAAGTTTGGAGATGGGTTGCTTGGTGCGCAGTAGTGCGCGCGTGGGCGTGTTGCCGAAGCTGATGATGACTTTCGGATGGACGGCGGCGAGTTCGCGGTGAAGGTAGGGCGTGAAGAGCGAGAGGACTTCGGGCGTGATCTCTTCGCCGGTGCAGATCATTTTGACGGTGTTGGTGAGATAGCAGTCGGCGCGACGCAGGTTGACGGAGAGGAGTATGCGGTCGAGCATCTGACCGGCGGGCCCCATGAAGGGCTTGCCACTGTCGATGTCTGGTGGCCCCGGCGATTCGCCGACGACGCAGACGCGTGCGCCCTCTCTACCTTCGCCGAAGATGAAGACGCGATCCTTGTATTGCGCGAGTTGTTTCGCGCGTCGCAACAGTTCAGCGTTGATCTCTTCGACCGTCTCGTTTGAGGCGGGCGGCACATCGTCGAAGAGTGAAAGCTCTGCCATGACAATTAAAGTTGAAAAGTTGCAAGTTCCAAGTTGCAAGTTAGATTGGTTTTGAACTTGCAACTTGCAACTTGCAACTTGGAACTTGCAACTCTATTTCTCAGCCTTCGTCTTGTTCAAATAGTCGCGCACCTTCTTCATGTCGTCCCACGTCTCGCGCTTCTTCGACGGGTCGCGCAGAAGATAAGCGGGATGGAACGTCGGCATCACCTTCAAGCCTTTGTAGTCTTTGAACTGGCCGCGCACTTTCGTAATGCCTTCCTTCGTGTCGAGCAGATTGTGCAGCGCGGTGTTGCCGAGGACGACGATCACGTCGGGGCGCACGATAGCGATTTCGCGAAGCAGAAATGGTTTGCAGATCGCCGCCTCCGCGCTCGTCGGCGTGCGATTGTTCAAGGGGCGACAGCGATTGACGTTGCCGATGAACACGTCCTCGCGCTTCATGCCGATGGCTTCGACGATCTTGTTCAAGAGTTGGCCGGCGCGACCGATGAAGGGCCGCCCCTGCGCGTCTTCGTCCGCGCCCGGGGCTTCGCCGACGAACATCAGGCGCGCCTTCGGATTGCCCTCACTGTGAACGATGGTGTGACGCGCCTCGCAGCAGAGCGCGCAACGCATGCAGTCGCCGATGTCGGCGCGGATGCTCTCCAAAGTCTCGCCTTCGCGCGGCAAGCTCAGCTCGTCCTGCGGCGCGATCTCGCCGAACAGCGTCTCGCGCGGCGCGGGCGGGTTCGCGTCGGGTTTGCGTATGGGTTTGCGTGTCGTCATCTCTTTCGCCTCCGTTGAAGACCGCAACGAACTGCTCGAAGTAAACGCGGGAGCGGGCGACTCTGCGCGCGTGGATGTCGCACCGAAGCTCGCAGAGTCATCGCTCGATGCTTCCGTCTTGCTCGCCCGCATCGCGCTCGCCGATGTCGTTTTGATAACTTCCGTGTGCTGTGGCCGCGACTCAGCCTCCGCGTTGCGACGCAGCGCGGACGACTGCGAAGGCGGCGGCCCGGCGTCCGCAAGTTTCAGAGGTCGCACGTCGCCGTGCGTGGCCGTCTCCGCTCGCGTCGATAGTGCATCGCCAGATTCGATCACTTCGACGCCCAACTCGCGCAGGTACGAGAGCTGATGGCCCAACTCTTCAACCAGCGATAGAAACTCGGCGCGGCTCGCGTCCTCAGTCATAAGCTCTCGCGTTCACAATTCACTCTCGCGATCTACTGCTTTCACTTCGCGTCTGCTGCTCGCACTTCACGGCTTCAAACTCACTTCGCCGCGACCGACTGCGCGATGCACGCGCGACGCAGCCGCACGATCTCGTCGAGAATCCGATGCGCGGCTTCGAGTTTCGACATCAGTGGAAGCTCTAATGCGTCGTCTCGATCCGACGTGATGATCGTGATCGCATTCGTCTCGGAGTCAAAGCCCGCGTCGTCGCGCGTGATGTCGTTGGCGACAATAGCGTCGAGTCGCTTGCGTTGCAGCTTCTCTCTCGCGTGTACGACGACGCGCTCGCTCTCGGCGGCGAAGCCGATGACGAGCAGCCCGTCGCGCCGTGAGGCTGCGACCGAAGCGAGAATGTCGGGCGTCGGCTCAAGCTCTAGGTTGAGCGAGGCATCGGACTTCTTGATCTTCTGCGCGGCTCGCCTCACGGGCCGGTAGTCCGCGACTGCTGCTGCGGCGATGAAGATCGTTGCACGCTCGATCTCTCTCTCGACTGACGCGTGCATCTCTTCGGCAGAGATCGAGTCGATGAAGCGCACGCGGGCCGATCGTTCCGCGCTCGTTACGCCAGCGATAATAGTTACATCTGCGCCACGCGCGCGCGCGGCCTCCGCGATAGCGAAACCCATGCGTCCCGATGAGCGGTTCGAGATAAAACGCACGGGATCGATCTCCTCACGTGTCGCGCCCGCAGTGATCAGCACACGCTCGCCCGCGAGATCGGCTTCGATAGCCGAACTCTCTTCATCATTCTTTAATGCGATGCTCTGCGCTTCATCACTCGTCGCGCGGCCCGTCGTCGTTCCTGCGGCGCGACTGTTAAGAATGTCGAGCGCGGCGGCGACGATCTGTTCGGGCGCGCTGAGGCGTCCGGGCCCCGTTGTGCCGCAAGCCATCTCGCCCGCGTCGGGCTCGATGATGTGGACGCCGTCGGCGCGAAGTCGTTCGAGGTTGCGGCGCGTGGCCGGGTGCTCCCACATCGTCGTGTTCATCGCGGGGGCGACGAGGACGGGCGCGTTGCAGGCGAGGTAGGTTGACGAGAGAAAATCGTCGGCGATGCCGTTCGCGAACTTGGCGATGATGTCGGCGGTGGCGGGCGCGACGACGAGTAGATCGACTGTCTGCGAGAAAGTGATGTGCGCGATTGGATCGGGATTGTCGGGCGCGTAATCATCGACGACGACGTGTGAGCCGGAGAGCGCGCGGAAGGTGAGCGGCGCGATGAGTTTCGTCGCGTGCACAGTCATCGCCACGCGCACTTGGCAGCCCGCGCGTTGCAGCCCGCGCAAGACCTCCGCGGCTTTGTAAGCGGCGATGCCGCCGCTCACGCCGAGAGCGACGCGCGCGGGAAGTGTCCCGTTCGCGCGGCTCGTGTCATTGGATGCGTCGTTAATTTCCATCGGGATGGACTGCGCGCCTGCGGCCGTCTCTCAACCGGAGACTTCGGAAATGTGTTTGAAAGTCGCATCGAAAATGTATCACCGCACGGACGACTCGCGCAATTTTGCGGGCAGGAGATTGACACTCTTCTATTAACTTTCCAGTCCCTCATGCGGCGCATTGAAGATTAGTAACGCGCGCGGGCTGTGGTAAACTTCGTGTCGCCCCCGTGAGACAACTTCACCCGACAGGCTGAGAGCGTTTTCGTCGAGACCATGTGCGAAGAGTCATGTTTAGTTGGGCTGTGAAGATGAAGTGGCGCGCGCCGTTCGCCTTCGTCGCGTGCGGACTCATGTTATGTCTCGCGCCGCGTGTGCGCGCGCAGGAGTTGGGCGCGCGTGGCGATCGCGAGTTTGGGCCGGTCGTGCGCGCCTACCTCGGCTACCTGCGCGCTGAGCAAGAGGTGACGGACGCGCGCGAGAGCCGACGCGAGGTGAGCGCGGCTTACGTGCGTCGCAACTCGAACCGCATCTCGGCTCTGCGACGCGAGGCGATTCAGATCGCGCGCGCGACGCATAACGACTATCTGCCGGAACTCTACGCCGTCGCGCGCGACGAGCTGGGCACGCTCTTCGAGTCGCCGCCAAGCCCCGCGACTTTCCATGTCGGCGAAGTCATTAACAACACCTTTCGCTACCTCGGCGAAGTGCGCACGGGCGAACCTTTCTACCTCTTCGCGCGGCTCGACATCTATGAGCAGGCTGAATTGATCAAGCGCGCCGAAGAGCAGCAGCGCGCGCACAACGGATCGCAACCCGCGACCGGCACGAACGCGACGGGCGCTGCGACGACGCGACCGCGCCGCGTCGGGCCACCCTAAACGTTTGAACACCTGCGTCGCGTTCGCGCTCACACTGATCGTCTACTTTGATCTCACGATGGAGCAGCCAAAACTTTTTGAAGGGAAGAGAACCGCAGATGCTTCGCAGCGCGAGCGTCTGGTGCTCTACGCGCTCGGCGAGTTTCAATCGCGCGGGCTCGCGCTCGTCGGGCGCGAGCTGCCGTTGGATCGTCTGCGTGGCGCGTTGCGACGTGCGTCTGAAGATTTAGAGATCGAAGAGTTGGACGACGAGGAGTCGGTCGCTACGTTCGAGTCGATGGGCGCGCGCGTGCGTCGCGTCCCGACCTTCGTCGCCAAGCATCCGTTCCGCGTCACGGTCGGCGATGAACTGGCAGAGAGAGCGCGAAAGTTTTACGAAGAACAAGCTGCGCGCGCGGGCGACGACGCCACGAGTTGAGACATGTGACGCGCAAAAAAAGCTATTGAGCCATCAACTTCTATCTGATAGTATCCGCGCTTCCAAGCACAAGTCGAAACTCGCTGGCGCGCGTTCCAAGTCGCGACGCGCAGGAGACAAGCCCATGAAGACGAACAAGAGCCGCCGGAAGTTTCTGGGCCGTGCCGCGATGGGCGTCGGCGCAGCCGCGCTCGTCACACCGCGCGGCATCGACGCGCTCGGCTTCGGCGAACAGCCTTCGCGTAACGCGTCGGCGCAGGGGCGCACGTCGAAGCCACCACTCTCCGTATCGAGCGCCAACGGCGTCGCCGCCGTAACGAAGGCCGTCGAGGTGATGCACGCGGGCGGTGACACGCTCGACGCTGTCATCGCGGGCGTCAACATCGTCGAACTCGATCCGAAAGACAACTCGGTCGGATATGGTGGACTGCCGAACGAGCGCGGCGATGTGGAGTTGGATTCAAGCGTGATGCATGGGCCCACACGTCGCGCGGGCGCGGTCGCTGCGCTTCGTGGCTGCAAGACGCCCTCGAAGGTGGCGAAGGCTGTGATGGAGCACACCGATCATATCCTCATCGTCGGCGAGGGCGCGCGCGAGTTCGCCACCGCGATGGGTTTCGAGAACGAGAACCTTTTAACGGAGGAGTCGCGCGTCGCCTTCATGCGTTGGAAAGAGACGCTGTCGAAGGACGACAAGTGGGGCCCGAGTCCTTACACGCCCGCGCCCGCCTCGCCCGCAGGCCAGAGGCGGATCGCGTTGGAGCGCGAGCGACCGAGTTTCCTCCTCGCAGATAGATACGCGGGAAGCAACTTCGAGCGTCGCGAAGACCTGCTCGCGTGGGCAGACGAGATGGCCCACAAGCCACCGACGGGAACGATCAACTGTCTCGCGCTCGACAATTCATTCGACATCAGTGGCGTGACGACGACGAGCGGACTCGCGTGGAAGTTGCCGGGTCGCGTCGGCGACTCGCCTCTGATCGGATGCGGTCTCTACGTCGATAACGAAGTCGGCGGCGCGGGCTCGACGGGCCGCGGCGAGGAGGTCATCTACATCAACGGGGCGCGCACCGTCGTCGAATACATGAAGCGCGGCTCGTCGCCAGAGCAGGCGTGTCTCGACGCTCTGAAACTCGTCGCCGCGCGCTACGGCAACGATCTCGAAAAACTGAAAGAGATCGACGTGAACTTCTACGCGTTGAACAAACGCGGCGAGTATGCCGGTGCGGCGATCTGGAGTCACACGGTTTCGAGTCGCGGGGAGTTGCGACGCAGGCAGTTTGCCGCCGCGCCCGATGGC
Organism: Acidobacteriota bacterium; assembly: GCA_032229975.1. Classification (GTDB taxonomy): domain Bacteria; phylum Acidobacteriota; class Blastocatellia; order Pyrinomonadales; family Pyrinomonadaceae; genus JAIVGV01. The sequence goes on along the minus strand of JAVXVG010000044.1, from coordinate 70,312 downwards.
GGGAAGGGTCGTCTCATCGAGAGCGCCTACCTTTTCGAGAGGAAAGCGTGAGTGATGCGCTCTGGATGCTGGATGCTTAACATTCGTGTGGCGCGAAAATCGGGAAAATTGCTTTGATTTTTTCCTAAATGCTTGTTGACACGGCGCGTTTATTCGTGTAAAAAAGCGTGGTCGAAGCAGCCCACAGAGGCTCGCCGACCTGTTTTATTGGAATCTTTAACAGAGTGCAGGTCAAGATCGCGACGGTCTAAGCGAGAAGATTTGAATCCGTCTGCGGTCGAAGTTCGCGAAGAGACCCACGACGCGCTCTCTAAAACATTGGTTCAGTCTACGGGAGGAGAACGATGAATAGCAGAAACTGGAGCCGCTCAATCATCACGATGAGCTTGGCGGTTGCCATAGTTTGTACTTACTCGATGGTCGCCCTCGCAGCCGATCAGAAGGCTTCGGGCGAATTGTCGGTCGTCGGCGAGGTCTCGGTCAACGGTGCCAAGGCGATCTCGGGCGCGACGATTTTCACCGATAGCACCATCACCACTGGGCAGAACTCCAGCGCCGTCGTTAGCCTCGGCAAACTCGGTCGCGTCGAACTGATGCCCAACTCAAGCCTCAAGCTCAGCTTCGCCGAGAACTCCGTCTCCGGCGCGCTCGACGCCGGTAAGGTTCGCTTCTCGACCGCCGCGCAGATCGCGGCGAGCGTGATGACGAAGGATGGCACGGCGGTGGCTGATAACAACGCCCCGAACATCTTCGTCGTCGATGTGGAATGCGGCAACACGCTGGTCGCTACGCAATCGGGTCGCGTCGAACTGCGCGGCGGCAACACCGTCAAGCAGATCGCTGCGGGCAGCCAAGACACGACGGGCACGGCTCAGCCCGGCTCGCGCTGCACGCGCCTGACGCGCAGCTCGTCCTTTGGCTCGCTCAGTGGCGGCGCGCTCGCGTTGCTCCTGCTCGGGATTGGTGGTGCGGTTGCGGCGGCGCTGCTTGCGGCTCGCAACAACAACGACTTCAACTTCGGCGGCACTGTCATCGACATCAGCCCCACGCGCTAGTCGAAGGCTTCAGTGGGCGGCGCGCTAGGCTCTCTGCGCCCAGCGCGCCCGCTCGCGTGCGTAGGCGAGAACTTCAACTTGCGGGTCACGGCGGCGCTTGCGCCTGCGTGACCCGCAAAATTTTGTGCGTGAGACGCTCTTCTTGCGCCGCAATATTTAAGCTCACGGGATAATGCACATCGCGGTTATAGGGACTGGCTACGTCGGACTCGTCACGGGTGCGTGCTTCGCCGAGTTTGGCGTCAGCGTCACTTGCGTTGACATCGACGAGAAGAAGATCGCGGACTTGCGCGAGGGCCACCTCCCCATCTACGAGCCCGGTCTCGATCAACTAGTCGCGAAGAACGTGCAAGCCGGGCGGCTCTCGTTCACGACCGACTTCGGCGCGGCGGTCGAGCAGTCGCTCGTCATCTTCCTCGCCGTCGGCACGCCGCCGAAGGAGGACGGCTCGGCAGACCTCCGGCACATCGAGGAAGCCACGCAACAGATCGCACGGCACATGAACGGTTACAAGGTGCTGGTGACGAAATCGACCGTCCCCGTGGGCACGGGCGAGCGTCTGCGCCGCATCATCAACGAGGAGAGACCGAACGCGAAATTCGCGATCGTCTCGAACCCGGAGTTCCTGCGTGAGGGGGCGGCCATTGACGACTTCATGCGCCCCGACCGCGTCGTTATCGGCACGCAGGACGAAGAGGCGGTCGCCATCATGCGCGACCTCTATCGCCCGCTCTACTTGATCGAGACACCGTTCGTCATCACTTCCGTCGAGGCGGCGGAGTTGACGAAGTACGCCGCGAACGCGTTTCTCGCCACCAAGATTTCCTTCATCAACGAGATCGCGAACCTCTGCGATGCGATAGGCTGCGACGTGCACGACGTGGCGCGGGCAATGGGCATGGACAACCGCATCGGTCGCAAGTTCTTGCACCCCGGCCCCGGCTTCGGCGGCTCGTGCTTTCCGAAAGACACGCGCGCCTTCGTCTCGATTGCGAGCGATTACGGATCGGAGTCGCTCATCGTCGAGGCGGTCGTCGAAGTTAACAAGCGACAGCGACTGCGCATGATCGAAAAGTTGGAGCGACTGCTGCCGGAGATGAATAGTAAGATTATCGCTGTACTCGGTCTTGCCTTCAAACCGGAGACGGACGATATGCGCGAAGCTCCGTCGGTCGAGATCATCAAGGCTCTCATCGAACGCGGCGCGCGCGTGCGCGCATATGATCCGGTGGCGATGGATGCGGCACGCGCACTGCTGCCACAGGTCGAGTACGCGGCAGACGAGTATGCGGCTGTCGAAGGCGCAGACCTTCTTGTCTTCATTACCGAATGGAATCAGTTTCGCGCACTCGACCTTGCGCGCGTGCGTGCTCTCATGCGTCAGCCGAAGATTGCTGACCTGCGAAATATCTATGAGCCCCAAGACGTGCGCCGCCTCGGTTTCGAGTACGTCGGTGTGGGCCGGTAAAAGTAGAGGCTAGAGGTTAGAGGTCAGTAACAAAACTGTCTTTAACTAAGCTCTAACCTCCAACCTCTAACTTATGTCTCTCTCAGGAATCGCATTAGTGACGGGCGGGGCGGGCTTCATTGGCTCGCACATCGCTGCGGCCCTCGCAGGGCGTGGCGCGCGCGTGCGCGTCATCGACGATCTCTCGACAGGGCACTTGGAGAACCTCGAAGAGATCGGCGGCGACGTGGACTTTGTGCGCGGTAATCTGAACGACGAGGATGCGTTGCGTCGCGCCTTAGAGGGCGTCGAACTCATCTTCCACGAGGCAGCGATTCCTTCCGTGCCTCGCTCGGTCGCGAACCCGCGCGAGACTCACGAGGCTTGCGTCGAAGGAACTTTCTCGCTGCTTCTGGCGGCGCGCGACGCGGGCGTGCGAAGAGTGGTCTATGCGGCTTCGTCATCGGCCTACGGCGACCAGCCCACGTCGCCGAAGATCGAAACGATGTCGCCCGATCCCTTGAGTCCCTACGCCGCTGCGAAACTCTTCGGCGAGTTCTACTGCAAAGTTTTCACACGCTCATACGGGCTCGAAACCGTCGCGCTTCGCTATTTCAACATCTTCGGCCCTCGCCAAGACCCGTCATCGGAATACTCCGGCGTCATCTCACGCTTCATCGCGGCTCTGGCGGGCGACGGCCATCCTGTCATCTACGGCGACGGCGAGCAGACGCGCGACTTCACCTACGTCGCCAACGCTGTCGAGGCGAACTTGCTCGCCGCCGAAAGCGCGTCGGCGGTCGGACAGGTCATCAATGTCGCCAACGGTCGGCAGACATCTCTGAATGAGTTGCTCTCCGCACTGAAGAAGGTGACAGGACGCACCGATGCGGAAGTTGAGTATCGCGAGACGCGCGTCGGCGACGTGCGCCACAGCCTCGCCGACATTACACGCGCGCGCGAACTGCTCGGCTACGAGCCGCGCATCGATCTCGAAGAGGGATTGCAGAAGACTCTCGACTGGTGGAAGCAGAGCCGCTACGCTGGAAACGTGTGATGCGCCCGAACCTCACAACCACATCCGGGCCAATCAAATAAATATAGCTGACTTCAAATCTCGAATAGTCTCTTGAGGCTGTCAACATAGGGCTGACGCGCCACGCCTTTGTCGGTGATGATGGCGGCGATGAGTGCGTTGGGCGTTACGTCGAAGGCGGGGTTGTGCGCGGGGACTCCGGTGGGCGTGAGTTGTTGCTCGCGCAGGTGCGTGACCTCGCGCGTGTCGCGTTCTTCGATGGGGATTTCGTCGCCCGTGGCGAGATTGAGATCGATGGTGGAGATAGGGGCGGCGACGTAGAAGGGGATGCCGTGTTCGCGGGCCAGCACGGCGACCATGTAAGTTCCGATCTTGTTGGCGGCGTCGCCATTGGCAGCGATGCGATCTGCACCGACGACGACGGCGTCAACCTTGCCCTGCTTCATCACGTGACCGGCCATGTTGTCCGTGATGACCGTGACGGGTATCTCATCCTGCGAGAGTTCCCACGCGGTCAGGCGCGCGCCTTGAAGAAAGGGGCGCGTCTCGTCGGCGATGACGGCGATACGCTTGCCTGCATCGCGCGCGCCGCGAATGACGCCGAGCGCAGTGCCATAGTCGCCTGCCGTGGCGAGCGCGCCCGCGTTGCAGTGCGTGAGCACGGTCGCGCCGTCTGCGATCAACTCTCCGCCGAAGCGACCGAGGGCGCGGTTCGATGCGATGTCTTCCGCATGGATGCGCTTCGCTTCTTCGACGAGTCGTCGCTTGATCTGTTCGGCATCAGTCATCTCGGCGCAGGCGCGGCGAAAGGCTTCACGCATCCGCTCGATGGCCCAGAAGAGATTGACGGCAGTCGGGCGCGTGCGACTCATCAGGTCGCACATGTAGTCGAAGTCGTAGGAGAGATCGGCAGCGTTCGTGGCGACCGCCTGCTTCATTCCAACCGCGAGACCCATCGCGGCGGCGACGCCAATCGCGGGCGCGCCGCGCACGACCATCTGCTTGATTGCATCAGCCACCTCCTCGCACGAGCGCAAGGTGAGATACTTCTCCTCGGTCGGCAGCAGACGCTGATCGATCATGCGAACGCCTTCGTCCGTCCATTCCACGGTCTTGATCATGAATGAAGACTCTCCGAATAAAAGATCGACGCTTCAGTCGAAGCTGTTCGGCTCAGAAACGTGCGCCGTTGAACGGATCGCATCTTACTCCGGCGCGGTGCGGTGCGGCAAAGTTGGAAGGTTGAGAAGCAGATGGTGGGAGAGCAAAAAAAAGACGCAGGGACTCCGCGAAAGGGGCGGCGCTGGGTCGCCGTTTCGCGGTAGTGGCCCTGCGATCTTTCGGTCGCTGAAGTTGTCGATCCCGTCGCCCGCCTCTTTTACGAGCGGTCGGCGTTCATGGCGGCTTTCGTCGTCAGCCCGCCGATCAGGTAAACGATGCCGAGCAAGATGTGGACGATGTGATCCATCTTGCCGAACATGAGCAGGTCGTCAATTTTGAGGAGCCAGTCGGAGCCGCTGCCGAGCACGAAGCCGCAGACGCCGAGCAGCGCATAGACGACGCCGAAGACGATGCAGAAGGTGCGCGCGCCGGAGAGCGATCCTGCGAGACCGAAGTAGAGCGAGACCGCGCCGGAGATGATGTGGACGAGGTTGTGTGCGGTGTTGAGGTGCATACCGAGGAAGTCATGCGAGACGAACCCGATGACACCGGCGAGCAGGAACACCACGCCGAGGATAGTCGCAATGGTTTTAGCCATGTAAATCAGTAGCCTCCTTAGGGAGAATAAAGGTCTGGGGCGCGCGTGCGGTGGAAGAACATCCGTCGCTGTCGCGCGAAACTACGAACATGGGTCTGAGACGGATTGGATTGTACACCACTTTCCGTTCAGTCAAGCACGTTTTTCGACGCGGGCGAGTCAACTTCGCCGGGCCTGAGCGCGAATGATATACTCGCGCGCAAGAAGAATTTTTTACGCGCGACGTTGACGCGTCATGCTCGAAGAGACGTGTGAGGAGAAACGCTTAAATGATCAAGGACGGGTGGGAGACCGTGATCGGTCTCGAAATTCACGCGCAACTGAGCACGGAGTCGAAGATATTTTGCGGCTGCTCGACGCGCGTCGGCGATGAGCCAAACGCGAACACGTGCCCGGTCTGTCTCGGATTGCCCGGCGCGTTGCCGGTCTTGAATCGCCGCGCCGTCGAACTCGGTGCGCGCGCCGCGCTCGCGCTCGGTCTTCACGTCAACGAGCGTTCGATCTTCGCGCGCAAGAACTATTTCTATCCTGATCTGCCGAAGGGCTATCAAATTTCGCAGTACGACAAGCCGTTCTCGGAACGCGGCGAGTTGGACGTAATGACCGCGACGCGCGACGAAGCGGGCCACGCGCGCGAGTGGCGGGAGATGCGTGTTCGCATCACGCGCTTGCACTTAGAAGAGGACGCGGGCAAGAACGTCCACGAGGGCCTGCCGGAAACGGATCGCTTCTCCTACGTCGATCTCAATCGCGCGGGCACGCCGCTCGCCGAGATCGTCACCGAGCCGGACTTTCGCACGTCTTGGGAGGCTTACGACTACGTTAACCACGTGCGACGCGCGTTGCAGTGGGTCGGGGCCAGTGAAGCCGACATGGAGAAGGGAAATCTGCGTTGCGAGGCGAACGTCTCCGTGCGTCGCACGGGCGAAGGCTTCGGCACGAAGGTCGAGTTGAAGAATCTGAACTCGGTGCGATTCATGCAAAAGGCCATCGAGTTTGAGATCGAGCGACAGATCAACTTGATCGAGTCCGGTGGTCGAGTCTCGCAGGAGACGCGGCTGTGGGATGACCGCGCGCAGGAGACGCGCGTCATGCGCTCGAAGGAGGAGGCGCACGACTATAGATATTTCCCAGAGCCCGATCTACCGCCGCTCGAAGTCTCCTTAGAGTTCGTCGAGCGCGTGCGCGCGTTGATGCCGGAGTTGCCGGAAGCGAGACGCAGGCGATTCGTCGAAGAGTACGATCTCAGTTACAGCGATGCCGCGCAGTTAACTTCAGATCGTGCGCTCGCGGACTACTACGAGCGCGCGGCGCGTGCGTCGAACAACCCGCGCGGAGCATCGAACTGGATCAGGTCGGAGTTGCTGCGCGAACTTGAAGTCGCGGGTCGTGGGGCCGGAGAGTCGCCGGTCGCGGCGGAAGAGTTGGGCGCGCTCGTGCGTCTGGTTGATGAGGGCCAGATTAGCGGCAAGCAGGCGAAGGACGTGCTCGTCGAAATGTTTGCGACGGGCAAGAGCGCGCAGGCGGTCGTCGATGAACAGGGACTCGCGCAGGTCTCCGATGCGGGAGAGATCGAGCGCATCGTCGATGAAGTGATCGCGGCAAACCCGAAGCAGCTCGAACAGTTTCGCGCGGGCAAGGAGACGTTGATCGGCTTCTTCGTCGGTCAGGTGTTAAAGGCTTCGCAGGGCAAGGCGAATCCGAAGCTCGTCAACGAAGTCCTGCAAAAGAAGTTGAAGGGATAAGCGAGGGGGCCACCCGATGGAGACCAAAGGGAAGTCTGCAATCGTCACGGGCAGCACGAAGGGCATCGGTCGGGCCATCGCGGAGGCCCTGATGCGCGAAGGGATGAGCGTCTGCGTGAGTGGGCGCGACGTTGACGAGATCAAACGAACGGTTGATGAACTGGGCGACTTGAGCGACGCACAGATCACCGGCGCGGTCTGCGACGTGCGCGACGCGGAGCAGGTGCGCGCTTTGTTCGAGCACACGGTTGCGGAACTCGGCGGCGTGGACGTGCTCGTGAACAACGCGGGCGTCGGTCTGTTCGGTCGCGTCGAAGAGATGTCGCCTGCGGACTTTCGCGCGGTCGTTGAGACGAACCTGTTCGGCGTCTTCTACTGTTGTCGTGAAGCGATTCCTTTGATGAAGCAGCGAAGCGGCGGATACATCATCAACATCTCTTCGCTTGCGGGCGCGAACCCGCACCCGGAGATGTCTGCATACAACGCATCGAAGTTTGGTTTGAACGGTTTCAGCGAGGCGTTGATGCAAGAGGTCAGGCAGGACGGCATCAAGGTCTCTTACATCATGCCCGGCTCTGTCAACACGGCGTTTGGCGGCGATGCGCCCGACGAATCGAAGAGCTGGCAACTGCAACCCGCAGACATTGCCCGCGTCGTCGTCAATCTGTTGAGACACGATGAGCGAAGCCTGCCGAGCCGCGTCGAGATCAGGCCAAGCCGGCCGCCGAAGAAATGAGAGAGTGTCAATGCAGTCGTTGCGCGTCGCTTCGTGCGGCAACGTTTCAACTCTCATTTTCTCTTCGCTGATAGTTCATGTGAGACGATGCGAGCCGTGTTGCAGCGCGTGGCGCGCGCGAGTGTAAAAGTTGAAGGCTCGACGGTCGGAGAGATCGCGGGCGGACTCGTCGTGCTGTTGGGCGTGGCGCACGATGACGGGGAAGGCGATGCGAATTATCTGGTCGAGAAGATCAAGAAGTTGAGAATCTTCGACGACGCGGAGGGGCGCATGAACATCTCGGTCGAGGAGTCGCGGGGCGCGTTGCTCGTCGTTTCGCAGTTCACGCTCTACGGCGACGCGCGGCGCGGTCGCAGACCTTCGTGGAGCGAGGCGGCGCAGCCGGAAGCGGCAAAGAAGTTGTATGAGTTCTTCGTCGCGCAGGCGCGCGGGGCCGGTTTGCGCGTCGAGACCGGGAGCTTCCGCGCGATGATGGAAGTCGAGTTGGTGAATGACGGGCCCGTGACGATCCTGCTCGATAGTCGCAAGCTGTTTTGATCGTCCAGCGCGTTTGAAGTCGCGCGACGGTTCGACCGAAAAGCAGTCTGGAAGAATTGTAGCTCTTGAAGAATGAAAGCCGAGAGGGAATTGATTAAATGAGTGGAAGGATCAAGTTGATCGCAGCCGCTTTGCTGTGCCTGTGCCTCGCGCTTGTCGCCGCGTCGTGCTCGAAGGATGCGAAGAAGCAGGCGGAAAAGGATTTCGACGCCGAGACGGGCGTTGACGAGTCGAAGGTGAAGAAGAATGTTAAGCCCGAAGCGGATGCGCAAGCCGCCGTCATCGAGACGGACTTCGGTCGCATCGTCATAGAGCTTTACCCGAACGTCGCGCCGAAGATGGTCGAGCGTTTCAAGCAGCTCGTGAACGAGGGCTTCTACAACGGCACGACCATTCATCGCGTCGATCCTGAACTCGGCATCATTCAGGGCGGCGATCCGAACTCGAAGGATGACGATCCGAAGAACGACGGCGCGGGCAGCTCGCAATATCCGAACGTGCCCGCAGAGTTCTCCGACATTCCATACGAGCGCGGGACGGTCGGCGCGGCGCGCGCGCAATCGAACGACTCGGCGAACTGTCAGTTCTACATCACGCTCAAACGTCAGGCCTCCTTCGACAAGCGTTACACCGTCTTCGGCCGCGTCATCGAAGGCATTGGCAACGCCGACATCATTAGCACCGCGCCCGTCGTGCCGGAGACGGATCGACCGGCGGATAAGATCGTGGTCAAGAGTGTGACGTTAGTTCCGCGCAGCAACTTCAAATAGAGCCGTAAACGGTGAATGGTCAATGGTGAATGGGAACTCAGTCCATTCACCATTGACCATTCACCATTTACGACTTGCTAGATCGTGTCGTCTTCGGTCTTCGAGCGTGGGTCAAGCTCGAAGCGATTGCGGTCGCGCTTGTCGATCTTGTCGATGAACTCAAGCTCTTCGTTGTCCTCAAAAGAAACGCCGATGGCCCGCGCGTTCTCTTCGACGAGCGATTGATCGGGCGTCGGGTTGTCGCCCGCGACCGACTCCTCGCCGCTATCGTTTACGTCTTCCCACGTCGCGTCCGGATCGCCACCCGAATCGGCGGGCGACGAGGCTGTGTTTTCACGCAGGCGATGCGCGAGTTGATCGGGGTCTTTCGGCGCGCGCGCGATCTCTTCCTCCATGAACTTCTCGATCTCCGGATCGGGCACAAAGTTCGGATCGTTGCTCAGGTACTCGAAGTCCTCCGGCCGTTTCTTCGACATCGCTTGTCTCCTCGCAAAGCAATTCAGCATTCAGCGATCAGCAGTCGGCCCGAAAAGTCTGAAGCGATGAGCCAGCATCGCCGAATATTCTGCGGCTCTGGCTGATTGCTGACGGCTGATTGCTGAATGCTCAAACTATAACAAATGACGCGAACCTGCGCCACACGAACTGCGTCTGGAGATCACTTCCTTGACGATTTAAGACCCTGCTCGTAAACTGAAACTTGTTCAGCCAACATCACAACGCGGCGAAAAATCGTAGGGGCGTAGTTTGTCCCTGCTCCTAGCGTCGCTTTCACCACAGATCACTTCGATAAATCCCATGACTCATAATCTCTTCAACACGCTACAGGAATTCGACGCCGGTCAGGGCCGGAAAGCCAAGTTCTACTCGCTGCCGCAACTCGAGCGCGAAGGCATCGGGCCCGTCTCTCGTCTGCCCGTGAGCGCGCGCATCGTGCTCGAATCGGTGCTCAGAAATTTCGACGGTCGCGTCGTCGAAGAGTCGGACGTGCGCTTGCTCGCTTCTTGGGAAGCGAACGCAGAGCGCACCGATGAGATTCCTTTCAGCGTGGCGCGCGTGCTCTTGCAGGATTTTACGGGCGTGCCTCTCTTGGTCGATCTCGCCGCGATGCGCTCGGCGGTTCAGCGCATGGGGCGCGATCCCAAAATCATCGAGCCGCTCGTGCCCGTCGATCTCGTTATCGATCACTCCGTTCAAGTCGATTACTGGTCAACGCCCGACGCCTTGCGACTCAACATGGAGACGGAGTTTCGACGCAACCGCTCGCGCTATCAATTTCTGAAATGGGGCATGCAGGCTTTTGAGAGTTTCCGCGTCGTGCCGCCGGGCATCGGCATCGTTCATCAAGTCAACATTGAATATCTCGCGCGCGGCGTGGTTGAAAAAGATGGAGTCTATTACCCTGACACGCTCGTCGGCACGGACTCGCACACGACGATGGTCAACGGCATCGGCGTCGTCGGCTGGGGCGTCGGCGGCATCGAAGCAGAGGCTGCGATGCTCGGGCAGCCGATCTACATTCTGACGCCCGACGTGGTTGGCGTGCACATGAAGGGCACGCTTCGCGAAGGCGTAACGGCGACCGATCTAGTGCTGCGCGTCACAGAGCTTTTGCGACAGACGAAAGTGGTTGGCAAGTTCGTTGAGTTCTTCGGCGAGGGCGCGTCATCAATCGCCGCCTTCGACCGTTGCACCATCGGCAATATGGCCCCCGAATACGGCGCGACGATGGGCTTCTTCCCCGTCGATGAGAAGACGCTCGACTATTATCGCGCGACGGGCCGCACGGAAGAGCACGTCGAGTTGATCCGCAACTACTATGCGGCGCAAGGAATGTTCGGCATCCCGCGCGAAGGCGAGTGCGATTACAGTCAGGTGGTCGAGCTTGATCTCTCCGCGATCCAGCCGAGCGTGGCGGGCCCCAAGCGGCCACAGGATCGCATCGAGTTGCAGAGTCTCAAGGACAGCTTTCTCGATCTGCTGGAGAAACCCACGGGCGAGAACGGCTACAACAAGTCGCACGCGGAGATCGAAGAACGCTTCGCCGTCAACCTCGGCGCTGGCGCGCGCGAGGCTGCACTTGCGCACGACTCCGCGCCGGGCGAAGCGATAGCTGGCGGCGGTGAGCAAGACCCTGCGACCATGCCCCATGCCATCGACCGCTTCACGAGCGAGAACGACACGAACCTTTCGACCGAGCGCGAGATGATGCAGAACCGCCCGACGCCCGACCGCGTCGATTATCAAGGTGCGGAAGCCGCGCAAGCTGCACAGGACGGCGGAGGAACGCATACTGAACTCGGACACGGCGACGTGGTCATCGCCGCGATCACTTCATGCACCAACACCTCTAACCCTTCGGTCATGCTCGGCGCGGGCCTGCTTGCGAAGAAGGCCGTCGAGCGGGGCCTGCGTGTGCCGCCAACCGTCAAGCCCTCGCTCGGGCCCGGCTCGCGCGTCGTGACAGACTATTTAGATCGAACAGGCTTGCAGCCCTTCCTCGATCAACTCGGCTTCAACGTCGTCGGCTATGGCTGCACGACCTGCATCGGCAATTCGGGACCTCTCGATCCACGCATCGAATCGGTTATCAACGAGCACGACATCGTGACGGCGAGCGTGCTCTCAGGCAATCGCAACTTTGAGGCGCGCGTGCATCAGAGCGTGCGCGCAAACTTTCTCATGTCGCCGCCGCTCGTCGTCGCCTTCGCGCTCGCAGGTCGCGTCCAGATCGACATGACGAAAGAACCCATCGGACAGGGAAGCGACGGCAGAGACGTTTACCTGCGCGACATCTGGCCCACTTCGGAAGAGATCGGCGAACTGATGGGTGCAGCGACCGATCCAGCCACCTACCAGAGACTTTACAGCGACTTCGCCGAGCAGAATCCACTCTGGAACGAGATACCGAGCGTCGCGGGCGAGGTCTATGAATGGGATCAACTCTCGACCTACATTCAAGAGCCGCCCTACTTTGAACGCTTCAGCATGGAGCCCGGCAGGTTCACAGACATCAAAGCCGCGCGCCCGCTCGCCATCTTCGGCGACTCCGTGACGACCGATCACATCTCGCCTGCGGGCGCGATCAAGCCCACGTCGCCTGCGGGAATCTACTTGCGTCTGCGCGGAGTCAACGTCGAGGACTTCAACTCTTACGGCTCGCGTCGCGGCAATCATCAAGTGATGGTGCGCGGCACGTTCGCCAACGTCCGCATACGCAACCTGATGGTTCCCGGCACGGAGGGCGACGTCGCGTGCCTGCAACCCGTCAACGAGAAGATGAGCATCTACGATGCCTCGGTGCACTATCAAGCGGCGGGCGTGCCGCTCGTCGTCATCGCGGGACAGGAGTATGGCACTGGCAGTTCGCGCGATTGGGCTGCGAAGGGAACTCGCTTGCTCGGTGTGCGCGCTGTCGTCGCGCAAAGTTTCGAGCGCATACATCGCTCGAACCTCGTCGGCATGGGCGTGCTCCCGTTGCAGTTCAAGGAGGGCACGACGGCGCAGACATTACAACTCGATGGCTCGGAGACCTTCTGCCTCGTCGGTCTGGAGAACGAAGAGATCAAGCCGCGACAGGACATCACGCTGCACGTTCACAGATCCAAAGGCGAGGTCGAGGAGATTCCGGTCACGCTACGCATCGACACGCCGATTGAGATCGAATACTACCGACACGGTGGCATCCTGCCCTTCGTCTTGCGGCAGTTGATCGCGCAGTCGGCATGACACGCAGAGACGAACGAGGCGACAACTAACTTGAGCCGGGAGCATGACGCCTCGCGCGACTTGTTCCCGGCATTAGACTTTGAAGGCACGAAAGACTTCTGTGTCACATCTAGCTTTCGTTCCCGATCCGCAAATGACGAAGCTCGTGCTCACAGTCTCCGGTGTCGTCTTGCTGCTGCTCGTCGCAGTTGACGTGTACTCGACGATCCTCGACGACCGGCCACGCGTAGGGCCACTCGGCGACACGCTCAACCGATCCGCGTGGCGGGCCGCTCTCACCTTCGCACGACGCATCTCGCGGCAGGGGCGTCATCGCCTGCTCAACATCGTCGCGCCGCTATTGATGCCAACGCTCATCGTCATCTACATCGCGCTCATCATGCTCGGCTTCTCGCTCATCTATGCGCCGCGACTCACGACGCAGTTTCACACCACGCGCGATCTCTCTTCGCTCGACTTCTCCGACGCAATCTATTTTAGCGGCATGACGCTGACGACTGCGGGCGACGGCGAACTCATCGCAGGCACGACGACGACACGCCTGCTTGCCGTCGGCGAGTCGGCATCGGGCGTTGCGCTGATCTCGCTCGCGATCACGTACCTGCTCACCGTCTATGGCGCGCTCCAGCGCAAGCGCACGGTCGCTTTGAGCTTCTATCATCAGGCGGATGAGGGCGCGAACGTCGCCGGGTTCATCGCGCATCACTTCGTCGTCGATCACTTCGTCGGCATGGAGGACATCCTGCGCACCGGCGCGCGCGACCTGCAAGAGCTGCTCGAAGCACACACAGAGCATCCGATCCTCCACTACTTCCACACCGTCGAAGTTTATAAGAGCGTGCCGCGCGTGCTCTTCATCACGCTCGAAACCTGTGCGGTCATACGCTCCTGCCTCGACGCGGAGACTTACCCGCAGCTCTGTCATCACCCGGAAGTGACGACGCTCGAAGCCAGCTCGCGCCATGTGCTCGGCGAGTTCATCACCAACCTCGGTCTCGGCAAACGACGCACGAAAAGTAGTCGCGCGAAGTTTGAAGAGTCGCGCCGTTGGCGTCAGCGTTTCGAGCAGACGCTACGCAAGTTTGAAGACGCGGGCATCAAGACGCAGAAGGATATCGAAGCCGGATGGGAAGAGTATCGCGCCAACCGCGAGGAGTGGGAGGAGCCGCTGCTGCGCTTCGCGCGCCACCTCGGCTACGACTGGGACGAGATCACCGGCGACCGCGATCTGCAATACGCCGCCGACGAGGAGAAGAAGCGGCCTCAACCTCAAGACGGCGTGAAGTCGCCTGAGCACGACTAGCGCGTCGCGCTATCTCATCGTCGCCGCGCGCAAACAGATCGACGTGCGCGCGGTCGCTCTTTAGACTTAGCCGCGAGTTGGTGATAAATTAACTCTCGTGAACCCAACCAACGCGATCAAACTTCAAGCAACTTTTCCGTCCGCAGACTAAGGAGCAATCTTCATGTCTTCAACGCAAACAGCATCAGAGACGCCACGCCGCTATCAACTCTACATCGACGGCAAGTTCGTTGACGCCGAATCGGGCAAGACTTTCACGACGCCAAATCCCGCGACCGGTGAAACGTTCGCCGAAGTGGCCGAGGGCGACAAGGCGGACATCGACAAGGCTGTCGATGCTGCGCGTCGAGCCTTCGACGGCAAGTGGTCGAAGGTCTCCGCGCGAGATCGCGGGCGGATGCTCTACAAGCTCGCGCAGCTCGTCGAGTCGCACGCGAAAGAACTCGCGGAGCTTGAGACTTCTGATAACGGCAAGCCGATCAAGGAATCGCTCTACATCGACATCCCTTCGGTCGCCGAAAATTTTGAGTACTTCGCCGGTTGGGCCACTAAGATCGAGGGCGAGACGATCCCCGTCCCCGGTCAGATGTTCAACTACACTCTGCGTGAACCCGTCGGCGTCTGCGGCCAGATCATCCCGTGGAACTTTCCTCTGTTGATGGCGGCATGGAAGCTCGCGCCCGCGCTCGCCGCCGGCAACACCATCGTCTTGAAGCCCGCCGAGCAGACGCCTGTGGGTGCGCTCGAACTAGCGAAGCTCATTCAGGAAGCGGGATTCCCCGACGGCGTCGTCAACGTCGTTCCCGGCTACGGCGAGACGGCGGGCGCGGCCCTCGCCTCGCACAAGGGCATCGACAAGGTGGCCTTCACCGGATCGACCGAAGTCGGCAAACTGATCGCGCACGCTGCCGCCGACAACCTGTCGAAAGTCTCTCTCGAACTCGGCGGCAAAGCGCCGAACATCGTCTTCGCCGATGCGGACATCGAGCAGGCTGTCAACGGCGCGATGATGGGCATCTTCTTCAATCAGGGCCAAGTCTGCTGCGCGGGCTCGCGCCTCTTCCTTGACGAGCGCGTCAAGGAAGAGTTCCTCGAACGCTTCAAGGCGAAGGCTGAGAAGATCAAGGTCGGCGATCCGATGGACAAGGCGACGCAGATGGGCCCCCAAGTCTCGTCCGAACAGCTCGACCGCATCAAGGGCTACGTTGATATCGCGCGTGGCGAGGGTGCGACCGTCTTCGCGGGCGGCTGCTCGCCGCAGCTCGAAGAGAAGTTCAAGGGCGGCTACTTCTTCCAGCCGACGATCTTCAGCGAAGTGAACAACGGGATGCGCGTCGCGCAGGAAGAGATTTTCGGGCCCGTCACCTCCGTCATCACCTTCAGCGACGAGGACGATCTCATTCGTCAGGCGAACGACACGATCTTCGGTCTCTCCGCAGGCATCTGGACAAGCAACATCACGCGCGCGCATCGTTTCGCGAAAGCGATCAAGGCCGGTGTCATCTGGATCAACACCTTCAATATGTTCAATGCCGCGTCGCCCTTCGGCGGCTACAAGCAGTCAGGCTACGGGCGCGAGATGGGCAAGCACGCGCTTGAGATGTACACGCAGGTCAAGAGCGTCTGGGTCGATCTTTCGGGTAAGCCCATCGGCTGGTTCGGCAACTGATCTAGACAGCGCACTGTTGATGGCGGAAGCGGCGACGTTGTGATCTCAACGTCGCCGCTTTTCGTTTCAACATCCCGAAGCCGCAAGAGTCTGTATGTAACCGTCACGATTCTCGCATGATACTCGTATGAAAGTTGACTTGTTACCCTCGTGCCTGTAGGGTGTTCTCACCTGCCTGTCTCATGCCGCGCTGGAGAAATCCGCCGATTCAGTCTTTCTCTTGAAGTGCACATCCGCCGGCCCGTCTCGCAAGCAAACACGCCTGATTGCACGCTAATCAGCCTGACCCTTCTATTTTAAGGAGAAGCTAATTGATGACCCGACCCTACCGCTTACTCGCGGTCGCTCTCGCCATAGCGATCAACCCCCTGACGTTTGCCACCTCCGTCTTCGCTGCTCCCCCTTCCGTCAAACGTGTCGAGAAGCGGAGTGAGCCGGGCGCAGACTCCGGCACGATGTCGGGCCCTGCGCTGGCCGTTCAAACCAAGAACGGCCACGCTGGGAAGCAGTACGTGCCGGAAGAGCTTGAAGCGTTGCGCGCTAAGTTTCTTGAGTTGACCGACACAGTCCAGCAGTTCACCGATCTGGTCGCGCCCGAGCACACAGAGCTTACGAATGGTCTTACTCAAGCCAGATTACAGTTTGAGCGCTTCACCCCGAAGGAACTCAACTCCTTTCGCGAGACGATGAATCCGGCTGAGATGAACAACCAACTCGTCGAGATGCGCGCGGCTCTTGATGAGTACAGGCCACTCCTTGAGCCGCACCGTCAGAGGGTGTTGCAGCGATTGGAGCGCGAGAAAGAGGCGCGCGCTGCAAACGGCAACGTGTCCATCAGCTCGGCGAACCTGCCGGATCGCGACGGGCCCGATAGCGTGTGCGGTGCCCTCGTCGGCTCTGGTCGGCCCTCTTCGGCGTTGATTATCGCCACCGACGCGATCTACTTCATCGCCAAAGGGATTCACGCGGCCTCAGACAGAGCTTGCAATCAGGTTGTCGTTGTGGTCACGGTCGTTGCCGGTGAAGGCGGTGGCGGCGGCGGCAATACAAGTGCGGCTTGCGTCGCTGCCGATGCTCTGCTGATCGCGGCGACAGTCGTTCGCGATAAGGTGAGCGCCTGCAACGACGACTTCACCAAGAGGACGATTGACGGGGCCTTCAATCGCATGGGCCATCTCGATTCGCAACTCGATAGCAGCATCGCCAACGACAACACCAACAAGACCACGATCACCACGGCGATCAGCAACAGTCAAGGGGCCATCGTGGCGAACGCGAACGGCAACACTGCCACGCTGACCACGGCCATCAGTAACACTCAGACGGCCATCATCAGCAACGACGACACGAACCGGAACACCATCGTCGCCAACGCCAACGCCAACACCGCCACGCTGAAGACTTTGATCCTGCATACGCAGATCGAGGCTGATCTGGCTTCGAGCGACAGTGCGACCTTCGTCGCGCTCTACATGACGCCGGGCGCAAAGGGCGGGTTCTTGGAGTTGACCCGCAGCATCGTCGTGCAGACCATCGCTAACATCGCCGGTTCAAACACCGATCAAGCCAACGCGCTGCTGGCTAAAGGCGACGCAGCTGTGGCGGCCGGCGACTACAAGAAGGCCTACTCCTATTTCCGTCTGGCGTACAAGAAGGCAGAGGGACAATGATTCGAGTGAAGCCGTCTCGCTCGACGTGAGTCGTGCGAAAGGGCCGCCCGCGAGACTTGAAGTCTCGCGGGCGACCCTTTCTGATATAATTTGACCGGCTCGCGACCTGACAACAATCGTGAACAAGCGAACAGGGATGATGCACGATGAGTTAAAAACAGATTCTCTTAACTTCATCGTTCAGCATCACAACTTTTCTTTCCGGGCATCCCCACTGCGCCCCGGCTCATCGCAGGCTCGGACGCTTTTTCGCGCTCTCCCACAGACGACACTGAAATCTCAGCGAACTTGAAAGGGGAAGCCATGCGCACGCTCAACAGATCGATCATCTTCGCCGCCCTACTCGTCGCCGCGCTCTCCGCGACGGCTCTCGCCAAGAAGACCATCAACCAGATCAATGCCGATCCGAGTCGCTACCGCGACAAGACGATCTCCATCGTCGGAACCGTCACCGATAGCTACGGCGTGCTCGGCAACGGAGCTTACGAGATCGACGACGGCACGGGCCGGATGTGGGTCGTTGCCGACCGCACCGTGCCCGCGCGCGGCTCGCGCGTCGAGACGAAGGGCCACGTCATGACCGGCTTCATCCTGCGCGGGCACAACATGGGGACTGTGCTTCGCGAGTCCGGCCGCAAGGCAAAGGATCGCTAAGGCACACGACGAAAGATCGCAGACGCGCGTCGAGCATGATGCTGATCGTCAAGTCATTCGACGAAGAGTTCTCACGGCTGCACACGCGCTCGCTGGCCCTCGCGCGCGCAGTGCCCGTGGATAAACTCTACTGGCAACCACGCACGCCAACGGGCGGCATTCTCGTCTATTCGTGCGGCGAGCATCTGTTGCGCTCGGCGGCGAGTGTGGAGCAGACCTTTGGCGGCATCACGGCGACGCTCTGGGATGATCCCTTCGAGTGGACGCTGCCCGAAACACTCTCGACTCCACGACTCGTCGAAGAATATCTCGCGGAGGTCGAGGCGACGCGTCGGCGCGGCTTCGCGCTCTTCCGTTCGGACGGCGATCTCTCGAAAGAGATCGCCGTCCCATCCGGCGAGTTGAAGTCGCTCGTCGCGCTGCTCTGCGAGACCCTCGCGCGCGCCGCGCACTATCAAGGACGGGCCTGCGCGACCTTCCGGCTCTTCTCCGACGAACGCCTTTCGCATCCGTAAGCGCGCAGACGTTTGCGACTCGCCGCGAACTTCCACCTCGCGACGTTCGTAAGTTTTTCTTACGAACGCGCATGATCGTCGCTGCGACGCGTTCGCCGATCTATCCGGCCCGATTCTTAAACCGTCCGAAGTGAGGTTTCCCCATGTTCTGTCCGAAGTGTGGTCAATTGCAGTCGAGCGATGCGTTGCGCTTCTGCTCGCGTTGCGGGTTCGCGCTCGGCGGCGTTAACGAACTGTTGTCGCGCGACGGCGCTCAGGCCACGACGCCGCCACTGATCGCGACGGGCGGCACGCCGCCGCTCACGCCGCGCCGCAAGGGGATGCGACAGGGCGGCGCGATCATGCTCGTCGGCCTGTTCCTCATACCCATGCTCGGTCTGCTGCACCCTCTCATCGGAGCGCCGGGCGAATTCACCGTCATCGGCGCGATCATCCTGCTCGCGGGCTTGCTGCGACTCCTCATCGCGGCCATCTTCGAGGACAAGTCGCCGCCCCTGTCGCAAGGCACGCCGCTCTACGCGCCGCCAACAGCACAAGGTCGATTCGATCCGCACGCACGCACGGGCGCGCTCCCACCCGGCAAGTTCCGGCCCGCGCAGACTCTCTTCGCACAACGCGTGGACACGTCGGAGATTTCGCAACCGCCGGCGAGCGTCACCGATCACACGACGCGACTGCTCGCCGACCAAGACGACTCCGCAGAGCGTTAACATCCCGCTCTTCGCACGTCCGCACATTCAACCTTGCTCACAGCGAACGAACAGACGCCGCTCGCCGAACGACTGCGCCGACGCATCGCGCGCGAGGGCGCGTTGACCTTCCGTGACTGGATGGCGGCGGCCCTCTACGATGAGCGCGATGGATATTATCGACGCGCCGATCTCACGCGCTGGGGACGCACGGGCGACTACCGCACGAGCCCCGAACGCACGCCCCTCTTCGCCGCCACCTTCGCGCGCTACTTCGCCTCGCTCCACGAACAACTCGGCTCGCCCGCACGTTGGGCGATCTACGAAGCGGGCGCGGGCGCGTGCGACTTCGCGCGCGTCGTGCTCGAAACTCTCTCTGTAAATTTCCCGCAAGTCTTCAGTTCCACACGCTACGTTATCGAAGAGATCAATCATCACTCGCGCGAGGCGGCCCTCGCGAAGCTCGCGCCTTACCTCGATCGAGTCGAGTTCCGTCGCTTCGACGATTCGACGGCGGAACGCGCGAACGAAAGCGACAACGAGAACGCGTGTGCGCTCGATGAAGTAAGCAATGAAGCGCGAGATGAAGCGGGCGATGAGATGAGCGTGGGCGTTGTCTTCTCCAACGAGTTGATCGACGCGCTGCCCGTGCATCGCGTCGTCATGCGAAGCGGGAGGTTGCAAGAGTTGTGCGTCGGGCTCGATGCGGCGAATAACTTCACGTGGATCGAGCGTGAGCCCACCGTCCCGCAACTCGCCGCACACTTCGCGCGATTCGGGATCGCTCTCGCGGAAGGGCAGCGCGCCGAGGTCAATCTCGCGTGCGAGGCATGGCTCGCGCGTGCGGCGTCGATGTTCGCGCGCAGCTTCGTCGTCACCGTCGATTATGGCTCACACGCTGCCGGATTATATGATCGGCGGCTGCGAGCCGGAGGGACACTGCGGGCCTTCCGCGCACACGCTCTCTCAGAAGACTTACTCGCCGATCCCGGCAGTCAAGACTTGACTACGACGATCAACTGGACGCAACTTGAACTGGCCGGTCGTGGCGCGGGGCTTGAGACCGTTCTCTTCGAGCGACAGGACAAGTTTCTACTGCGGGCCGGTGCGGTCGAGCAATTGGAATTAATGTGCGCGCACGCGCAGACGGAAGCCGAGCGCACGTGGCTGCGCGTCGGTGCACGCGAGATGATTCTGCCGGGCCGAATGAGCGAGAGTTTCCAAGTGCTCGTGCAGAAAAAGTAATCTGCCGGTGACAGTTTCTCCGCGAGCCGTTGCTAACATCCGCGATGTGGATACAATCATCGAAGCAATCAAACGAATAGCGAGGCGAAAGAGAAGATGAACGAGAGCGGACAATCAAAGCGGCAGGACGCTTACGCGGAAGACGTGGCCGGACTCGCGCGGCGCAACGAAGACTTTCGTCGCGTGCTCTTTACGACCGACAGATCGCAACTCGTGCTGATGTCAATCAAGCCGGGCGAAGAGATCGGCGAGGAGGTGCACGAGGGAATCGATCAGGTGTTGATGTTCGTCGATGGTGAAGGCGAAGCGGTGCTGTCGGGCAAGAGCCTCGCGGTGCGCGCGGGCAGCGTCGTCGTCGTTCCTGCGGGCACGCGCCACAATTTCGTCACGCGCGGTAATGCCTCGCTCAAGCTCTACACTGTCTATACGCCGCCCGAACACCCGGACGGGACTGTGCATAGGACGAAGGAAGAGGCGGACGCGTCTGAGCGCGAGCATCACCACTGAGTCGCAGCGAGCGATTAGAGTGGGACAATCGAGTCCGAAAGAGATGAAGGGCCGGAGCGATAATTCCCGCCCTTCATCTCTTTCGACGTTTGTGTTTGCGAACAATTAAGCAAGTGAGAAGCGGCTCAGCGTTTGAGCCAGCCGAAGAGCCCGTGGACGATGGTTTCGCGGTTCTCTTCGTAGATGGCCTTCGTTAAAGGGATCGACATGGGGCAGACGCGGACGCAGTTCTGTGCGTTGCCGCAGTTGGTGATGCCGTCGTCGCCCATGATGCCTTCGAGGCGTTCGTCGCGATTCATCTTCCCCGACGGGTGCATATTCTGGTAGCGCACCTGCGCGATGGCTTGGGGCCCGATGTAGTTGTCGTCGCCATACTGTGGGCAGGCTTCGAGACAGCAGCCGCAGGTCATGCAGCGCGAGTAAGCGTATCGCTCCGCCACCTCGTCCTGCGACATGCGGGGGCCCGCTCCGAGGTCGTGCGTGCCGTCGAGTTCGATCCACGCGTGGACTTGCTTGAGATGGTCGAACATCTTGGAGCGATCGACGGCGAGGTCACGCACGTTCGGGAACTTCCGCATAGGCTCAAGCGTGATCGGCAGCTCCAACTGATCGACGAGCGCGGAGCACGACTGTCGCACTCGACCGTTAATGATCATCGTGCAGATGCCGCAGACCTGTTCGAGACAGTTCATGTCCCAGACGGGCGGCGTCGTCTGTTTGCCGTCCTTCGTCACGGGATTTTTGCGAATCTCCATCAGGCACGAGATGATGTTGAGGTTCGCGCGATAGGGAATGCGAAACTCCTCCCAGTAGGGCGCGGAGTCCTGCCGCTCGCGCCGACGGATTTTAATATCGACGTACTCCGGGGGCGTACGGTTCAACTTCGCTTGCGCGTGTGCGTTCTTCTCTGTGCTCATAGCTCGTCCGATTTACCCCCCGCGCCTGTGATCGACTTGCCCTGCTCCGTGCGCGTCTGCGCCTCGCCGTGATTCACGTCGCGCACCTGCTCCTTATTTTGATCCCAAACCTTCGCGCCTGATAGATCGGACGGCTTTTGATCCGATCCGGGAGCGGGAACTTGCGCCGCGCCGTCCTTCGTCGGCGAACTCTCAGCCGTACCGCCCGCCGCAGCCTTCGCCGTCTGATTACCCTTCGAGTAGTCGCGCTTGCGTGGCTCAAGCAGCCCAATGTCCACCTGCTCCCAAGAAAAGACGGGCCCTTCTTCGGAGAACTCTGCGATGGTCGTCTTCAAGAAACGATCATCATCGCGGTTCGGGAAGTCTGGCTTGTAGTGCGCGCCGCGCGACTCGTCGCGATTGAGCGCGCCGAGTGTGATGACTCGCGCGAGTTGAAGCATATTCCAGAGTTGACGCGCGTGCGGCAGCGCGTGGGTGGCCCACATGTTCGAGTCGTTGATCGAGATGTGCGAGAAGCGATCCATCAACTCCAATAACTTCTCGTCGGTCGCTTTGAGACGGTCGTTGTAGCGCACGACCGTTACGTTGTCCGTCATCCACTTGCCCATCTCTTCGTGTATGACGTACTGGTTCTCCGTGCCCGACTGCTTAGCGAGCAGGTCGTTCATCTCCTGCTGTCGCTTTAACTCCTGATCGTAAATCTTTGATCCATCCGCGCCGTTGCGCTCGACGTTCTTCGCATACTCAACGGCGGCGGGCGCGGCGATGAAGCCGCCATAGACGCATGAGACGAGCGAGTTTGCGCCGAGACGGTTCGCGCCGTGAATCGAGTAGTCGCACTCGCCCGCCGCCAAGAGGCCGGGAATGTTCGTGCGCTGATCGAAATCGACCCACAAGCCGCCCATCGAATAATGCACGCCGGGGAAAATTCTCATCGGCACGTGGCGCGGATCGTCGCCGACGAACATCTCGTAGATTTCTAAGATCGCGCCGAGCTTGCGGTCGAGCGTCGCGGCGTCGATGTGCGTGAGATCGAGATAGACCTGATTGTCGCCGCCGATGCCCATGCCGTCGAGACAGACTTGGAAAATCTCTCGCGTCGCGATGTCGCGCGGGACGAGGTTGCCATAAGCCGGATACTTCTCTTCGAGAAAATACCAACGCTCCGATTCGGGGATCGAAGACGGCGCGCGCTTGTCTCCCTTCGCCTTCGGAACCCACACGCGCCCGCCCTCGCCGCGCGCCGACTCAGACATCAAACGCAACTTGTCTTCGCCGGGGATTGAAGTCGGATGCACTTGTATGAACTCGCCGTTCGCATAGCGCGCGCCCTGTTGATAACAGGCGGCGACTGCCGAGCCGGTGCAGACCATCGAGTTCGTTGATTTGCCGAAGATGAGTCCGGGGCCACCCGTGCCCATGATGACGGCGTCGGCGGGGAAGGCTTTCAACTCAAGCGTGCTCTTGTCCATCGCGATGATGCCGCGACAGACTTGTGCGTCGTCGAGTACGAGTGAGAGCATCTCCCAGTGCTCGAACTTCCTGATCTTGCCCGCGACCTCGAAGCGTCTGACCTGCTCGTCGAGCGCGTAGAGCAGTTGTTGGCCGGTCGAAGCTCCGGCGAAGGCCGTGCGATGGTGAAGCGTGCCGCCGAAGCGTCGAAAGTCAAGCAGGCCCTCATTCGTGCGCGAGAAGGGAACGCCCATGCGGTCGAACAAATAAATGATCGACGGGGCCATCTCGCACATGGCTTTGACGGGCGGTTGATTGGCGAGGAAGTCGCCGCCATAGACCGTGTCGTCGAAGTGCTTGAACGGCGAGTCGCCTTCGCCCTTCGTGTTGACCGCGCCGTTGATGCCGCCCTGCGCGCAGACAGAGTGCGAGCGTTTGACGGGCACGACCGAGAAGAGATCGACCGAGTGGCCCGCCTCCGCCAGCTTCATCGCCGCCGCGAGTCCAGCGAGTCCGCCGCCGACGATGGCGAATTTAGTCTCTTTACCGGGTGTCGCCATTTATTTAACGAGACCTCCCAACAGCCCGCCTTCCCACACGAAGGCCATCGCCGCGTTGATGCCGACGGCGAGCAGGAAGACGCCGAAGCCGATGCAGGCATAGCCCATGTAACGTTGCGCGCGTTCGCCGATGACGATGCCCCAGTCAACCGCGAAGAGCCACAAGCCGTTGGCGAAGTGCCAGACGGTGGCCGTGATGCCGATGAAGTAAACGATCAGGATCGCGATGTTCTGAAACTCGCCGGAGACGATAGCGAACGCGCTGTCGGCATTGTCTGCGACGGCGCGCTCGTTCAAGCCGGGGATCAAGCCGAAGCGAAAGTTGAGAACGTGGAACGTGATGAAGAAGAAAAGGATCATGCCCGTCACGCGCTGGATCGTGTAGAACCAGTTGCGCGGGTAAGGGTAGTGCAAGTTGTTCGGTCGCGCCTCGTAGGTGATGAAGAGGCCATAGACGGCGTGATAGATGAGCGGGATGAAGATGCCGATGACTTCGACGAAGATGATGTAAGGGATCGACTGCAAGTCCACGACCGCACGATTGAAGTCGCCGGAGCGTTCACCCGTCAGGGCCTTCGAGTTGGTGTAGAAGTGTTCCAGCAGGAAGAGACCGAGCGGGACGATGCCGGTCAACTGGTGCAGCTTGCGCAGCAGAAAGGTTCTACTCAGACGGACGGCCATGTTCGCGTCTTCTCCTCCTTCGCATCTTCGCGGGAACTACTGAACACGCCCACGCGGCAACTCTCGCGTGCCCGCTCACGCCGAAACTTTTGTGACTTGCTGGAACGCGCATGAGTTTATAGAAAGCCACGCGCGAAAAGCAATCGCGCACGACGATGCTTTCACAAGACACCGATCAATCTAAGCAGGAAAAAGAGAAGCAGAGGCAGCAACGCGAGCGTTACGCCGACTGTCGCCGCATAGGTTGCCGCGCCCGCGAGCGACCACACGACGAATGAAAGAACATCGCGCGCAGATGCTTTCGCGTCGTCAGTCGCATCTCTATCATTCAGATTCAACTCACGTCGCATCTCACCTACGCGACGCGAGAGCATCTCGTCGTTGAAAGTTTCGCCGAAGAGGTTGCGGCTGCGGCGACCGCGCACGACGGCGCGAAAGACGCCGCGCGGATTGACGACGAGCCCTTGCGCGACGTTCAACAGATCGAGCAGCCAGCCCGCGTAGTACCGATGCAGGCCACCCGAGGCCACTTCCCAAGAAGATATCTCCGCCTCGCCGCGCCACGTCGTCGGATACTCCGTCACGATGTGATGAAGGTCGTGCAGCTTGACGGCTTTGACGCGCCCCTGCGTGTTCGGCAACCAGATGGGGATGCGCCATACCTTGACCTTGATCCAGCGATCCTCATAGCCACCATCGTCGCCGAATCCGCTCAACTCGAAATAGCGCACGCGCGCCTCGCGCAAAGTCATTTCAGGATCGTAAATCATCACGCGCCTCTCTTCTTTTCCATGACCGTGTCGTCAAACGAAAAGTGGCAACAGGAGAGATTATAGTCTTGCGCAGAATATAAAGTGAAATGAATTAACTTGCGCCAGCTCGTGAGAAATTCTTATATTAGACGCGTGCAGATCGAAACGCTGAAAATCTTCTGCGACCTTGTCGATTCCAAAAGTTTCTCGCAGGCTGCCGAAGCGAACTTCGTCACGCAGTCGGCTGTTAGCCAGCAGGTGCGCGGGCTCGAAGAGAAGTTCAAACGACGCCTCTTGGAGCGCGTGCGTGGGCGGCGCGAGGTGCGTCTGACAGAGGATGGCGAAGTCTTCTACGCCGAGAGTCGCGAAGTGCTCGCGGCTTACGCGCGACTCGAAGAGCGTATGCGCACGTTGACGGGGACGGTGAGCGGCACTGTGCGCGTCGCGACAGTTTACAGCATCGGCTTGCACGAGCTGCCGCCCGTCGTGCGCCGCTTCATGGCCCTCTACCCGGAAGCGAAGATCGATCTCGACTACGCGCGCACGACGCGCATCGTGCGCGAAGTCTTGACCGGAGCAATCGATCTCGGCGTCGTCGCCTACCCGGAGAAGAAGCGCGGTCTCTCGGTCGTCCCGCTCGGCGGCGACCGTCTCGTCCTCATCTGCCCGCCGGGCCACCCGTTCGCGGGACGAAAGAAACTGCGCGCTGTCGATCTCAAGGATCAAGACTTCGTGCACTTCGAGCGCGACATCCCGACGCGACGCGCGACCGACCGCATCTTCCGCGCGCACGGCGTCACGGTCAAACGCGCGGCGGAGTTCGACAACATCGAGACGATCAAGCGCGCGGTCGAGGTCGGCTTCGGCGTCGCCATCGTGCCGCGCCTCTCGGTCGTTGACGAGCAGCGTTCGGGCCAGCTCGCGGTCGTGCAACTTGCAGAGCCGGAATGGACGCGCACGGTCGGCGTCATACACCGCAGCGACCGCACGCTCTCCATCGTCGCGCGCAAGTTCGTCGAGTTGCTGCGCGAAAGGGAAACGAGTGGTGAAGGCCGCCGCGCGGTCGCGCGCAAGAGATCGAAGGAGGCTTCCGGCTGAGAGACGATCTCACAAGTCTGACTGCTGTTCGGATCGTCGAGTTGATCCGGCGGCGCGAGGTCTCGCCGGTCGAAGTGTTGAAGGCGCACCTCGCGCGCGCCGGGAGTTTGAATCCGCACCTTAACGCCATCGTCACCTTCGCGCCCGACGCACTCGAACAAGCGCGTGATGCCGAGCGCATTGTCGCGCGCGGCGAAGATTTGCCGCCGCTCTGCGGTCTCCCCATCACGATTAAAGACACGATTGACACGGCAGGCATACGCACGACACGCGGCTCGCGCGCGTTCGCCGACAATGTTCCGACGCAAGACGCGATGGTGGTCGCGCGTCTTCGCGCGGCGGGCGCGATCATCTACGGCAAGACGAACGCGCCGGAACTCGCGCTCGATTACACTTCGGAGAATCCCGTCTTCGGTCGCACGCTTAATCCACACGACTCGGCGCGCACGCCGGGTGGATCGAGCGGCGGGTGCGCCGCCGCAGTCGCGGCTTGTTTGACGCCAGCGAGCGTGGGCAGCGATCTCGCTGGCTCAATCCGCATCCCCGCGCACTTCTGCGGCATCGTGGGCTTGCGACCGACTGCGGGATTGATCCCCGGCGCGGGCCACCTGCCGCCTGTCTCCGGTCTTCATTCGCTCGGCGCGAGTCTGGGGCCACTCGCTCGCAGCGTCGAAGACGTGCGACTCCTCTTTCAAACGCTCGCGGGGCGAAGCGTGTCATACGTCGCGTCATCAACTGATCTGCGCGAAGAAGCGGGAAGAGAACTGCGAGGCTTGCGCGTCGCGTGGTACACGGATGATGGGACGTTGAAAGTGGAAGATGAGATCGCGGCGGCGGTCAAGCGCGCGGTTGATGCGCTAGAGTCGGCTGGACTGACGACGATCAATGAGAAGCCGCCGCACGTCGAGAAGGCGACGGAGGTGTGGCTCTCGCTCTTCGAGTATCCAACGCAGCGTTACGTCCGTTCAGTCTATTCGGGGCGCGAAGAGTTGGCGGGACGCGCGGCGCAGGTGATCTTGGAGCGCGCACAGCGTTGGAGCACACCCGCGCTTGAACAGTTGTTGGCGGCGTGGGAGGAGCGCGATCAGTTGCGCGCCGAACTTCTCAAGTGGATGGAGCGGACGCCTCTGTTCGTCGGGCCGGTCGGCGCGGTCGCGGCTTTTCGTCATGACGAATACGGTAGAGTCGAGTTGAATGGTGAGCGTGTGCCGACGTTTCGCGCGATGGGTTACGCGCACGCGGCGAACGTGTTTGATCTTCCGGCGGTGTGCGTGCCCGCAGGGCACACGCGCGAAGGTTTGCCAATCGGCGTGCAGATCGTCGGGCGGCCTTTTGAAGAGGCGCGTGTGCTCGCGGCGGCTCGCGTCGTCGAAGAAACTTTAGGCGGTTGGCAGCCGCCGCGCCTTGAGCTTTCAAACGCTGACAACAATCGTATATAGTCTGCGCCGCGCTCCAGCATCCAGCGTTTTCGTCGAACGCGCGAGCGGCTGAAAACTGAAAACCGAAACTGAAAACTGTTACTTCTTCGTCGGAGGTTTCCCGCCATGCCCGAACTCTTCTTCATGTTCTTCCTCTTCATCGTCGCCATCTTCCTGCTCGTCGTCGCCTCCAAGACGCTCAAGATCGTGCCGCAGGCGACCGTCATCGTCATCGAGCGTCTGGGCCGGTTCAGCCGACTCGGCGTGAGCGGGCTGAACATCATCGTGCCTTTTTTAGACAAGCCGCGCGGCGTCTATTGGACGAACGTGCGACCGAATCTCACCTCCATCGATCTGCGCGAGCAGTTCATAGACCTGCCGCCGCAGCCTGTGATTACGCGCGACAACGTGACGATCCACGTCGATTCGGTCGTCTATTGGCAGATCACGGATGCGACGAAGGCGGTCTATGAAGTTGCAGACCTCGTCGGTGGCCTCGTGCAGTTGACGATCACGGGGATGCGCGCCGTGATGGGCGACATGGATTTGGATCATACGCTCTCGCAACGCGATCAGATCAACGCGAAGCTGCGGATCATTCTCGACGAGGCGACCGACAAGTGGGGCGTGAAGGTAACGCGTGTTGACGTGAAGAACATCAACCCGCCCGAAGACGTGCGCGTGACGATGGAGAAGCAGATGACGGCGGAACGCAACCGGCGCGCGCTCGTGCTTCAAGCCGAAGGCGAGCGGCAGGCGAACATCACTCGCGCCGAGGGCGAGAAGCAGGCGGCCGTGACTCGCGCAGAGGGCGATAAGCAGTCGGCGATCTTGTCAGCCGAGGGTGCGGCGCAGGCTCGTCTGAAAAACGCAGAGGCGGAGGCGGAGGCCATCGGGCGCATTTCGCAGGCGATGCTTGGACATGGCAACCCGGCCCAGTACATGATCACGCAGCGTTACATCGAGAGCCTCAAAGAGATGGTGCGCGGCAACAACTCGAAGGTCATCTTCATGCCGGTTGAGACCTCGACGATGCTCTCAAGCGTCGGCATGATCAAAGAGATGTTTACGGAGAGCGGCGGCACGGGCCCGACACGCGAAGGCGACAGTGGCAATCCGCCGCCTCGACCGAGGCAATTGCCGACGTAAGAGATAGAGTTTAGAAGTTAGAGTTCCGTTGATGAAGGACGGCAAGCGTTGCGATGCTTGCCGTCCTTTTCGTTTGCGGAAGCGTAGTCGTCTATTTGTGCTGATCCGTGAAGGCGGAATCTTGCGCGTCTGTACATGAGCGGACAAACCCGTCGCGTAAAACCGGCCCTCGCTGTTGCTTATGAATAACGATGCGGCGAGGCGATTGTGACAGTCGCCGGATTGTCACAGACGGCGCGGACGCGCGCGACGCTCGCAGGGTAGTCTGTAGCATCGGCAGACGAGCGGTTTAGAGGTGAGATTGTTCAGTTGCACGTCGGATTCGTCACGCGGGTTTCACGATCCGGTAAAGCGTCGAGCATACGGAAAAATCCGGAACAAAAAAATCCGTGCGAGGTGAATAATTCGTACAACCTATGAGAAAAAAGAGGAAACAAAACCTCGAACAAGAGCGTTAACCACGAACTTGAGCGGCAACGTCGCACGTCTTTTGGCGACGCGACCGAACAGGTGACGAGGTTGTCATCAAACAAGGGGAAGTTACTTTAGAGTTCCTCGCTCACAAACCTGATCATTTTACTTGGAGGAGAAACACAGATGCGTAAAGCATTGTTCATGGCACTGTTCATCGTAGCTTGCGCGCCACTCGCGTTCTCGCAGGACTACAAGCGCGGCGAGATCGGCGGCGGCTATTCCGCGAACTGGGTCGATTCACAGGGGGCCTTCAGCACCGACCCGAACGCCAACGGTCGCGACCTGTTCAACGGCTTCTATGTCAACGGCGGTGGCAACTTCAGCCGCTACCTCGGCATTCAGGCTGAAGTCTCGCACAACCGTAAGTCCACGGACTTCACCTCGGTCACGGGCCTGCCGAGCCAGCTCCGGGGTCGTCTGACGCAGTTCGAGGCCGGCATCAAGGTGCAGGACAACGCGGTTGATACGAAGGTGCGTCCGTTCGCGCGCGCTCTCGTCGGCGTCGGCCATTCTTCGGGCGACTTCACGGTCGGCACGGTCTCCGGCAGCGACAGTGAAAACGGCTTCGCGGGTATCTTCGGCGGCGGCGTTGGCTTCCGCGTCAATCGCTCCGTCGATTTCGTTACCTCGGCTGACTTCAATCCGATCAGGATGAAGGACAACACGACGCTCACCGGCGGCAGCAACTGGATGAAGAACTTCCGCGTCGGCGTCGGCATCAACTTCCGCTTCGGCAGCAAGTAGTCCCGTCAACAACTGACACGACAAACAGCCCGCGACGCTATCGAGCGTCGCGGGCTGTTCTTTCATGCGCCGGCTCACAGTGGCTATCGAACCGAGCGCGTCATTGCGATCACGCGCGGCCGTTAATGGCCCGCAGGCTTTAGCTCCCAAATCTCAACAGCCTTCGACGCAATCGCCTGCGCCGAGAAGGGAAATGCGCGCGGCGTGACAGCGCGCCAGTCGGCGAGTTGATCAGACCAGTGCGCGCTCGCCGGATCGCCCGACTCGCCGAGCGCGATGCCCTGCTGCGTCTTGTCCCAATCGCTCGTGTCCGCGATGAGTCGCATCGAGACGTTTGCGCCGACGTTCACCGTCGCGCCCACTTCACCTCTGTTGCCGCTCTGCGCGAAGGGCTGAATGAGGAAGGGTTGACCGAAGAACGGAACTTGAGCGAGCGGGTGCGGGAAGCGCGCGAGGTTGTACCGGCCCCAGACCCACTGCGACTCATCCGCGCTGAATCTTTTGGTGAGCGCCGCGCGTGCGTCCGAGAGGCAAGCGCGCATCAACTCGCCGTAGCTCTTGAACTCCTTCGGCAACCACGAAGCGGGGTGCTCGCCGATGGCCCGATCAAAGAAGGTCGCGTTGTTCGACCACCTGTACTGGCCCCCGCGCTCCGCGCCGACGGCGGCGATGATGATGCGACGACGAAACGCTGCGCGCAACTCTGCGACGAGCGGTGCGGCACGCGAATCCGTCGTCACGCGCCCATCCCAGCCTTCGAGCGTTGCGGCAGCCTCGCTCACCTTGCTCTCGTCGAGTCCCGTGGGCGATGCGGCGGGCTCGCGCAAAAGTTTCGCCGCCTCGCGCGCTACAGTCGCGCCGCCGATTGAGTAGATGTCCCCCTGCACGGCCCGAATGTCGTCGGCGGTGATGCGCTGTTTGTCCTTGAGTAGATCGTAGATGCGACGGGCCCTGTAAGCGTCGGCCCACTGGTGCGTGAGGAAGTGCGTGTAGCTGCGACCAACCACGCGCGCGTTCGCCGTGACGATGATGCCCGAAGGCGGATCGAGCACGTGCGGCAGCTCATTGAACGGAATGTAACTCGTCCACTCGCCCGCGTCGGTCGAGCCGTCGTAAGGGACGCTGCCGTCGCCGCTCTTGCGGATGGGGATCACGCCCGCGCCGTAATAGCCGATGTGCCCGCGCGTGTCGGCGTAGATGAAGTTCTGCGTTGGCCCGCGATAGTCTGAGAGCGCGGCGCGAAACTCATCCCAATCGTGCGCGCGGTCGAGCTTGTAGAAGGCGTCGAACTCTCCCGCTTGAGGGTCAAGCGCAGTCCAACGCAAAGCGTAGCGCGCACCACTGCGCTCGATGAGGATGGGCCCGTGTCGCGTCACGGTGACATCGACGGGCACGACATCAACATCATCTGCGCTGCCCGTCAGATTCTTTCTCACCTTGATCTCTTCGTGGCGCACTTCAGCCTCGCGCAAGCCCGTGGGCGTCACGTAGAAGTTGGGCTTCTGCGCGTCGAACTTTTCAAGGTACAAGTCCTGCACGTCGGGCCCGAGGTTGGTCATGCCCCAAGCGATCTGCTCATTGTGTCCGATGATGACGCCGGGGCCACCCGGCGCGGTGACGCCCGCGACGTTGATGCCCGGAGCTTTGAGTTGAACCATGTGCCAGATCGACGGCGCGGAAGCATCGAGGTGCGGATCGTTGGCAAGCAAGGGCTTCCCCGTGGCCGTGTGCTTGCCGCTCACGACCCAGTTGTTACTGACCGCGCCCGACTCCATGAAGAGACCGATGCGCGCCAAAGACTCGCGCGATGCCTCGAACAATCGCGCCGCTTCGAGCAAAATTTCCGTGCGCGCGTAACTCGTCGCGGGCAAGACGCGCGCGGGTTTCTTCTTCTCGTTATTCGAGGGCGCGTCGGGTTTGCCGTTCGTCGGCTTCTTCTCCGCGTCGTCAGTGCCGACGATGATCACGTCGAGCGGCGAAGAGTCAGGTAAAAGTTCAGCGCGGCGTTCGGGCGAAAGTTCTGAGAGGGCCGCGCGACCGAGATCGACCGCGTAGCTCGTCGAGAGAGCCTCGGCGAAGTTCTTGCCGATGACGATTGAATCGGCGGGCCGCCACGCGCGCGGCTTGTAGCCGAGAATCTGAAACTCGCGCGGAAGCGATTTCTGATCGAGCGAGTCTGTGTAGGCGTTGACGCCGCGCGCGTAGGCTTCGAGCACGGCGCGCTCTTGCGTTGAAGCCTTCGCTTCTAAGCCTTCGGCGATGCGCGCGAAGCCATACGTGCGGTGAATCTTGTCCTGTTCGACGACGACGCGGCCAAAAATCTCGGCGAGTTCGCCGCGCGCCGTGCGCCGCAGCAAGTCCATCTGCCAGAGTCGATCTTGTGCGGTCACGTAGCCCTGCGCGAAGTAGAGGTCTTCGTCGTTTGTCGCTTCGATGTGCGGGATGCCGCGCTCGTCACGCGTGACGCGCACGGGCGCGTGCAATCCGGCGAGCGTGATCGTTTTATTCTGCGTCGCAGATGTCGGCGTCTGCGTGAGCGCGGCGCGCGTGGGGAAGTTGATGAATGAGATCGAGAGCAGAAGTGCACAGAGTAGGATAATTTTTTTCATTTGATTTGAGTGGCCGCGCAGGGGCTCAGAACAGAATGTCGAAGCCGCCGGTGAAGTAGCGGCGATAGGGGCGAAGAATCGCCCGAATTGCGGATCGGCTGTGTTGGCCCGCACGTCGCGCGGGTTGAAGTGGTTCGTCAAATTAAAAACCCGGAGCGAGAGACTGGAAGAGGGCCACGCCTCGTTCATCGGACACAACGGTTGCGACCGTCTGAGAAGTGTTATTGGAGAGCAGCAGAGAACAGAGTGCGCCGGGTAGCGGCTGTCGTCTCGCATGGGTGACGGTCACGCGCAGGGCCGGGCCTTGCGTGGGCTGCTGTGCGAAACACGTGAGGGCGCACGAGCAGAGAATCAGGACTACACACCACTGAGTTGTTAGGATTCGAAGCCTTCGCATTGTTGAAGTTGATTCGCGTTGCGTCTCTGATCGGCGGACTAGCGTGGGAACGCTTTTGCGGCAACTGACAGGAACGATCACGACCGCGCAGGCGTCAGTCTGTTTGAGGCGCGGATGTTACCATTTTTCCGGTGCGTAAACCTAGCGCGGCGCAGTCGGTTTGCGTCGCGGGATCACGCGAGACTTTTACTGTGCGTTCAATTTATCGCGCTCGACTTGCGACCAGTCGCAGAGCGTCTGCACGTCCGCCTGTGAGAGTTTGGCGTCGCGGTGAATGTAGAGGTAGGAGTTGATCGGCATCGAGCCGCGCTTGGTGAGGCGGCAGATGTTTTGGAGAAGTATGTCCTGCTCTTCTGAATCGTAGGAAGCCCAATCGGAGAAGTTCAGTTGCTTGCGACCGTCGCGGACGTGATTGGCGAGCAGCCAAGAGACGGGCGCGACATGGCTGTACCACGGCATACGCGTCTGCTGGGTGTGGCAATCGTTGCACGAGCGCGAGAGGATCGACTCGACCGGCGCAGGAACTTTCAGGCGTGCTTCGATGGTGCGCGACTGATCGACCGGCGAGTTGCCGAGGCCCGTCGGCAAGAACTGCGCGACGACGAAGAGAAGCGCGATGGCGATAACAGACCACTTGAGAATCTTACGCAGCAATTGAAAATCCTCCGACTTGTTGAAACTATACAGTTGATGGCGAACCCATTCTTTGCGTCTCCAGCGTGAGTATGATTTCACGCAAGGGCGCAAAGACGCAAAGGGGATCGGGAATGTCGCGCCGTTCACGGTTGACGGTCTCAAGACTCTGCAACTACAATCCGGCGTGCTCGTTTGAAACGACATTACACTTCGTCGTCGTTCGCCAACATCGAAACTTAATCATGTCCTTCTCTCGTCCAACAACTTTACGACTCTGCGCCGCGATCCTGTTCGCGATCTTTATCGCGCCGTCTGCGTTTGCGCAGCAGCGACCGCTCATCACAGAGGACGTGGACATCATCCCGCCGGGCACGGTGCGCCTTCAAGTGGGGATCGATTTCTTTCAAGACGCGAAGTTTCCGGCGTCGGGTTTGACAGGCGATCTCACGCGTGTCGGCGTCATTGGCTTCAACGTCGGGCTCGCGCCGAACGTCGAGTTTCAGGTCGAGGGCGTGCTGCAAAACTTCTTGAGCGTCAACAGCGCGACGGTCAACCCGCCCATCCCGCGCTCATTCACCGGCAACAACACGAACGACGTGGGCGACTTCCGGCTCTCGACCAAGATCAAGCTGCGCGCGGAGACGCGACACAGCCCGTCGCTCGGCTTCAAGTTCGGCATGGACTTGCCGAACTCGAATCAGGCGCGCGGCATCGGCATCAACACGACGAACGCCTTCGGCTTGATCCTCGTCGGCAAAAAGTTTGGACGAGACGCGCGCCTCAACACCTTCGGCAACGTCGGCATCGGAATCTTAACCGCGCCCACTCTGCTCTTCACGCAGAACGACGTGCTGCTCTACGGCGTCGGCGGGCTCTATCGCATCAACAAGCAGTTGAACCTCGCGGCGGAAGTCAACGGGCGCGAGAGCACGCGCAAAGGGAACGCGCCCTTCGGCACAGAGAGCCAGTCGCAGGCGCGACTCGGAATGCAGGTCAAAGCCTCCGGCCTCCGCTTCGACTTCGCTGGCATCAAAGGCATCGGCGGCTTCAGCCCGCGCTCCGGCATCACCTTCGGCGTCACCTACGACTCGCCCTCAGTCTTCGCCCCCGCCAAGTGACAGGAGAGAGTGCTGAGTGCTGAGCAATGATTACTGAGTGAAAGACAATCCGTTTTAACTCAGTAATCATTACTCACTACTCAGTGCTTTCTATTTTATGTTCCACTGGTTCAGTCACCTCGGCAAGCGTTTGCAGGCGTTCATCATCGGCGTGCCGCTCTACGTCGCCGCGCCGTCGATGATCCTGATCGGCGCGCTCGACTCTTCGCTCCTCTCGCTTCCAGAGATCAACGACTACCTTGTCGTGATGCGCTGCTACCACGATCCGAAGTCGGTCTTTCTCTTCCCACTCTTCGCCGCGCTCGGCTCCGTCATCGGCTGCGTCGTGCTCTACGAGATCATGCGACGCGGCGGCCAAGCCGTCCTGCATCGTCGTTTCAATCAGAGCCACATCGACCGCGTCGAGCGAGCCTACGCGCGCTTCGGTTTCCTCGCCGTCGCCGTGCCCGCACTCTTGCCGCCGCCGATGCCCTTCAAGGTCTTCGTCGCCTCGGCGGGCGCGCTTGAATATCCGCGCTGGCGTTTCGTCATCACGGTTATGATCGCGCGCTCTCTGCGCTATCTCGTCGAGGGCGTGCTCGCGATCTACTATGGCGAGCAGGTCATCTGGTTCTTGAAAGAGTTCGGGCTCGCGATCATGATCGGCGTGGCGGGCGTCTGCGTCGTCGCGCTCACGGTTTACGTCTTCAAAGACAAGAGCGAGCAAGGACTCGAAGAAGCGGTCGAGCCTTCAACCGCGACCGGCGACGCAGGTGGCGGCGACTGATCTGTTAATGAAGACTGACCTGATAATGATGAAAGGATCGACTCTTCGTTGAAGTGGCTCTTGCACAAGATCGCGAACGCGCTCGCCAAAATCTCCACGTACCTCGGCACGCTCGGAGCGTTCGGCGTCTTCGCCGTCGGTGCGCTCGACGCGACGTTCGTGCCGATGCCGGGCGGCGTCGATGCCGTCACGATCCTGCTCTCGCACAACACGCCCGCTCACTGGTGGCTCTATGCGACGGCGGCGACGCTCGGATCGGTTGCAGGCTGCGTCGTGCTTTATCGCATCTCGTATCGCGCGGGCCGCCGTGCACTCAAACGCTTCTCGGAGAAGAAGCAGCAACGCGTGAAAGAGTTGATCGAGCGTTACGATGTACTGGCCGTCATCGTGGCGTCGCTCGCGCCGCCGCCATTCCCGTTCAAAATCTTCGTCGTCTCGGCGGGCGTGTTTCGTTTCCCACTGCTGCGCTTCACGCTGGCTATCGCCGCCGGACGCGCCTTCCGCTTCTTCGTCGAGGCCTATCTCGCCGCGCGCTACGGCGATCAGGCGAAGGAGTTGTTCGCGCACTACTATCCTTACGCCGCGCTGGCCCTCGCCGCGCTCCTCGTCGTCTTCTTCGTCGTCAAGAGTTTAATGAGCAACAAGTCGCGCGGGAGCAACAAGGACGCGGAAGTCTCGGAGTACGAATCTCAAGCCTGAACATTCGCCAAGCCTGAACGTTCGTCAAGCCTGAACGCGACGCTCTCTCTGCGAAGCATTCCCCGCCGATGCGACTCTGAAGGTGCGCGCCGATCTGAGATCGCGCACATTATGCTCGCAGAGGATCGAGAGCAGTTGGATGAAGACTTCGGCGGTGGCCCTTGCGTCGCCGGGCGCACGATGTCGCCCGCGAATCGAGACGTTGAAGTGATCGGCGACGGTGTGCAGGCGATGGTTCGCGAGTTCGGGCACGACGCGCTTCGCGAGCGAGACCGTGCACAGCGCGGGGTTGCGCATTTTGCGACCGGGATAGAGTCGCGCAATCTCGTGATTGAGGAAACGCACGTCGAACGCTGCGTTATGCGCGATGAGGACAGACGAGCCGATGAAGTCTAATAACTCATGCACGATCTCATCGAAGAGCGGTGCGTGCGCGACCATCTCGTCGTCGATGCCTGTGAGCATACTGATGAAGGAAGGGATCGGCGACAACGGGTTGACGAGCGACTCGAACTCGGCGACGATGCGTCCGCCGCTCACGCGATATGCGCCGATCTCCATGATGCGACAAGGCGGCGTCTTCGATCCCGTCGTCTCTATATCGAAGACGACGTAGTCGGTCGCATCGAGCGCGAGCGCGCCATCGTCCTCGCAGTCGAGCAGTAGTTCGAGTTCGTCGCTCAGGCGGAAGCGGCCATCGTCGCGCAAGAGATCGGAGACGAGTAGCGCAGCGACGGTCACATCGTCGCATGGAACTTGCAGGACGTGTTCCGCCACGCGCTCGACACGCGCGCGCCCGCCACACGCGCGCAGCATCAAGAGCGTCTCTTCGACGAAGGGAGAATCTGAGACGAGGTTTGGCGGCAGCGACATGGCGCGGCATTGTAGCACGCGAGCGCGGGCCTGATGCGCGGCGGAGAAGATGCGTTCGGAATTTGAAAGCATGACGTATTGGAAAGCGGAGGTGCGATGCGTTCGGAAGAGGTCATCGGAAGGTTCAGGCGGACGGGCGCGCTGCTCGAGGGCCACTTCGTTCTGTCGAGCGGGCTGCACAGCACGCAGTATCTTCAATGCGCGCTCGTCCTTCAACATCCAATGGAAGCGGAAGCATTCGCACGTGCCATCGCCGCGCGCTTCGAGGGAGAGTTGATCGAGACGGTCGCCGCGCCCGCCATCGGCGGTATCGTTATCGGCTACGAGGTGGCCCGTGCGCTCGGCGCGCGCTCGATCTGGACGGAGCGCGAAGCCGGACGCATGACGCTGCGACGCGGCTTCAACGTGCGAGCGGGCGAGAGCGTGCTCGTCGTCGAGGACGTGATCACGACCGGCGGCTCGACGCGCGAAACCATCGACGCGCTACGCGAAGCAGGCGCACGCATCGTCGCCGCCGCCTCGATCATCGACCGCTCCTCAGGTCGCGCAGACGTGGGCGTGCCCCGCGTGGCCCTCGCCACGCTCGACGTGCCCTCAGTCGCCCCGGACGTTTGTCCCGCGTGTCTTCGCGGCGAGCCCGCGATCAAGCCGGGCAGCAGAAAACCGTAAATGGTAAACCGTGAATCGTGAATCGCGGCTATCATTGCTCCGCATCAAGCGGTGTCACTCGCGTTGCACTAACTCAAGCACGATTCACGATTGGCGATTTACACACCCAATGAATTTCCGCCTGACAATTCAATACGACGGCACGGACTTCGCGGGGTGGCAAACGCAGGCGCGTGGCGTGCGGACAGTGCAGGGCGAGCTTGAGCAGGCCATCGCGCAGATGGATGGCGGCGCAGTCACGGTTCACGGCGCGGGGAGGACGGACGCGGGCGTCCACGCAGAGGGCCAGGTGGCGAGCGTCGTGCTGCGGCGCGAGTGGGGGCCGGACAGACTTCGCACGGCGATCAACGGGAACACTGGGCGCGACCTGCGCGTGATCGAGGCGCAGGTCGCGCCCGAAGATTTTCACGCGCGCTTCTCCGCGAAGGGGAAGTCATATCGCTACAGAATTTTTAACGAACAATTCATCTCGCCATTCCAGGTTCGCTACGCGCACCACGAGGCGCGTGATCTGAACATCGAGCGGATGCGCGCTTGCGCGCAACTGTTCACCGGCGAGCACGACTGGACGGCCTTCTCTTCGGCGCAAGCTGAGACGGCAAGTCGCGTGCGCCACGTGTCGCGGCTCGAAGTCGCAGAGCATTGGGACGAGGCCGGTCGCGGTCGCGTGATCGAGATCGACGCGAGCGCGGAAGGCTTCCTGCGCTACATGGTGCGCTCCATCGCGGGCACGCTGCTCGCCGCAGGTCGCGACGAGTTGGGCGAGGATGAGATCACGCGCGCACTCGAAACGGGCGACCGCGCGCTCGTCGGCGCGACTGCTCCCGCGCGCGGGCTCACGCTTGTTGAAGTTCACTATGGGAATGATGTGGTGATGATGTAGTTCGACTGTTGCGCGCGCCGGTGCGCGGCGATAAGATGCGAGACAGGTGTCGAGAAATAGAGGCTGCGTGCTTTCAGTCCCTCTCACCTGCTACGATTTAACTGTCACACAAAGATGCTCTCCAATTTTACCGAAGTGATCGAAGCGGGCTCGCGCGATGATGCGCTGTTGAAGCGCGTCGCGTGGGACAGGCTGCCGCGTCACGTCGCCATCATCATGGACGGCAACGGGCGTTGGGCGGCCCAGCGCAGTCAGCCGCGCGTGGCGGGCCATCGGGCAGGCGTGGAGGCGGTGCGCGCGTCGGTCGATACGGGCGCGCGTCTCGGTCTCAAGGCGCTCACGCTCTACGCCTTCTCGACGGAGAACTGGAAGCGACCGCGTTTCGAAGTGGATGCGTTGATGCGTATGCTCAAGCGTTACCTGCGAATCGAACTCGAAGAGATCGACCGGCAAAACATACGCTTCCAGCCCATCGGTCGGACAGACAAACTCGCCGAGAGCGTCCAACGCGAACTGCAACGCGCCGTCGAGCGCACCGCGAAGAACACGGGAATGGTCTTGAGCGTCGCGCTCAACTACGGTGGCCGCACCGAGATCGTCGATGCGTGCCGCGCGGCGATCATGCAGATGAAAGACGCGAATCGCGATCCCGCGTCGATTACCGAAGAGGACATCGAACGCGAGTTGTACACGCGCGGACTACCCGATCTCGACCTGCTCGTGCGGACGAGCGGCGAGATGCGCATCTCGAACTTCCTGCTCTGGCAGGCCGCGTACAGCGAGATTTATGTGACTGAAACTTTGTGGCCCGATTTTCGCCGCACGCACCTGCTCGAAGCCATCGTCGATTTTCAGGGGCGCGACCGACGCTTCGGCGGACTCCAACTCGTCGCCAAAGCAAAATGAAGAGCGGGCCGACGCTGAAGCGAAACTGAATCGACTGTCTTCATAAAGATTCTGCGACTCATCATCAATCAATGCAACGCATCCTGACCGCGCTCATCGCGCTGCCCATCATCATCGCCTCCGTCTGGTTCGAGCAGTTGCGGCTCGTCTTCGTGCTCATCGCGGCGGCGGCGATGATGGCCGGGCTCTACGAGTTCTGGATACTCTCCGCCCGTCGCGATCTCAAAGCGATGCGCGAGCTGGGCACATTCTTCGCCGTCGTCATCCTGATACTCTTCTACTTCCGTGCGCCATCGGACGCGCCCGCGCTTCTTCTGATCTTACTTGTCGTCTTCGTTATCGCCGTGCTCGTCGCGTCGATGCTTCGCGGCGGGCCCTTCGAGCGCATGATCGGATCGGCGGGCGCGACGATCACGGGAGTGCTCTACGTCGTCTTCCTCGGCAGTCATGTCATCGCGCTGCGCACGTCGTTTCAACCCGTGCTCTCGCGTCACCTGCTCTTCTTCTTCCTGCTCGTCCTAATGGGATCGGACACGGCGGCTTACTACACGGGGCGCGCGCTCGGCCGCCACAAGCTCGCGCCGAAGGTGAGTCCCGGAAAAACTTGGGAGGGGGCCATCGGCGGCATGATCGCGAGCCTCGCGGCGGCCCTCATCGCGCACTACTGGTTCTTCCCCGAACTGTCTCTGCGCGCCGCGCTGCCGCTCGCGGCGTTGATGAACGTGATCGGCGTCTTAGGCGATCTCACAGAGAGCGCCTTGAAGCGCGGCGCGGGCGCGAAGGATGCGGCGTCGATCCTGCCCGGTCACGGCGGTCTGCTCGACCGGCTCGATAGCTTGCTCTTCAACGCGCCGCTCCTCTACTATTTCGCCGTCAACTACTTTCCCACTGTCTATCAGAAACTGATTCCTTGATCGCGTTGCGCGCCGACTCGCGCGGCCGGTTGACGACGAGACGCACCAGATGACGACCAAGAAAGCCGTGCTGATCGCCGTGGGCCTCCTTGCCGCGCTCGCGCTCACGGTCGTGCTCATCGCCGGCTCAATCGTCGGCTTCGCCTTCTACACCATCGGCAGAAGCGATGCGGCGCAGACCGCAAAAACTTTTCTTCGTCAGAACGAAAAACTCAAAAGCGACATCGGCAAGGTGCGCGACTTTGGCTACTTCACCACCGGCAACATCAGCACGCGGGGCGCGCCCGGCAACGCGGAGCTGCGACTCAAAGTCGTCGGCGCGAACAAGTCTGTTAACACCACCGTCCAACTCGCCACGCGCGAGGGCCACGACTGGCGCGTCGTTGATGCATACTACGACGATCCGTCGGGGCAGAGAATTTACCTGACGCAGAACTTCGAGGGCGCGGACTCGCAGGGCAACGAGAACTCAACTGATGAAGGCGATGCCGATGAAGCAGACGATGCGAACTCGAACGAAAGCGGCGCGACAGTTGAAGGCAGGCCATCGGACGAAGGCGGCAGCGGAGATGAGCCGCAGAAGTTTGACGAGCAGAGTTTCAAGTCGAACGTACTCGAATCGAAGTTGCCCGTGCTCGTCGTCGTTGGATCACCTTCGAGTCTTGACAGTAACGAGCTTGAAGAGACGATGCGCTCGCTCGCGCCGAAGTACGAAGAGCGCATCGACCTTGTCGAGTATGATCTGAGCGCGCAGCCCGCGCTGCTACAGCGTTTCAACGTGAAGAGCCTCCCCACGATGATCATCTTCAAAGACGGCGCGGAGCGTGAACGACGCACGGGCAAGCTCTCGACGGAAGAACTCTCGCGACTGCTCGACAAGTATCTCGACAAATGAAAGCGCGCGGCATCAGCATCCTCGGCTCGACCGGCTCCATCGGTTGCAACACGCTCCGCGTCGTTGAATCGCTCGGCCCGGAGTTTCGCATCGTCGCGCTCGCCGCCGGTCGCAACGTCTCTCGACTCGCCGAACAGTGCGCGCAACACCGGCCCGAACTCGTCTCCGTCAAATCGGAAGAATGCGCCGAACAACTCACGCGCGAACTTCACAAACTCGACGCCAATGTTCCGCGCATCTCTTTCGGCGAGGCGGGACTCGTCGAAGTCGCGACGCACGATCAAGTTGGTTGCGTCGTGAGTGCGACGGTCGGTGCGGTCGGGCTCGTGCCGACCTTGCGCGCGGTCGAGGCTGGCAAGCGCGTCGCGCTCGCGAACAAAGAGTCGCTGGTCATCGCGGGCGAGTTGATGACGAGCGCGGCGGAAAACTCGGGCGCGGAAATTCTCCCCGTCGATTCCGAGCACAACGCTTTGCATCAATGTCTGCGCGGCGAGCGTCGCTCGGAAGTTCGTCGCCTCGTCCTCACCGCATCGGGTGGCCCCTTTCGCACGAAGACGCGCGAAGAGATGGAACGGGCCACCATCGAAGAGGCGATGCGCCACCCGACTTGGAACATGGGCGCGAAGATCACGATTGATTCGGCGACCTTGATGAACAAGGGGCTCGAAGTGATCGAGGCGCGCTGGCTCTTCGGCTTCGACGCGGATGAGATCGCCATCGTCGTCCACCCCGAATCAATCGTCCACTCGATGATCGAACTCGTTGACGGCTCAGTCATCGCGCAGCTCGGCGCGACCGACATGCGCCACGCCATTCAGTACGCGCTCACTTACCCTGAGCGTCGCGCTTCACCACTGGCCGCGCTCGATCTAACGCGTCTCGGCGCGCTCAACTTCGAGCCGCCCGACACCGCGCGCTTCCCCTGTGTCGAACTCGCCTACCGCGCGTTGCGCGCAGGAGGAACTGCGCCCGCCGCCGTCAACGCCGCCAACGAGACGGCGGTCGCAGCCTTCCTCGCGGGCTTGATCAGACTCACCGACATCGCCCGCGTCATCGCACGCGTGCTCGACGCGCATGAAACACGAGCCGTCACCGATCTCTCCGTCGTGCTCTCGACCGACCGGGAAGCGCGTCGCGCGGCAGAGTCAATCATTTCCGAACTCACCACAGAAGCCGATCACACGCGCAGCATGACGAGTCCAACACAGGCCGCATAATGCTTCACACTCGATACTGACCCTGCGCTTTATCTTTGCGTCTCCAGCGCCTTTGCGAGAGGAATCATCACGCAAAGGCGCAAAGATAGACGCAAAGAAGGGGGCCATTTCCTTTTATAGAGATGACTCTTAGACTTTTAACCATCCACTCACGTAAACTGTTGCAACGACATCGGGGCGTCGCGCCTCAAAGATGTGATGTCCCGCAACTGGACGAAAGATAATCCACGATGGAATTAATTAAAGGACTTCCCGCGTTCATCTTTATCCTCGGCTCGGCGGTGGTGCTGCACGAGTTCGGCCACTTCATCGTCGCCAAAATCTTGGGCGTGCGCGTCGAGACCTTCTCAGTCGGCTTCGGGCCCCGTCTCTTCGGTAGGCGTTGGGGCACGACCGACTATCGCGTGAGCCTCGTACCGCTCGGCGGCTACGTCAAACTCGGCGGCGACGATACGAACGCGCCCATCGAAGGCGCGACCGCCCAGAACATCCCCGCGAATGAACGCTTCGACCTGCGACCGAAGTGGCAGAAGTTCTGCGTCATGGTGGCGGGGCCGGTGATGAACATCATCACTGCGCTCTCCGTCGTCTTCATCGGCGCGATGCTCGGCGGCGTGCCCGTCACGCCAAGCTCGCCGGTTGTCAGTCAGGTGATCAAGGGCGGCGCGGCTGAAGAGGCGGGCTTGCGCGTGGGCGACCGCATCGTCGCGTTCAATGGCAAGGAAGGCCCTTCGTGGGAGCGCGTCTCGAATGACATACGACTCTCGCCCGAACAACAACTGCCGGTGACGGTCGAGCGCGCGGGCGCGCGACAACAGTTGTCGCTCAAGCCGCGCAAGGAAGTGATCGAGGGCGACAAGGTCGGCGAGATCGATTTCCTGCCCGACTACGGCAACCTGCGCGTCTTCGTCAGCGCGCTTAGTCCGGGGATGCCTGCGGAGCGGGCCGGACTGCAAGTCAACGATCACTTGATCTCGATCAACAACGAACCGATCCACGACGATCAAAGTCTCATCTCGCTCGTGCAGAAATATAAGAACGAGCCACTGCGACTGGCCGTCGAGCGCAATGGAGCGCGTCAGGAGTTGACGCTCTCCGCGCAACAGCAGCCCGACGGCAAAGCGATGATCGGTGTCGCGCCGAAGATCGAGTTGCCGCAGCAGAAGGCGACGCTTGCCTCGGCGATAGGTTATGCGGTGAGCTACAACCTCGAAGTCCTGCGCATGACGGGCGAGGCGTTCGCGCAGATTTTCAGAGGTCAACGTTCGGCGCGCGAGTCTCTGTCGGGGCCCATCGGGATCGCGCGTGCATCGGCGAGCGCGGCGGCACGTCTGGGTTGGGCCGGTGTCTTCGGGATGCTCGGCTTCCTGAGTCTGAACCTCGGCGTCGTCAACCTGCTGCCGATCCCTGTGCTCGACGGCGGCGCGATCTTCCTGCTCCTACTCGAAGCGGTGCTCGGCTTCGTCGGCGTCACGCTCTCGATGGGCGTGCGCGAGCGCATCCAACAGGTCGGCTTCGTCGTCCTCCTGCTCCTGATGGGCTTCGTCATCACCAACGACCTGCTGAAAGAGGCGGCGAACTTCCGCCACTCCGACGACAAGCCCGCAGCGACCACGCCCGCGAAGTGAGATCACAATTGTTGAAGATGCGAGAGACGAGAGCGGTCAAAGTTAAAGACGTGCAGATCGGCGGCGGCGCGCCGGTCGTCGTGCAGTCGATGACGAAGACTGACACGGCGGACGTTGATGCAACGGTGCGACAGATCGAGCAGATGGTCGCGGCCGGTTGCGAGGTCGTGCGTCTCGCCGTGCCGAACAAGGAAGCTGCGGTCGCGCTTAAAGAGATTCGCCGACGCGTGCCAGATGTTCCGCTCGTCGCCGACATACACTTCCACTACAAGCTCGCTTTGATGGCTCTT
Organism: Acidobacteriota bacterium; assembly: GCA_032229975.1. Classification (GTDB taxonomy): domain Bacteria; phylum Acidobacteriota; class Blastocatellia; order Pyrinomonadales; family Pyrinomonadaceae; genus JAIVGV01. The sequence continues at coordinate 25,501 of JAVXVG010000044.1, read as the reverse complement.
GAAGCGGGCGTCGATAAACTCCGGCTCAACCCCGGCAACATCGGCGCACATGAGCGCGTGCGCGAGGTCGTGCGTGCAGCGCAAGCGCAGAAAGTTCCGATCCGCATCGGCGTCAACGGCGGCTCGCTCGAAAAAGATTTACTCAAGCGATACGGCACGGCGACGCCCGAAGCGATGGTCGAGTCTGCTAAGCGACACATACAGATTCTGGAAGATTTAGATTTCCGCGACATCATCGTTTCGCTCAAAGCATCGGACGTGCAGCGCACCGTTGCGGCTTACCGGCTGCTCGCAAAGGAAGTTGATTACCCTTTGCATCTCGGTGTGACAGAGGCGGGCACGGCGTTCGGCGGCACGATCAAATCGTCAATCGGCCTCGGCATACTCTTGCACGAAGGCATCGGCGACACGATCCGCGTCTCGCTCGCCGCAGAGCCGCACGAGGAGGTGCGCGTCGCATGGGAGATTCTCAAATCGCTTGAGCTACGCAAGCGCGGCGTCACGGTCGTTGCGTGCCCGACGTGCGGACGTTTGGACGTTCCGAACTTCGTCGAGATCGTCACAGAGATCGAGCGACGACTCGCGCACATCGAAGAGCCTCTGCATCTTTCGATCATGGGCTGCGAGGTGAACGGGCCCGGCGAGGCGCACGATTCGCAACTCGGTGTCACCTTCGGCAAGGGCGCGGGCATGATCTTTAAGAATGGTCGTCCCCTGCGACGCGTCGTGGGTGCAGACATCGTCGAAGCGTTCGTGCGCGAGACGGAGAAGCTAGTTGAGGAGGGCGCGACGGGTGACACTGGCCCTGTCGAGACGCCGCAGCTAGTTTCCATTGGAAAGTAAACGAGCGCAAAGCGCACGACAAAAAATTAAGGGCGACGTTCGTTGATGAACGTCGCCCTTCGCGTTTTGTCTTATGAAAAATCGATCAGGCTGCTGCCATCGAGAGAAAGAGCGAGTCTGTGGCGGCGCGTCGGTTGACATTGACGGCGAGGCGCGAACGCAACTCTTCGATCTGCGAGAGCCAACGCGCGGCGCGCTCGCTCGGCAACATCGAAGCGGGCCGCGCGAGTCTTTCGCGCACGTCGTCGTTGACGATCTCGGCGCGCGGGTTGAGCGAGAGCATCCATGCGTCATGGATGAGTGTCGCGAGCGCATCGAGTTGCGGAACGAAGTCGTCCTTGCGCTTGGCGTCGCTCAGCTCTTCGGTCGCGCGTAGGAGTCGTACGTTGTCGGCGGGCGTCGAGAGGAGCGATTCGAGGACGCCGAGCATGAGCGTGCGACGCTCGCGATAGGCGTCGAGGTTTAGATCGAGAGCTTCGCCGAGCCGGCCGCGCGCGAGGCGCGAGACGAGGCGCGCATCTTCACCCGCGCGAAGTTTGTTGCTCTTTAAATGTTCCTCGATCTCCGTGGCGGTGAGCGGCGCGAAGCGAATGGTCTGGCAACGCGAGCGGATCGTGGGGAGCAAGCTCGCCGGTCGCGAGGTGACTAGGATGAGGTGCGAGGTCGGAGCAAACTCTTCGAGAGTCTTCAAGAGCGCGTTGGCGGCGTTGTCGTTCATGCGCTCGGCCGGGCCGATGATGAAGACGCGCGCGCGCCCCTCGCGGGGCCGGTAGTTGCTCTCGCGCTCGACCTCGCGCGCCTGTTCGACCGTGATGAAACTGCGTTCGAGTCGCGCCCATCCTACATCTTGATGCTCGCTCCACGCGATGTGCTTGCCGCGCTCCTTGTCATCCTGCGACGGCGGCGGCGCAAATTTCGGAATGCGCAGGCACGCGGAGCAACGGTCGCACGCCTCGACGCCGCGCGGTTGCAAACAGTTCAAAGCCTTTGCCAACTCAATCGCGAACTGAAATTTACCGACCGACTCTTCGCCCGCGAACAGCAGCGCGCCCGGCACGCGCCCCTGCTTGAGCATCCGCCGCAGCACTTCCTTCGCGCGCCTGTTTCCTACGAGACGATCAAACATGAGAGCAATGATTAGAGGTTAGAGGTTGGTGAAAGACAGTTGTTACTGATCTCTAACCTCTAACTTCTGCTTTCAAGAAATGGGATGACGATGTTGAGCACGCGCGTGTGTGTCTCCTCGATTGAATCGGAGGCGTTGACGATGCGGACGCGCGCGGGATCGGCGGCGGCGATCTGCAAGTAGGCTTCGCGGACGCGCGCGTGGAACGCTTCGTCTTCCGAGTCGATGCGGTCGCCGGGTCGCCCGTTGCGTATGCGATGGCTGGCCCGCTCCTGCGCTTCGGCGACGGGGAGATCGAAGAGCAACGTTAGATCAGGCTTGAGTCCTCCGGTGGCGAGCGCGACGATCTCCAAGATCGTCTGCGGCTCGAAGCCGCGCCCCGCGCCCTGATAGGCGACCGTCGCATCCGCATAGCGATCCGAGAGCACGATATGGCCCGAAGCAAGCGCGGGCCGGACGAGCGCGCGCACGTGCTGCGCACGATCCGCAGCGTAGAGCAGAAGCTCCGCGAGCGGATCGACCTGTCCCTCGGCTTCCAGCAGTGCGTCACGGAGTTTTTGACCGAGCGGCGTGCCTCCCGGCTCGCGCGTCGCTACGACTTCGATGTTGCGCATTCGCAGCAAGCTCGCGAGCAGGCGCAGTTGCGTGGATTTGCCGCACCCGTCGATCCCCTCGAAGGTGATGAAGGCTGAAACCAAAGATCATGACTCCGTGTCGGGAATGTCGTAGGGGGCCAACAGGCGTTCAGGCTTCGGTGCGATCACTTCCGTCGGTCGTCGCCGAAGCAGACCCGTCGGGGTGTACTGCATCGGGTGGGCCACCGCCGCGCAACTCGCCCGAAGAGCGGCGCGCGTGCTGGATCGTGGAGATGGCGTGCTTGAAGATCAACTGCTCCTGCGTGCCCGATTCGAGGAGGACGGAGAACTTGTCGAAACTCTTGATGCGCCCTTGCAGTTTCGTCCCGCTCACCAGATAGACGGTGACGTTGCTTCGCTCGCGACGCGCGGTGTTCAGGAAGGCATCCTGAATGTTTTGAGGGGCAGACTTGCTATCCACGGCAACTCTCCGGGCAACTGAATCAACTGCTGTTTCAGATTCCGGCCACAGTATAACACGCGCGCAACTAACAAGGGCGAAGGGAAAATCAAGAAACGCGCGTGACAGATTCTCAACGAGCGACAACAGGGCTCTTGAACATCACACATCGAGTTCATGACCTATCGGCCTTTCGCCGAACAGATCAGCGGCCCTCTCGATGACGATCTCCTGAGTGGCCGCGTCGTCGCCGAAACCTTCGATCCAATCAACGTCCTGCTCACGTCGAAACCAAGTCAACTGCCGCTTCGCATAGTGGCGCACGTCAAGTTTCGTCTGCTCGATTGCGCTCGCGAGCGTGCGCTCTCCGCGCAGGTGTTCGACGACACGACGATAGCCATGCGCGCCGAGCGCGCTCGACTGCGACGGCACGCCACGCGCGAGCAACGCGCGCACCTCTTCGACGAGCCCTGCGCGGAAGTGCTCTTCGGCGCGCGCATCAGTGCGCCGGAACAACTCCGCGCGGGGCGGGTTGAGCGCGAAGACGCGCAGTCGTGCGATGAACGGTGGCGGCGCGGGTCGCACACTTCGCTGTTCAGAGATCGGCTGCCGCGTCTGCAAGCGAACTTCCAGCGCACGTTGCACACGCGACCAGTCGCGCGCATTGAGTCGTGCGGCGGATTCGGGATCGAGTCGGCGCAAGACTTCATGCAAGTGCTGCGCGCCGCGACGCTCACGCAGCTCAACGAGGCGCGCGCGCAAACGTTCATCTGTTGGCGGCGACTCGAAGAAGGGGTGGCGCAAGGCGCGCAGATAGAGGCCCGTCCCGCCGACGAGGATCGCCACGTGATCTCGCGACTCGATCTCCGCGATTACGCGCACCGCATCGCGCGCCCATTCGCCAGCCGTGTAGTTCGTTCGTGGATCGACGAAGTCGATCAGGTGGTGCGGCACGCCGCGTCGTTCATCGAACGGAACTTTCGCCGTCGCGATCTCGATCTCGCGATAGACCTGCACGGAATCGCAGTTGATGATCTCGCCATTGAAGCGCAACGCGAGTTCGAGACCGAGCGCGCTCTTGCCGGAAGCGGTCGGGCCTATCACGGCGATGATCGGCTGGCGTGTTTCTTCTGCGGGTGTCACGTGCGGGAGAAGATGAGTCGCAGGATGAGGGCCGCCCACACGAGCGCGAGCAGCAAGAGTGCGCCGATGATTTGCGCGCGCGAGAATCGCATCGACATCACAGTAGAAACTCGCGCAACTCCGCGTCTGATGGCCGGACGAGCGCGCGTCCATGCGACTCGAACACGGGCACAAGGTTTTGCTTTGTTAGCTTGTACATCGAGCGCAGCGCGCCGAAGTCTGCCGCCACGTCGCGCTCGCGAAACGCGACGCCGTTCTCACGCAGCCACGCACGCGCGTCCGCGCAGAGCGGGCAGTGCGGGACGACGTAGAGCGTGATGGGTTGAAGTTCGTCAAATTTCATCGGGGTTGAGTGTAAATCCTTCTCTAGTTTCAAAACGTCTGAACATCAATACATCTTCGTCAACTCGATCCCCGTGTAGTAATGCTTCAGAATCTTATCGTAGCTTACTCCCGCGCGCGCCATGCCGTAGGCCCCGACCTGACACATCCCGACGCCGTGGCCCCAGCCCCGGCCCGTGAAGGTGAAGCCAACGACGCGGCCCGCTTCGTCATATCGTCGATCAACGACGAAGAGTTGTTCACGCAGTCCTAACGCCGTGCGGATGTGGCCCTGACGGACGTGCGCCGTTCCATCCGTGCCGACAACTTCCAAATCGAGCGCGCGTTGCGAGACGCCGCGACGCGCAACACGTAGATCGGTGATCGCTCCGACACGACCCGCGCTGCGTGAGAGTCGCTGTGCGACTTCCGTTGCGGAGAGCGTGGTCGTCCAGTTCGTATAGGGTGAGTAACGTTCGGCAGACGCACCGGCCGGCGCGGGCCGCACTTCAAGATAATCAATCGCGCCGCGAGTGTCCGTGTGGAGCGCGACGGGCTCGCCGCCCGCGAGCTGCACGGAGCGCACGGGGAAGAGCACGTCGCCGAAGGCGCGGAAGATGAAAGCCTGCGCAGCGATCTCGTATGTGTGCTCCGCAGATTTGCCGCCGCGAACTGTGAGCGTGCCGGCCGCGAAGGACTGGCGCGCGGTGGCCTTTTGCAGCGCGAAGAGATCGCGCGCTTCGAGCAGGTGAGCGACGGTGTGGATGGCCCGTGCGCGTGTCAACGCTTGTCGCGGGCGCAGCGTCGCATCGGAGTAGAGTTGTAGGTGGCCCTCGCGGAGCATGAGCGCCACGTCCGCGCGGTTTCGCGCAGGAATGTCCGATGCGTCGCGGAAGGCCAGCAGGTAATTGATCGTCGGCTCGTCGAGCAGGATCGTGCCGCGGCTCTCGAAATCGACCGCGAGCGCGAGTGCGGTGGCAAAGCCGGGCGCGCGCGTCGCATCGGGGTTGATCTCTGAAGCGGGGAGCGGGCGACGCGCAAGTCGCGAGACGACTTCAAGGAGCGCGCGCACGTCTTCAATCGTCAATGATGCGGCGAGCCAGTCGTCCGTGAGTCGCAAGGGCGCGCGGAAGCCGTTGACTGTGAGCAGAGCGATCTCGCGCGGGCTCTCTGCGTGCTCGGCGTCGCGCAAAGCTGGCGGCTCGCGCAAAGTCTCGACGGTGGAGAGCGCGTTCAACGATGCGACTGCGTTTGATGCGGCGACGTGTGCGTTGTTTGAAGTGGCGCGCGCGTTCGCTGCTGTCTCAATCGAGCAGGCCCGACCGCGCAGATATGGAACGACCGTGCCGCCGAAAATGTTCTCGGCGTCTTCTGTATGGCCCCCGCAAGTCGAAGTGTAGAGCGCGTTGATGGGCTGGCCGTGATAGGTGGCCACGATGCCGCGCGTCTCTTCGACGGCGCGTGAAGAGAGCGGATGCTCGCTCCCCATGCCGCCGTAAACTTGCGAGCGAGTCGTCGGCAGGAGATCGAATCCGGCGGCGGCGAACTGGCCGCGATTACTGACCGCGTAAGTGCGCGCTGCGACCGCCTGCGCCTTCAGCGATTCGATGGCGGGCGCACCGCCGTAGCCGCCGGGCGAAAGCTCATTCGGCACGACGCCGCGCACGTAGTCTTCGAGACCGAGGACGTTGACGACTGTGAGCGAGCCGTTCAAATTCGTGAAGACTTCGATGCGACCGCGATAAGTTTTCTCGTTGAAGCGCAAAGGCGCGGCGCGCTCGTCGGGTGATGCGAACAGAACGGGCGCGCGCGCATCGAGCAGTCGCGATGCGCCACCGGAATAGACGACGAGCCCGCGCGTCGGCAAACTCGCGCGCGAAGTGAGACGAACGGAATCGGATGATGGAGACGAAGAACGAGATGAAGTCGAGGTAGAACTAGGAGACGAAGTTGATCGAGGCGAGACCGTTTTCGGTGATGCGGATGATGCAGCCGCCTGCTGCGCGTTGCTCGCCGCGCTGACGACGGAGAAGGTGGCGATGCCAGCCTCTTCGAGTCGCGTGCGCAACTCATCGGCATCAGCGCGCGACGCGGGTGCGCCGACGCGGACGCGCCACGCGAGCGTGCGTTCATCGCGCTCGACTTCGGTCGCCTCGCCCGTCAACTCCTGTGCCTGCCGGGCCACCCTGCGCGCCTCTGCTTCGTCAGCGACCGCCGCGATCTCGACGCGATACAACTCGCCCGCAATCGGCATTGGAAGCGGCGCGAGCACGCGCGGCTCGATGCGAACGCGCGCGACGCCGAGCGGCGTTGGCTGAACGGTCGCGCCCATCTCGTTTGAAGCGAGTAACAGATCGACGCCGGAGGTTGAGATCGTGACTGAGCGCGCGCCGGTCGCAAGGCCGATGCGGATCGTCGGCTCGGCATCGAGACGCACGAGCGGCGTCTCGTTCGTAGTCTCTGTCGATGAAGGTTCGGGGTTGGTTGCGCTCGTTGGAAACCGTTCGGCGCGGCGTGGTCGCGTCTCCTGCGCGCGAGTGAGCGGTGCGAGCGCGAGCACGTGCGCGAAGAAGAGCGCGAGCAGTCTGGATGACTTTAGAGACAACATCACAAAAACTTTTTCGACGCAGACGGGAGACGCGACGTGGAACACGTCGCATCGAGATTCTACTACACGTTTCAAGAATCGACCGCGCTCGTTCGTCAGTCGCCTCAGAGTGAGATGGTTCGTCTCTTCTTATTGACGGGATTGATCGAGCGCGGTGGCCGCGAGCGTGTGGAATTGTCTGCGGACGCCGTTGATGTTGACGAAAGGGAGCGTGTGCGTGTGCGTGCGGTTGGTGAGGAGTATGAAGACGCGCTCGCGCACAGGGTCGATCCAGCAACTCGTGCCGGTGAAGCCGAGATGGCCGAAGGCATCGGGCGGCAGTTGATAGCCTGCGGTCGATTCGGGCGAGGGCGCAAGCTGCCATGCGAAGGAGCGCAGTTCATTCAGGCCCGCCGTCATCTTCGTGCGGAAGAGCGCGCAGGTTTCGGGCTTGAGTAAGATCGTTTCGGCAGCGAGGAATTGTCGGGCGATAAGAAAAGTCTCGCGCGCGTTTGAGAAGAGGCCGGCATGGCCCGCCGCGCCGCCGAGGAAGTGCGCGTTGCCATCATGCACTTCGCCCCAGATGATGTTATCGCGCCAGCCTTCGTCTTCCTGCGCACCCTCGTAGTCGTTACACATCGCGCGCTCGTAAGCGTTGCCTTCGATCTCGCTGGCGGCGACTTCGGTGCGCAGCGCAGCATCGGGATTGAAGAAGGTGCGATGCAGATCGAGCGGCTCGAAAATCTCTTGGCGCGCGAGTTCGGCGAGCGGCGAGCCGGAAACTCTTTCGAGCAAGAGTCCGAGCGTGATGAAACCGAGGTCGCTGTAGAGGACGTGATTACCGGGAGCGAACTCAAGATTCTCGGCGGCGATTGTTTCGAGTACGCGCTCGCGCCTGCCGCCCGTCGTGATGCGCAGAGGTCGCCACGCGGGAAGGCCCGAAGTGTGTGTGAGCAGATTTCTGATCGTCATCACGACGCGACCGGCCCGCGCAAACTCGATCAGATACTTTGCGACCGGCGCATCCAACTCGATCTCACCGCGCTCGACGCGACGCGCGCAGAGCAGACCCGTCGCGAGCGGCTTCGTGAGCGACGCGAGATCGTAGATCGTCTCAAGCGTGGCGGCTCGCTCGCGGGGCTCGCGCACAGCGTTCCCTAACGCATCGGCGAAGCGCACGCGCCCGCGCTCGGCGACCGCGTAGACGGCGGAAGGGAAGTCGCCTGCCGCGATGCGTGCGCTGAGAAAAGCGGAGACTTCCGCGAGCGGCGCGGCTTGGTCGTCCACTCTCGGCGTGGCGTTGTCGTTCGTCAATGATGACACCTTGTTGGGGGTTCGTGAGAGTTGTTCGCGTTTAGAGCTGTTCCGTCATGGCGGCGCGTTGGTTGAGGGCGTTGATGCCGGAGCGCGTGTCGTGCGCGTGAATGCTTTCGATGGCACGCAGCGCGAGTGCGAGCGCGCGCCGGCCCTCCTCGCCCGTGATCGGCGGGGCCACCTGCGATTCGGCGGCGACAAGGAACGATTCGATCTCAGAGCGCAACGGCTCAACGTCTTCGACTTCGAGCCGACGATGCGCGACGCCGGGACGACCGTGCTCGCCGAATGGATCGAGCGAGTTGATGGCCGCATAGCGCGTGACGTAATCGACCACGACGTAGTCGTGCGGTTGGAAGAAACGCATCTTGCGAATCTTCTCCATGCCGACGCGCGAGGCTGTGATGTTGGCGACCGCGCCGGTCGAGAACTCGACGCGCGCGTTCGCCGCGTCAACGAGTTTCGTCAAGACCGGAATGCCGACGGCACGCACGTCTATCGCTTCGGCGTCCGCGCCGACGAACCATTGAACGATGTCGAGATCGTGAATCATCAAGTCGAGCACCACGTCGATGTCGAGCGAGCGCGCGGTAAACTCGCCGACGCGATGAATCTCGAAGTAGACGGGCGAGCGCACGTGCGGGCGCAGCGCGACGAGCGCGGGATTGAAGCGTTCGAGGTGGCCCACCATGAGCGTCGCACCCGTGCGATGAGATGCCGCGATCATCTCGTCGGCTTCCGAAAGCGTGCGCGAGATCGGTTTCTCGACGAGCACGTGGATGCCCGCTTCGAGCAGAGGGATCGCGATCTCTGCATGAGACTCGGTTGGCACAGCGAGGCTAACGGCTTCGACGCGACCGACGAGCGTGCGCCAGTCGGTCGTGTGTGCGACACCGCGCTCTGCGGCGACTGCGCGCACAGTCTCTTCGTTTGTGTCGCAGGCGGCGATGAATTGCGCGCGCCCTTCAGCCGCGAGCGCGGCGTGAATGCGAGCGTGGTGTCTGCCGAGTGAGCCCGTGCCGATGACTGCGGTGGTGAGCATCAGTTTTTGAGTTTTCAGTTTTCAGCCGGAGCAGAGTTCAGTCGTCTCGCGTGATCGTCGATGTGCGCTAAGTTCGTCGCGTGCTTGTTTCGCGAAGAAGAAGGAGCGGCTCGCGGGTTGAAGATCGAGACAGCATCGCCGATACTCGCCCGACTCGTTTAACGGAGCGTTCGACAACTGACAACTGACAACTCAAAACTGAAAACTGCCACAGCATACTTGCAACACGCGAACCTTGCAAAGCGCGGCTTCTTGTTGCTGCTCGTCGCCACCGCGCTCGTCTATTTTTACGGACTGGGGCGCGCGCCTTTCTTCGGCGCGGACGAGCCGCGCTACGCGGAGGTGGCCCGCGAGATGTACGCGCGCGGCGATCTCGTCACGCCCACGCTCGGCGGCCGCACGTGGTTCGAGAAGCCCGCGCTCGGCTACTGGGCGCAGATGGCCGGCTTCGAGTTGTTCGGAGTCAACGAGCGCGCGGCGCGACTCGGCTCCGCGCTGGCCGGTTGGTTGACCGTGCTGCTCGTGGGTTGGATGTGCGGGCGCGTGGGGAAGAGCGCGGACTCAGAGTTGAGCGGCGAAAGCGAAGACGAAGGCGACATGATCGCTGATCGAAGTGATGCGCGAGGCGCAAGCGGGTTGCAACTCGCGTGCGCGGGCGTGATGGCTTCGAGCGTGGGCCTCATCGCCTTCACGCGCGCGATCAACTTCGACATTCTGCTAACGGCCACCGTCACGCTCAGTCTCGCGTGCTTCTTCGTCGCGGAGTTAGAGCCGGATGCGCGCAAGGCGCGCCTGTTGCTCGCGGGCTTCTACGCGGGCGCGGGGTGCGCGCTGCTCGCGAAGGGCCTTGTCGGGATCGTCATACCGTTCGGCGTCGTCGGTCTCTATCAAATATTTCGGTGGCAGGTTTTTCGCTGGCAAATATTTCGCCGACGATTGCCGCACACTCCATTGTCGCTGCTGTGGGGCGTGCCGTTGATGCTGTTCGTCGCGGCGATCTGGTACGGGCCGGTTAGCTATGCCAACGGTCGCACTTTCTTCGACGAGTTCATCATCAAACACCACTTCGCGCGGTTCGTCTCAAACAAGTATCACCATCCGGGCCCCCTCTATTACTATCTCATCGCGCTGCCGGCCCTCGCGTTGCCGTGGACGCCGTTGCTCGTCGCCGCGTTGAAAGATTTATGGATCGAGAGCACGCGAGCGCGCGGCGTGGCGCACAACGCGACGACGGAGAGAGAAGTTGCGGACGACGATGCGCTGTTGAGACTGCGACTCTTCGCGCTCGCGTGGATCGTCGTGCCGGTCGTCTTCTTTTCGGCGTCGCAGTCGAAGCTGCCGGGCTACGTGCTGCCTGCGTTGCCGGGCGTGGCTGCGCTTGCGGGCTGCGAGCTATGGCGTTACGCGCGCGGCGCAAGGCGCACGTGGGCTGTGCGCGCGACGGGCTGCGTGATGCTCTCTGCCGCCGCGTCGATCTTTTACGTTGCGCACGCGGGCCTGATCGCGACGGGCTGCGCGCTGCTCGTCGCCGCTCCGCTTGGCGTGGGTGGCGCGTGGGTCGTCATCATGCGCGGCTCGCGCGAGCGGATCGCGTGCGTCATCGTCGGAGCAACGCTCCTAACGATCATGTTGTTAGCGGGATGCGCGCAGGAGGGGCTCACGCGACGCGAGTCGGTGCGCGATCTGTTGCGGCTCGCGTCGGAGCGCGGCTACGCGGATGGGCCGGTCGTGAACCTTTACGACGTGGAGCGTAGCTCTGAGTATTACGCGGCGGGACGTTTGATCTACGACGAGGACGGCGAGCCGAAGTCGTTCGACGGAGTCTATCCGGTCGCGGAGTACGCGCGTGCGCGCAACGCGACGGTGTTAGTCATCGTGCGTGTCGAGCACGCCGGACAGTTGTTGAAGTGGAGTCCAATCCCCGCAGAGATGATCGGCAACAACGGGACGAACGCACTCGTCGCTCTGCACGGTGGCCAGCGATAGCTGATTCGTTTTGTCGTGAGTTGATTGAAGGACGCGGCGCAAGTTAGCGGAGCGAGCTTTGAAAGAAATCTATGACGAGACGGTCGTATGCCTCGCCAGCCTCGCCTGTCGCGGAGGAGACGCGGACGCCTGAGAGAGGCAGATCGATTTTGACTTCGACTGAAGCGGCGGCGGGGAAGCAGCGCGCGAGTTGCTCGGTTGACGTGCGCAGATCGCCCGCGTCCGCGCCGGAGAGAAGCAGCACCTTGCGCTCGTCGAGCGTGGCTGCGGCTGTGCAAGCGGGCCCGCTTTTGTAAGCGCCGAGCGAGTAAACCTTTTCGTAGATGCGCGCGAGCCCGAAGAAGGCCGAGCCCGCGAACCCTGAACGCTCGCGCAACGCGCCGCGCAGCACGTCGTCTGAACTCGCAGGCACGGAGTCGAGCGCGAGCGCCTTGATCGACTCGTGGCCCTCGCCGCGCGCGGCGGACGCGAGCGCGACGTAGGCTCCGAGTTCGACGCCGTATGCGCCGACCGCAGGGCCGACGAGTGGGCGTTGCTGCTGCGTCTTGAGAGAGCGCAGGAAGACGAGGGCCGAGTTGAAATCGTCCGTCTCGCGCGCGCCGAATGTTGTTGTAGCGACCGGAGGATTCTGACCATGACCGCGAAGGTCTGGGCAGAGGATCGTGAAGTTGGTCGTCTCGTTGATCTTGACGCCGAGGTTGAAGAGCCACGAGCGATCTCCGCCGTAGCCGTGAAGCAGTACGACGGCGGGCGAGCCTTCCGCGCCGCGCAGCAGCCAGCCGCGCGCTCGCGTGCCGTCCGCGTTCGGCCACGTCTCTTCCGTCGCCTTGACGGCCCGCGAGCTGATGCGAACGAACTGTTCGGGCGTAACGAGGTAGGGATGCGTCGGTGGGTGCGCCGCCGAATGTGCGAGCCAGAAGCCGAACGCAGAGATGCCGACGACGACAAGCCCCACGAGGGGCAGCAGCGCCTTCAACAGCCTTCTTCCAACTCGTCGTCGTGGGGACATAGCAGAAACTATGAATGATGAGCGATGAACGATGAAGTATGAACGATGAAGTATGAACGATGAACGAAAGTCAGTTGCTCTTACTTCATCGCTCATCGCTCATCATTCATCGTTGCTTTTGCGCGTTCGTAGTCCTCTTGAGTGTTGACGTTCGTGAAAAAGAGTTGCGCGCCGGACAAGTCTGCGAGTTCCGCGTGCGCGACCCAGCGCGTGCGTGCCTGCCGGAGCAGGATGCGCGGTCGAAGCTCGCCGTTGTCAAGCAGACGCTCGGCTGCGGCGAGACAGGTGGCCGTTGAGTAGAGCGCGCAGAGCGGCTGCGGCCTGCCGTCGGGTTGTAGGGGCGCGACGGCATCGAAGTCTGCGGACGCGAACGAGACGAGCCGCGCCAAGAGCTGCGCCGTGACGAAGGGCAGATCGCAGGAGACGATGAGGGCCCAACGCGCCTGACACGCCGAGAGTGCGGCGTGCAAGCCGCCGAGTGCGCCCGCGCCCGCGCGCAGATCGCGCACGACCGGCAGACCGAACGCAATGTGATCGTCGTGACTGCTAACTACACTCACGCGCTTCGCGACCGCTCCCAACGTGCGGCTCGTGCGACTGATGAATGTCTCGCTGTCCAACAGGAGCGCGGCTTTGTCCGTGCCCATGCGGCTCGATGCGCCGCCCGCGAGGATGAAGCCTTCGACTTCGATCATGAAGAGCCCGCTTCGGTAACTCTATCCCGTGGAAGTTAACACGCGCGAAAAGGCGCGGCAAGAAGTCTGCTTGGACGGCGGAGCATATGACGCGGGCGTATTTCGCTGCGCGACTTTTCCAACCTTTTCAACACCTTGACCATCTTAGAAAGCGACGGTTATAGTCGAAACACGAGAGCGTTCGAGTCGCCGCACGAGCGCGGCAGACCGAGCGCGAAATTTTTTAACGGTCGAGTCTCTCGTCTGACGTTCGCACTGGTTTACCAAATGAAGAAAAGTTTGATCGCTCTCTTCGCAAGCCTCTTCGCGCTCTCGGCCCTCGCGCCCGTCGCTCCCGCACAGGTGGCCCCGACACAAGCTGTTCACACGTCCGTCAAGATCGCGCAGGCGGATGCGCGACTCTTCCCGCTCGAAGACGTGCGCGCAGGGATGAAGGGCACTGGTCACACGGTCTTCGTAGGAACGGAGCCGCAAGAGTTCGGCGTCGAAGTGCTCGGCGTGCTCGAAGGATTCCCGAACCCCCGGCAATCGGCCATCATCGCGAAGCTCACCGGCCCGAACGTCGAGAAGACGCGCGTCTTCGCAGGGATGTCCGGCTCGCCCGTCTTCATCGACGGCAAGCTCGTCGGCGCGGTGGCCTTCACTTTCCCTTTCGCACAAGAGCCCATCGCGGGCATCACGCCGATCAAGCAGATGATCGACATCTTCGAGCGCAAGGCCGACTCTCCGCGCTCGACTCTGCCGCGCACTTACTCGTTCGCGAAACTCGCTTCGACCGATTGGACGAGCGAACTGCCGAAGCCGGCCATCGCAGGAACTTCTCTGCTCGCTCCCGTCGCTGCGAGTTCGCAACTGCTTCCGCTCATCGGCCAACAGATGCTCCCGATTGCGACGCCGCTCGTCTTCGGCGGCGTGAGCCAAGAAGCTCTCGCCCGCTTCGCGCCGCAGTTGCAGGCGGGCGGACTAATGCCCGTCGCGGGCGTTGGCGGCAGCTCTTCGATCACGCCGCTCGCGAAGGTGACGGACAAGACTCTGCTTCCCGGATCAAGCGTATCCGTGCAACTCGTGCGCGGCGACTTCTCGCTCGCCGCCGCCGGCACGGTCACTTGGCGCGATGGTGATCGCATCTATGCGTTCGGTCATCCGTTCCTGAGTCTCGGCGTCGCCGACATGCCGATGAGCGAGTCGTCGGTGATCACGGTCGTCTCGAACATCAACAACTCTTTCAAGCTCTCTTCGTCGGGCCAGATGGTCGGCACGATCTCGCAGGATCGTTCGACGGGCGTCTATGGTCAACTCGGTCGCGCGCCGAAGATGATCCCCGTCAATGTCACGGTGCAGACGAGTCGCGACCATTCAGAGAAATATGCCTATGAGATCGTCAACGATCCGTTTCTCTCGCCGCTTCTTCTAAACATCACGCTCTACAGCACGCTCACCTCGACCGAGCGCAGCTTAGGAGATTCGACGATCAGCGTGAGCGGCACGATTGACGTGAAGGGCCAGCAGCCCATCAAGCTCGAACGCCGATTCTCGTCGAACACTGCGGGCGCGCAAGCCGCCGGATCAGTCGCCTCGCCAGTCTCGACGCTTTTGTCGAGCGGCTTCGACAACGTCGAGATCGGCGCGATCAACGTCAACATCACTTCTTCGGACGAGCGCAGGGCCGGTACGCTCGAACGCATCTCGCTCGACCGCACGGAGGTTGCGCGTGGAGAGACCGTCGAGGTGCAGGCATACGTTCGCACCGATTCGGGCAAGCAGTATGTCCAGCGCATCCCCGTCGAGATTCCGATGGACGTGCCGCAGGGCCAGCTCGTCCTCTTCGTCGGCGATGGCGGCACGCTCCAACAGGCCCTCGCCGCGCAGAACTTCGTGCCCAAAGATTTGGGCCAGCTCGTCGGCGCGCTCAATCGCGTGAAGAAGAACGACCGGCTCTACGTCAAACTCTTCCGCATCACGCCCGGCGCAGTCGTCGGCACGGATGAGCTTCCCAGTTTGCCGCCCTCGATGTTCGCCACGCTCAATAGCGAGCGCAGCAGTGGCGGCTTCACGCCCACGATGCTCTCGCCCTTGAGCGAGAAGGAACTGCCCGCCGCCGAATTCGTCATCGAAGGCCAACAACTGATCGGCATCAACGTCATTCGCTAACAGAACGTTCACATTCAATTCAACGAGGGCGCGAGACTTTGAACGATCTCGCGCCCTTCGTTTTTCACGACACGACGTGCTGTGTCGAACGTTGAGCAATGAAGAGGAAGCGACGCTCGGAGAGGGGAATCTGAAAAGCCTCGTATGAGAGTGCAGCGCGTTCAATCTCTTCGCGCACCGACGCGCCGCCGAAGAGGAGCAGGCGTGCGCGCTTCGGCGACCACTCGAAGAGTCGTGGCAGCATCTCTGAGAAGCGTTCGAGCGCGCGACACGTCAACGCTCCGGCATCGGGCGCGTCTGCGTTCTCAAAGCGAGAGTTGACGACGCGCGCCACATCTCGGAGTTTAAGCGCGGCGATAGCTTCGCGCAGGAAGATCGATTTTTTCGTCGAGGCTTCAAAGAGTGTGGCGCGCAGGCCGCCGCGCGCGACAAGACAGGGAACGATGGGAAGGCCCGCGCCAGAGCCTACGTCGATGACGTTCGCACTCTGCGGGAGATGCTCTAACGCGAAGAGCGATTCGAGAACGTGACGCACCGCGAATTCGTTCGGAGAGCAGGGCGCGACGAGGTGCAGGCGCGGATTCCAATGCTCGACCAACTCGAAATAGTCTGCGAGCCGCACGCGCGTCGCTTCTTCGAGTCGCACGCCGAACTGCGAGCCGTGTGCTTCGAGTGCGCTGTAAAATTCTCGTCGGCGATCCGTCATCTTTCACTTGCGGGCTGGAAATATTTTCCGCGCATGGAGTAGCTTAACGCAGTCAGCTTAACGCAAGATGAACAAGCCCGCACAAGAAAACCAAACTTCTCGCACCGAACAGCTTGCCGCAGAGCACGAGCGTTTGGGACGTGCGGCCACTGAGATCGTCGCCGCGCACGCGCGCACGCTTGAAGACGCCGTGGTCTGCTCGCGCGCAACGCCGAACGAATTAGAACGTCTCTTTGATGAGCCGCTGCCGCGCGAGGGCGTTGCTATTGAAGAGTTGCTCGCGCGCTTCGCCGATGAGATCGTTCCGCATTCGATGACGATTCCGAGCCCACGCTACTACGGGCTCTTCAACCCGACGCCTTTGCCCGTCGGCGTCTGGGCCGATGCATTAGCTTCGGCGATCAACCAGAATCAGGCCGTCTGGCGCAATTCGCCCGCAGCGAGCGTCATCGAAGCGCGCGTGCTGCGCTGGCTCTGCGAGATGATCGGCTACTCTTCCGAGAGCTACGGCACGATGACGAGCGGCGGATCGGAAGCGAACCTCGTCTCACTCAAATGCGCGCGCGACCGCGCCGCTAATCGCGCACGCGACTTCGGTCTGCGTCAATGCGCGCGCGATGAAAGAAGCGGCGGCCATCTCGTCGTCTATGCTTCAGAGCAGTCGCACTACTCTTTCGAGAAGAGCGTTGACATACTCGGTCTCGGTCGTCGTAACCTGCGAAAGATCGGAACGGACGAACGCTTCCACATTCGCACTGATCTCTTGCGCGAAGAGATCGAGCGCGACACAAAAGCGGGCAACGTCCCCATCTGCATCGCGGGCGCGGCGGGCGCGACATCGACGGGCATCATCGATCCGCTCGATGAGTTGGCCGAGATCGCCAGCGAGTACAACATCTGGTTTCACGTCGATGCCGCATACGGCGGCGCACTCGCGATGTCCGGGAAGCATCGACATTTGTTGAAGGGAATTGAGCGCGCCGACTCCGTGACGATTGATCCGCACAAGTGGATGTTCGTGCCCTTCGCTGCGGGCGCGACGCTCGTGCGCGACGGCGGCCATGTGTTGCGCGACTCGTTCGACATCACGCCCGAATACCTGAGCGAGCAGCGCGGCGGCGAGGACGTGCCCTTCGATTGCTTCCGCTACGGGCAGCTTGGCACGAAGCGTTTTAACGCGCTCAAGGTCTGGATGGCCCTCAAGTCGCTCGGCACAGATGGCTACGCGGAGATCATCGACCGCCAGATCGAGCTGACGAAATATCTCGCCGCGCGACTACGCGAGACCGAAGGCTTTGAGAGCGTCGGCGAAGTTGAGACGGCGGTCTGCTGCTTCCGCTTCGTGCCGGAAGAGATGCGTAGCGCAAGCGATGAGAAGCGTGATGCGTTGCAACAAGCTCTACAACAGCGCGTTGAGCGAAGCGGCGAGGCTTGGCTCTCGACGACCGTGCTCAAGGGCCGGCGTGCCTTGCGCGCCAACGTCAACAGCTTCCTGACGGAACGCGGGCATATCGATGATCTGGTAGAATTGCTCGCGCGCGAAAGTCGTCAGTTGATGAAGGCGAGGTGAAAGTGATGAGACTCGCGACAGCTTTACAGAACCGCACAAAGATTCTCTTAACCGGCCTTCTATTCGTACTCTGCTTCGCGATGGCGACGCACGCGCGGCAGTCTGCGAAGCCGAACGCGAAGCCGTCGGCGACAGACGACGTGAAGTCTCTCGCCGCGCTCAAGTCGCAAGCGGAGTTCGACCGTCTCGCGCGCGTCAACACAGACACGGGTTACCCTCTGCCCTACGTCCTCTTCGTCGTTGATCGCAAGGACGGAAACAAAGTCTATTACGTCAACTCGCGTCGCTACCGCTTTCATCGCGACTTCGTCAACGGCACCTATCTCTCGCTTGATCGCGGGCAGGACTTCTTCGATAAAAATTACTTGCGCGCCGACCGCCGCTTCATTCTCGGCACGCTAGCGTATCAAACGCCACTGAAGAAATGGACGTTCGAGTTCTGGGAGGGCGACACGATCCCCGCCGAACAGATCAAGCTCGTCGCCGATCTACTCAAGACAACTTTCTTCGCGCCCGTGGCCTTCAAACCAAACTCGCTGCATCAAGAGGAAGTCTCCGCGTCGCTCACCGATCTATCGCGCGTCCTGCAAACCGAGATCACGCGTGAGCAGGAGTACGTGCCCTTGAATCTTGCGCGCGGGATCGGTCGCGTGCACGTGATTAAGAATCTCGATGATCACGTCGAGATCGGCGACAACGAAATCCTCGTGCTTGAAGACGTGCCGCTTCACCTGCCACCCGTGGCCGGTATCATCACGAGCAGGCCCTCGACGCCGCTCGCGCATATCAACCTGCTCGCCAAAAGCTGGGGCGTGCCGAACGCTTACATCAAAAACGCCTTCGATCTCTTCAAGGCATACGACACGCGCTGGATCGTCTTTGAGACGAAGACGGACGGCTATCAAGTGAAGTTCGCCGACAAGAGCGCGCTCGACGAACACTTGAAGCGCGTCATCGAACGACGCGACTTGATGACGCCTCGTTATGATCTCTCCGTCAAACGACTCGCACCCTTGAGCGAGCAGCGCGCCTCGTCCGTCGTCGCCTACGGAGCTAAGTCGGCGAACCTCGGCGAAGTCCTGCACGCGCGCGTGCCCGGCATCGTCGTCCCCGCAGGCTTCACCGTTCCGTTCTTCTACTATGATCAGTTCATCAAGGAGAACAAACTCGAAGACGCAATCGCCGCGATGCTCGACGATCAGAAGTTTGTCCATGATCCGGCTTACCGGCGCGAGCGTCTGAAGCAGATGCGCGAGACGATCCAGACGGGAAAGTTTGATGAAGCTCTGCGGCGCGAAGTCGTGCGACGCTATCATGCGGAGTTCGATGGCAAAGGCGTCTTCGTTCGCAGCTCGACCAATACGGAAGACCTGCCGAACTTCAACGGGGCCGGTCTCTACAACACCGTGCCGAACGTGAAAGAAGACGACAAGTTGGTCGAAGCGATCAAGAACGTCTGGTCGTCCATCTGGAACTTCGAGGCTTACGAGGCGCGCGAACGTGCGGGCATCGAGCACACGAAAGTCTATCCGGGAGTTTTGATTCAAGAGGGCATCGACGCCGATAGCGCGGGCGTGATGATCACGACCGACCCTTATGATCGCGACAACGCGGGCGGCATCTACATCAGCGCAAAGCGCGGGCTTGGCATTAAAGTGGTCGAGGGCCAGCGCGTCGCCGAGCAGGTCATGTACAATCCGCGCTCGCAAGCCGTGCAGGTGCTGACGCGCTCCGATGAGGACAGCCTGCTCGCCTTCGATGCGAGCGGCGGCGTGAAAGAGATTCCGATCACGGGCGACCGCGTCGTGCTGAGCGACGCGAACATACGTCGCCTCGCGCGCGCTGCCGCCGACATCAAGCGACTCTTCGGCGGTAAAGAGCAGGACATCGAATGGGCATATCGCGCGGGCCAGCTCTACATCGTCCAGTCGCGGCCCTTCATCGCTGGCGGTTGAGACGGCAAATCATCGATGAGTATCAACGCTCTCAAATCAATCTTCGTCAGCTGTTGCGTCGCGACGCTATTAACTGCGTGCGGCAAGCAAGCTGCGCCGGCGAATCAACAGGCGGCGAACAGATCGGCGGCGAGCAATCAGTCCGCCAACAACACGAACGCGGGCACGCAGGACTTCGCGAAGCTAGATGCTGAGATCATGCGACTCGAAGCTGAGGCGGCCGAGCGGCCCGACGACAACTCTCTGCGCGAGTCGGTGGCGAACGCCTACGCCAAGCGCGGGGCCGCCAACTACGACGCGCACAAATCCGCAGAGGCGTTGAAGGATTATCAGAGCGCACTCAGTTACAACCCCGATCATGAAGAGGCGCAACTGCGTGTCCAACAGATCAGTCAGGAGTTAGGCGGTGAAGTGAGAACCGACGACGGCAAGCCCGTCACCATCACAGCCAAGTCCGGCCCATCGAACAGCAACAAGTGACCTCGCATTCATCAAACGACCTCGCGCTGCTTCACTTCAACACATGACGGAAAAAATATTCGCAGACAACTTGCTCGCGGGCCGCGTCGCGCTCGTCACCGGCGGCGGCACAGGGATTACGGGCGGCGTCGCACGCGCACTCGCCGACGCGGGCGCGCGCGTCACGCTCGTCAGTCGAAAAATTGAACACCTCGAACCGGCCGGCGAGAGGATTCGACACGCGGGCGGCGAGGCTCTCGCGTTCGCGGCGGACGTGAGAAGTTACGAAGACGTGGAGCGCGCCGTCGCCGCGACAATGGAGCGTTATGGCAAGCTCGACATCATCGTCAACGGTGCGGCGGGCAACTTCCTCTGCGCGGCGGAAGAGTTGTCTGCCAACGGCTTCGGCACAGTTGTCGATATCGATCTCAAGGGCACGTTCAACGTCTGTCGCGCGGCTTTCTCCGAACTCAAAAAACATGGCGGTTCGATCCTGAACATCAGCGCGACGCTGCAACTCTTAGGCACGCCGTTGCAAGCGCATGCTTCGGCGGCGAAGGCCGGTGTGGATGCGCTGACGCGCAACCTCGCGGTCGAGTGGGGCCGGTACGGCATACGCACGAACGCCATCGCGCCGGGCCCCATCGAAGACACAGAAGGGATGCAGCGACTTCTTCCCGCGCCGCTCAAGGACAAACTGCGCGCGCGCATCCCCGTCGGTCGCTTCGGTCGCGTCGCGGACGTTGCCAACTGCGCGGTCTTCCTCTGCTCCGATGCAGCCTCGTACATCAACGGCACGATCATCGTCATCGACGGCGGCCACTGGCTCAACGCTGGCAGGATTCTCAATCCTGACTCGTAAATGGTGAATCGTGACTCGTAAATGGTAAATCGTAATTGCTTGTCTTCACTTGCGCTTGAGTAGAACACTCGCGCTCGCGCTGATTCAGCTAGGATTCACAATCTACGATTCACCATTTACCATTCACGGCTTTTATGCTCGATCTCCAGCCCGCAACCTTCGAGGACTTCGAGCGCGAGGCGGCGCGGGGCAACGTCGTGCCCGTGGCGCGGCGCGTGCTCGCTGATTTGCAGACGCCCGTGAGCGCGTTCATGCGCGTCGCGGCGGGCGAGCCTCATGCGTTCCTGCTCGAATCGGTTGAGGGCGGCGAGCGCGTCGCGCGCTATTCATTCCTCGGCGCAAGGCCGGAGATGATCGTGAGTGGGCGCGGAGATAAAACTATCGTCGAGCGCGGCGGCGTGCACGAAGTTTTTGAGAACATGCGCGCGACAGATTTTTTGCGCGAGCACTTTCGCGGGCGCACGCTCGCGGCGCGCGAGGGCCTATCACCATTCGCGGGCGGCGCAGTCGGATGGATGGCTTACGATGCGGTGCGCTGGTTCGAGCCGGTGCTAGACGACGGCGCGAGCATTGACGCGGACGATGCAGTCTTCATGCTCTGCCGCACAGTGCTCGCGTTCGACCGCGTGCGACAACAGATCGAAATCTCTTCGGTCGTGATGACGGACGAGGCGTGCGGCGACCGCGAACGTTTGCGCATTCTCTACGACGCAGCCATCGGCGAAACAGAACGTATTGAACGATTGCTCGACGAACCAACTTGCAGCGCGCGAGGCGCCGTTGACGAAGCGAAAGCGAGAGAGCAAGGCACTTCATCCCTGTCGAGTTCTGAACGCGCGCAGTTCGTCTCTGATTGGGATCGCGCTGACTTCGAGCGCGCGGTCGTCGAAATCAAAGAACACATTCTCGCGGGCGACTGTTATCAGGTCGTGCTGTCGCAGCGATTCACCGCGCAGGTCTCCGCCGCGCCGCTTGAAATCTATCGGGCCCTGCGCGCGCTGAATCCTTCGCCTTACACTTTCTTCCTGCGGCTCGGTGAGATGTCGATTGTCGGCGCGTCGCCCGAAATGCTCGTGCGCTGTCGCGGACGCGAGCTTGAGTACAGGCCCATCGCGGGAACGACGCCGCGCGGCGCGACGGAAGAAGATGACGAGCGACTGGCCGCCGCGATGCGCGCCGACGAGAAGGAGATGGCGGAACACTTGATGCTCGTCGATCTCGGTCGCAACGATCTCGGTCGTGTCGCCGAATACGGCACAGTGCGCGTCCACGATCTGATGATGGTCGAACGCTACTCGCACGTGCAACACCTCGTCACGAGTTTGACGGCGCGTTTGCGCGAAGGCGCGGATCGCTTCGATGCGCTCGCCGCCTGCTTTCCGGCGGGCACTGTCACGGGTGCACCGAAGGTGCGCGCCATGCAGATCATCTCGGAGCTTGAGCCGACGCGACGCGGCGTCTATGCGGGCTCTGTGCTCTATCTCGACTACGCGGGCAACCTCGACTCGTGCATCTCGATCCGCACGATGACGCTGCGCGGCTCGCGCGCTGAGTTGCAGGCGGGCGCAGGCATCGTCGCCGACTCCGATCCGTCGCGCGAGTATGACGAGTGCGTCAACAAGGCGCGCGCTCTCGTGCGCGCCGTCGAATTGGCTGAGCGCGGGCTGTGAAAGTAGATTTGACGTTGAGAGAGATCAGTTGAGAGATCGTCAGAAGATAAGTTGGGAGACGCGAATCGGGCGCGGCGCAGTTGTCTCGTTCACAGTTGCGCTGTCTCTCTGTTTTGCGGCCGGTTGCGACGCAGGGCGCGGCGGGAGTGTGAGCCCAGAGACGGCGCGGCGCGAGTTGGCCCTGCGCGGCATTCCTTTCGACGCGCAAAATTTCGTGCTCTCGGCAGGCGATGGCGACGTATGGGCCGTCCGCCTCTTCCTCGCTTCCGGCATGAGCCCCGACGTAAAGGATGAGCACGGCGTAACGCCGCTCGTCGCAGCGATGTCGCGTGAGCGCGACAAGGTGGAGCGCGTCCTGCTCGAACATAATCAGAGCGTGAACCTGCACGACGCGAGCGGAATGACGCCGCTCACTTTGGCCGTCGAACGCGGCCAGCCGGACATCGCGCGCCTGCTCCTCGCGCGTGGGGCGGACGTGAACATGGCGGACAAAGATGGTTGGACTCCGCTCATGCACGCCGCGCGCACGCTCGATGATGAGACTGCGCGACTGCTCCTCGAACGAGGTGCGGACGTTAACGCGCGCGACAACGCGCAGGCCACCGCGCTCCAGTGGGCTGCATACTACGGCAGCCGGCCCCTCGCCGAAGAGTTAATTAGGCGCGGGGCCGATCCAAACGTCGCGAACAACACTGGCGGCACACCACTGATGGTCGCCGCGGCCGAGGGCCACATAGAGATCGTCGGCGCGCTGCTCAAAGCCGGCGCTAAACCTGAAGCAAAAGATTCGCGTGGCACGACCGCCGCACAGTGGGCGAACAAATACTCGCACAAAGACGTGATCGCGCTGCTCAGTCAAGCCAGTAAAAAATGAGAGACGCTCTCGATTCAAACTCAAACTCAAAATTCAAGGCCCGACTAAAACTCGGCGAAGCGCACGCACGCATTGCTGAAAACTGAATGCCGAAAACTGCTTTATGATCTTCGTTCTCGATAACTACGACTCTTTCACGTACAACCTCGTGCAGTATCTCGGCGAGCTTGGGGCGAAGGTAGTCGTGCGACGCAATGACGAGGTGACGATTGAAGAGATCGAGCGCGACCTGCGACCCGAAAAGATTTTGATCTCGCCGGGGCCCGGCACGCCCGTTGAAGCGGGCATCACGCTCGATCTTGTTCGTCACTTCGCGGGACGCGTGCCGCTCTTCGGCGTCTGCCTCGGTCAACAGGCCATCGGCGAAGCCTTCGGCGGTCGCGTCGTGCGTGCGCCCGCGCCCGTCCACGGCAAGCCTGCGGAGATCGAGCATGACGGTCGCACGATCTTTCGCGAGATGCCGCAACGCTTCCGCGCCGGTCGCTATCACTCGCTCATCGTCGAGCGAGACACGCTGCCCGCGTGTCTCGAAGTGTCGGCCACCACACCCGATGGTCTCATCATGGGCCTGCGCCATCGCGAGCACGCGGTCGAAGGCGTGCAGTTCCATCCAGAGTCGATCATCACGCAGGATGGGCGACGGCTGCTGAAGAATTTCTTGATTGGCTGATGGCCGTCTCAGCGTGCAGGCTGCGCAACGACCAAGTTACAACTTGTCTGCGTCGATGATCCGGACGCGCCGCACATCTCATCCCTTCGCCAGCCGGACAAAGATCAGTTCCTTAGTTGATCACGGATAAGCATGGCAACTCGTCTGCTCGTGTCGTCAAGCTCCCATGCGCGAGCGGAGAGGGCCGCTTCGATCTCGCGGCGCGCATCGCGTGTCTTGCCGCGCTGGAAGAAGACGTATCCGAGGACGTAGTGTGCATACGCGCTCGAAGGCTCAAGCAGGACGGCGTTCTGCGCATAGGCATTAGCTTCGTTCATCTCACCGAGGTGAGCGAGGGCCAGTGCCCGCGCGGAGAGCGCTTGCGCGAAGGGAGGATTCGAGGCGAGAAGCGCGGTGAGATTTTGGACGACGGCTTTAAGGTGAGCGTGCCTGAGACTGGTGTCAGCCTCGTGGTCGGCATGATCAAGCATCACGCGCGCGAGAGCATAGCGCGGCAAAGACCATGCGGAGTTTTGCGCACGCATCTGGAGGAAGAGTCTTTCTGCAGCGTCGGCGTCGCCGCGTCGCAGGTAGCACCAGCCCATGTCGTAGAGGACGAGGTCGTACTGCCGCATCGTCGCCGCGCCGACGTGTGCAAGCGCATCGCGCTCTGAGAGTGCGAGGCTAAAACGTTCGTTCGGAGAGGTGGTCTGCTCGATGCGCGCCTCGAAATTTTTCGCCCCCCAGTAGTCGGCGAGCCCCGCAAGGATTGGATCGCCCGCGCCCCAAGCGGAGGCTTCACGGAAGAGACCTTGCAGCAAGTCTGCTTCCCCGGAAGCGATGAAGAGACCATCGGGCGCGGTGCGTTGGAGCGCGTCCTGTGAGCGGAGGTGGAGTTGTTGCAGCATCGCCTCGCGCGAGCGGGCCAGCGCGGGGTGAGTTGCATTGGCGGGGGCCCGGCGGTAAACGTCGAAGGCGAGGGCCAGATTATGTGCGGCGAGTGCGCGCTCAATTTCGTGCGCCGCGGCGACCGCCGGATCGTGCATGAGAGCGACATGGATCGTCGTGTCGTTCACGAGATTGAAGGTCTGCTCATTCGCCAAGAACTCATCGAGCCCAACGCCGAGCTTGTGCAGGCCTGTGATGAGTCGCGGGATCGTCAGTTGCCCGTCCGGGCCGGTGCGACCAACGACGCGACCATCGAGCGAGACGTATGCTGCGGGCGGCGCGGTCTTCACTTTCAAATCGAAGAGTTGCGGCGCGAGGCTGAAGACGACCGCCGTTGCGCGCGGTGCGTTGACGATCTGTTCGGCAGGAAAGTAGCCCGGTTGCTCCGCGCGGATCGTGTGGACGCCGGTGCGTAGCGTCAAAGTTATCTGCCCGCGCGCGTCGGTCTCGCCGCCGAAGCGTGCGTCGGTGAAGATGCGACAGCCGGGCGTGTTCGTGACGATGTGGAGTTCAAAGCTGCGCGGCGCACGCATGGACTGTGTTGCGGAGGGTGGCC
>JAVXVG010000043.1:0-63571 GCA_032229975.1 Acidobacteriota bacterium | reverse complement strand
CCGGCCGTACGTAGGATCAAAGTTAGTTGGCCGGTCGCACATGAAGAAAGCGTCGCGCGGTGAATTCACCGCGCGACGCTTTCTTCATGTGCGACCGGCCAACTAACTTTGATCCTACGTACGGCCGGGCCCGACTTGAGACTATCCGGCGCGGTTGCGTTGGGATCGTTTACGGCAACGCTTCGACAGTGATGAAGAAGCGGAAGCTGCCCGGCGTCGCGACGCCGAGTTGGAACTGCAAATTGATCGACGCCGAAGGTGCGAGCGGCGTGTTGAGTGTGATCGTTCCGGTAGAGAGCGACGAGTTGTACCCGCCACCGATTGACTGCGTGGGTGGCTGCTCCAGCGTCGTCCCGTTGACGGTGTCGGAGGAGCCGTCGGCGCGCATGGCGGTTGTGTCGCCCGAAGTGATCGCGCGTATGTCTGCGGTGCCGCTCGAAGGTATGGGCGCGGTCGTGATGTCGATGATGCGGAAGCGCAGGCGCGTGATGTTCGAGGCGGAGTTGTTCCTGAACGTGCGACGAATGGTCAGCGTCCCATTGGGGAAGCCGGGGACGCCGGTGAAGTCGCGCACGCGGTTGGGCGGCGAGGAAGAGGGCGATCCCGGATCGAAGAGGGATGAGCGAACCTGTTGACTGCGGGCCACCGGGCTCGTGCTGTTCTCAGGGCCCGGCGCACCGAGATGCTGGCCCTGCCCCGTCGCAGTCGCCTGTGTATCGACTGCGAAGAAGTCCGACAGGTTGTCGTTCGTGTCCTTCGGCGAGCCCGAAGAGAGATCGCGGTAGTAGCTGTATTGGAGATTGCTCGTCGTCTCGTTACCGCCGGGGATAAATCCGGCCCCCTCGCGATAGAGTTGAGGGACACCGCTATAGCCTGCGGCGTCGAGCCGGTTATCCGCATTGAAGTTGAGCGAGTTGGCTGTGCGGAATAGAGCGATGCCGCTTGCGTCGGGGATATCGAGCGAGTAAGTAATGTCGCCCGTGGCGGTCGTCGGAGTCGTGCCGTTGTAACCCGCAGGATAGTTGCCGAGACTGTAGCCGTTCGAGTTGGTGGCGAGGTAGTGGCCGCGCGCGGGGATGTGCGTGTTGTTCGGGATGGTGAAGCGCACCGTGCCGTCCGCGCCGACGAGCGACCAGCCTGCGGAGTTGTCGGTCGTCGAGACGATGATCTCGTTGCTCGTGTTGTTGAAGAGTTCGACGAATTCGTTGTTCGCCGCCGAGGTGGCGTCAACGCCGGGCCCACGGAAGCGAAACTCGCTGATGACGAGCTGCGGCTGCGCCACGAGGTTGAAGAAAGCGACGGGCTGATCGTGATCTGAGATGCGTTCCGGCCGCGTGCCGTCTTCGTAATACTTGACGGGGAAATCCGCGTCGTCGCGCGCGTAGGCGAAGCGACTGAGGATCGACATCATGTTCGGGTTGATCAACTCGTGATCGAGCACCTGCGCATTGCCGTCGAAGGAGTAGGAGTAACGCTGATCGGCGGGGAGCGTGTCAACGAGATCGGTCAGATCGGGGTTGACGAGATCGGATGATGCGAGCACTACCTGATCGGCAGGCGCGGGCGTTCCCTTAATCGTGCCGATGACATCGACGTAGCCGTCGTTGACTTGGAAGGCATTGTAGTCGCCCACAGAGATAATCTTCTCGGTCGGGTCGGCGGTTTGGCGGGCCTGAATGAGGTTTGCCAGATACTCGGCTTGCGCGCGTCGCTTGGCGCGGACGCGGTCGCCTTCGGTGGCCCACCCGTTCGTTCCCGCCACAGTGCTATCGACGCCGTTCAGCGAGCGGAGATGATTGACGATCACCGTGAACGGGAGCGCGCCGAGTCCGCCCGGACGCTGCATGGTCGCGCGCAGGACGAGCGGCGGCCGGTCGTTGAGCAGGGCGGTGGAAGAGTCGGGGTTGGTAAAGACCGTGTCCTTACCGTACTGCGTGACATCAACAACCGTCACGCGCGAGGCTTTGACGAGGAAGCCGACATCGATGCCGCCCACGTCGTTGCCCTCGCTGAGATACGCTGTGTAGTTCGGATTGGGAAGGCCGTCGATGCTCTGTGCGTCGCTGTTGATCTTGCTGGCGACTGCTTGCAGAGTCGAAAGGTTCTCCATCTCCTCTACGCCGATCACGTCCGGGTAGTGCTGGACGTTGCGGATAATGAGCGAGGCTTTGTTGAGACGGTTATTGAATGCCGTCGCCGTCAGCGTCGGGGCCCCCGACTCGCCTGCGTCGACGACGGTATCGAAGAAACGCTCCATGTTGAAAGAGGCGATGGTGAACTCACTACTCGTCGGAGTTGGCACGGCGACGGCGGTTGGAAGCGTCGGCGGCAGCGTGATCGTCGTCTCAGGAAGAATCGTGTAGGTGCGGAAACCGAAATCGAGAGGGCCCGTCAGGTTCGTGAGCACGACGCCTGCGGGCACATCAACCACGCTTGTGCCTGTCAGTCCGTTGCTGCTGACACGGATGCGCTCAGGATTCTCGTCGAAGCGCGGGACGTTTGCGGGTGCGCCAGCCGGAAGTGGATCGGAGATGTTGATGCCCGGCTCGCGGAAGGGGCGCGGGACTCCGGTGACAACGCCGTAGAAGACGCCGTTCGATGCGACGGTCGCATTCGGCTCATTGATCGTTCCCTGCGTCGGTGCGACGACCGTGAGCGACGGAATGATGACGCGCATCCCCTCGTACTTCTCTAGGTTGTCGAGATTGTTAACCTGCGTATCGGCGGCGGTGATCACGGTCGGCGCAGGCCGCGTGTTGCCGGTCGATATCACGCTGACCGTGGGCGATCCGCTCAACTCGGTCTCGGGGTGCTGGAACGGATCGGTACTGGGAATGAACTCCTGCACCGTGCCTGAGACCTGCACGTTGTTGCCGACGACCGCGCCCGCCGGAAGGGTCCCGCCCGTGAAGACGAAGATGCCGTCGGAGGTGGCCGTGTTGCCGTCTCCGGTCGGGTCTTGGATGAAGAAGCCGCCGGAAGAGCCGGGCTTCGTGGCTGTGACGATGCCGGTCGTGCTCACGCTCTGGCCCACGAGCGGCGAGGTCGAGCCGCTGCCCTGTATGTTGTAGATCGGCGTGACCGTCACGTCGTCGTTTGTGATCGTGCCAAGCCCTTGCGTGTCGCCCGCAATCGCGCCCGTGACGTTCGAGATGTTGACGAAGAAGGTTTCGTTCGGTTCGGTCGTCGTGTCGCCGTTGACCGTGACCGTGACGGTCGTTGAGGTGTTGCCCGCCGTGATAGTGAAGGGCTGATTCGTGAGAGCGACGTAGTCGCTTCCGGCGGTCGCAGGGTTCGTCGTGCCATCGGCAGTCGAGGCATTGAAGGTGACGCCGCCCGCCGGCGCAGGCGAGGTGAGACTGACGGTGAAGTTGAAATTAGTCGTGCCGCTATTGCCCTCAGCCTGTGTCACATCGTTGATGTTGAGCGTCAGCGTGGGTGTGGCTGCGCTACATGGGTTGAGTGCTGTCGAGGTATTGCGCGGGTTCGGGGCCGGGGCCGTGAAGTCGGTCGAGTTGTTGTCACTGTCGGTGCAGCCACCGCCTGCGCGCACATCGGCGGTCGTCGTCGAAGGCGCAGGCGCGACCGCAGTCTCAAAGCAATTTGCTGTCGCGCCGTAGCCGATGAGATCGACGATAGTTGCGCTCGTCGGGCACGCGCCAGAGAGAGCTGTCGTCGTGTTGACGACCGCGACCTTGGCGGCGGTCGCACTCATGGCGATAGTGCCGGTCGTGTCGGGGGTTGGAAGGTTATTGACGCCATTTGCGCCGGCGGATTCGGCGACTAGATAATACTGGCCGGGCTGCAACGAGACGTTGGCCAACGCCGTCGTCTGCCATGCCGTGCCGGTCGCGGCGGCATACTGCACCGTCCACCCGTTGAGGCTGACGGCGGACGTGCCACGGTTGAAGAGTTCGATGTAATCATTCTTATAGGTCGAGCAACCGGCCGTACCACAACCCGCGCCGCCGTAAACTTGGCTCACAACGATATTCGGCGAGACAGCCGCCGAGGTCGGGCCGATCCATCTCAGTGTCGAGAAGGCAATCATGAAGAGAATAGCGATTGAAATAACTAACGCTAGGCGGGAAGTGGGCCGAGCGGAGCGTCTGCGGGCAGGCGTTGAGTGCACGTGCGAGAGTCCTTTCTTGATTTGGTGGACGGGGCAGAGCGCCCTCGTGGAGATGGTTTGCGAAGTATCGCGCTAACTATTTTGAGAGGTGGGGAGCGTCCTCTTCTCTTCACCAGCGCGACTCTAAAACTAAAAGCGTGACGACTGTAACATACGCTGCGTGACCGGACAAATTTTCTTCCCAGTCAATCGCGACTTCAGGCTTTCGTCAAGAGGTTGCGTTGCGAAAGCTCCGATAGAAGTTTATCGACGCTCGCCGCCGCCTGTTCCGGCGTCACGTCATAACTCTCGCTCAGCTCTCTGGCGATCTCATTCGCCGCGACTTTTTTCTCCAACAGTCGCCAGACGAAGAGCGCGGTCTCGTTGAGAGTGTAGTAGCGTTTGCTGTTGAGATCGACGAGGACGCCTTCCTTCTCGTCCAACTCGGAGAAGACGACGTGTTCGTGTGGCACGAGCGGCCTGTTACTCATTTCTACAAGAACCCTTCTTAGACGGAGACGTTGCGGGCCGGAGTCGGCGATGCGGAGATCACCGGCAGCGAGCGCGCGCGCACCTCTTGCTTGTGCCACGGAATCTTGCCGAAACTTTGCAGACAGAAGAGACAAGGCGAGCCGGTATAGAGATCGATGTCGTGTCCCTCCGACTGCTGCGACTCAATCGCCACGCGTCGTCGCTCCAACTGCTCGGCGGCGACGCGTCGAAGTCGCTCGTAGGCCGGCGCAAACTCTTCGATGCGTAGATCGGCAACTATGTCCGCATCGCCCTGCGCGCCGCGATAGCCGGCCATGTTGCAACAGAGCGTGAGACGGCCACTGTAGTCCACGTTGCACGAAGAGCCGCGCAAGGGTGTGCAGGGCGCGGACGGATCGACGTTGTAGTAGCCGACGGCGATGCCGATCTCCATCTTGAAGATGTTCGAGAGGATGGCGATCTCCTGTTCGGCGAGAGCACGCTCCTCGCGGCTGAGTCCAAGTTCAGCCTCGTATGCGCTTGAAGTGGGCAGCAGGTGCGAGAAGTGTAGAGAGTGTGCGCCGAGGCGCGCGGAGAGCAGCGCGATCTCTTGCAACTGCGAGACTGTGTCGCGACGGATGCCGACCTTGATGATGATTGGAATGCCGCTCATGTAGCAGCGAGCGATACCGCGCACGACGCGCACGAACGAACCTTCGCCGCGCCAACGGTCGTGCGTCTCCTTCGTCGCTCCGTCGAGGCTGAAGGCGACGGCTGAAAGACTCTCACGATGTTTGAGCAGCGCGGGGAAGACGCGTTCAAAGTGCCACCCGTTGGTGACGAAGCTATAGCGTAAACCTTCGGCTGCGACCGCCTCGATGATCTCCTCGAAGCGCGGATGGATCGTCACCTCGCCGCCCGTGAAAGAGACAAACTCTGCGCCGAAGGATTCACGCGCACCGCGCAGAATGCGTCGCAGCAGGTCTGCCGGGAAGAACTCGGCGTGCGTGTTGTAGAGCGCGTCTTCATCACGCACGCAATAGCCACAGTGCAGATTGCAACTGTTCGTCAGCTCGACGCTCAGTCGTGGTGCGCTGGAGAGTTCTTCGGCGACGTGTGCTTCGAGGGCCATCATTCTACTTAATCATTGATCAGATCGGCGAAAAGGCGCGGGGCGAGCGTCACATCGTCGAGCAGGTCGCGCCCGGCGTGGACGATGTAGGCGCGTGTCTGGCGAACGAGCCGTTCGATAAGTCGCAGGTAGCTACTGCCGTCCGCGTCGAAGCTGGCCCACGGTGAGACTTTGAGGAAGCGCAGCAGCGCATCCGACATCGTCAGGCCCTCGATGCGCGTGCGCTCCTCGTGCGCGATGCGTGGGAAGATGACGACCTTTGGTTGGCACGACTCGACGAAACCACCGGGGAAGACGACCGTCGGATCGAGACGACGCTTTTCCGGATCGGAGTTGACCGGCGAGCCGAGCGCTTCTTCGAGCCGTGGGAGTTCACAGCCCGCGATAGAACCAGCCGAGACGGAGAAGGTGCGGCGCAGAGCGCGCGCGGCAATGTTGGTCTCATGCTCGTGCAGCAACAGCAGGTCGTCTGATAGGTATGACCATCCCGCGCGCGCCAGTCGAACGGTCAGACTAGACTTGCCACTATTCGAGTCGCCGACGATGAGCAAGCCCGCTCCGCTCGCAGGCTCGACAACGCCCGCCGCGTGCAGTTGCGAGAGACCGCACCTGTGCAGCGCGAACTGGAGCGCGGCTGACATGACGTTGACGAGCGCAACGGGATGTCTTGCCACAGGGCCATCGCCGATCCAAATATCGACACGCGGTCGCGCGGGGCCACTGACTACAACGCGCGAGTCGTCGAACACGAGATGATACTCCTCGCCGTTCGTGTAGAACGCGCCTTGCTCCATCTCGAAAGAGCGAAAGCCCGTAGGGATCGCGGGAGGATGGCCCCGAAGGATGCGGATCGGACAGGTGATGTCCGCGTGCGCATCGTCGAGCTTCCGATAATAGAAACCGCCGAGGAATGATTCAACCAAACGAGTTGACCATTCCTCAGCGGTCGAGAGAGAAAGCGTGCGACCCGCTATCGAATACAGTCTGACTTCAGAGAACTGCTCCTGTAAGACCCTGGGCATAAACTCAAAATCAAGGGATAGTGCCCGCGTCAACTGTCGGAGCTTGAAGGAAGTAGGCGGTGGCTTCAAGCACGTTGATAGGAGCTGAGACGATTGGCTCGACGAACTGCTTCTTCTGCAAGGGGGCCACGGGTACGTTCTCGCGATCCTCAATCTGCTCTGCGGGCTGTTCGCACAAAGGACTGTTAGGCTGGTTGTTCAAGACTCTTTTCTCCTCGGGGTTCAGTGGATTGTCGCGGAGTTCGCTGGCTGCACGAGCGAAAGGCGCAGCGGGGTGGACTCGTAATTTGTCAGGTTGACGCGCTGATATAGACGTATGTTGGGTGATAGCGCGCGCGCCGCCTGTTCAAGCGTGTAGTTGCTAAAGTTGACATCGACGAGGTCGCTAGATTCATATTTCATCTCGAACGGAATGTCAACCTTGCTCGCGATCTCGTAGAGCACGACGGTGAGCGGCTGCTGGTGCGCGCGCACGCTCACGAGGTTGCGCTCGAACTTGACGGCGAGCGGCGTCTCCTCCTTCTCGCGCTGCTTTTCATAACCCTCGGTTCCCTCTTCCGTGTTGCCCGTGATCAGGATCGCCTCCGGCTCGCCCTTCGCTATGGCATCGCGCGCGGGCGGCTCCTCGTTGAAGGCATAGAGGAAGACTCCGAGCAGGCGCGGCTGCGTCGCTCCGTCGCCGCTCACTTCGTAATCGACGTAAGGCAGAGGGGCCAGCATCTTCACCGCTCCTTCGAGCGGCACGTTTGTGAAGTCAAGCGTCACGCGCTGCTTCTGCATCAGTGGGCTCAAGACGACCGGGGCCTTGAGCTTCTTGCCAAGCGCGGCGGCCACCTCTGTGAGCGGCGCGTCTTTCGCCTTCAAGGTCACCATCGTCGGCGACTCCTTTGAGACGACGAGTCGCCACGCTGGCTGCGCCGTGCTCTTCTGCGCGGCTCCTCTCTGTGGCTGCGTCGCAGATGGCGCGGGCGTTTGTGCTGTGGCCGCGGAGGCGAGCAGGGCCAGCGCGAGGATGCAACGAACAGACATAGATCGCGAAAGGGTGGTACTACTTCTCATTCTCTTTCAGACTTACCTCTACTTCTTAATTCCCGGATCGGATTTGCAGGTTTGAGTCCGCGTTTTCACGGCGCGAATTTCATGCGCGCCCCGCGTGGCTCTCACAGTGAAAGATCGCTTCTCCGGCAAGTGTGCGTTTGAATCGAAGGGAAAGTTAGGAGGCGAAATGATGACGATGAGCGTCGGGCTAATAAAGCTCGCGCAGTGAACCGAAGAGCTACGTATTCAATATCCCCCTTGACCAAAGCGCAATCAAGGTAACACACTTCCCGGCCCACATCAACGCTCACATCCGCTTTTTGCGCGCCTCACCTCGCTTGCGCGCGGTAACGGCGTGGCTATACACTACCTCTCCCCTCAGTAGAGATGCAGCACGCGGGCACACGGATTTGCCTCGTCTCTCGAAACGGAGACGGCCTTTTTCCACCTAACTCCAGAAGCACAATCAAGACGCACCTTTGAAGACTGGCCCCGAACTCGAACTTCTCTTAGCTTGCGCCGGCGCGAGCCGCGCGCAAGACTTTGAGAGCAGCGCGGCGCGACTGCTTGGCTCATCATTCAACCCGGACTACTTTCTCTTCCTCGCCGAGCGTCAAGGTTTACTGCCGCTCGCCTATCGACGCTTGCGCGACACTTCTTCTCACTCCATCGTTCCTTTCGATCAGTTGGCGCGACTGAAGCAGAGGTACACGCAAAACGCGGCGCGTTGTCTCTTCCTCACGAGCGAGTTGTGCCGCGTGCTCGATGTCTTCGAGGGCGCGGGCATCGACGCCATCCCCTACAAAGGGCCTGCCCTCTCTGTCGCCGCTTATGGAGACGCGACGCTGCGACAGTTCATCGATCTCGACATACTCGTCCGGCCCTGCGACGTGAAGCGGGCCACGGAGATGCTCGTCCGTCTAGGCTTCGCGCCGCACTTCAAACTCAAAAACGCGCGAGAGGAGGAGACGTTCCTGCGTCTCAGCTACGTTCAACTCTTCCAGCGCGAAGAGGACGACGTGGCGATTGAGCTTCACTGGAACGTCGCGCCGCGCTTCTTCAACTTCCCCGTCAGAATCGAACGACTCTGGGAGCATGAAGGGCGACTCGCGCTCGGCGGGCGACAGGTGCGTGCCATCGCGCCGGAGATGTTAGTCCTGCTGCTCTGCGTCCACGGCAACAAAGACTTCTGGCTGCGACTCGAATGGGCCACTGCAATCGATGCGCTTCTCAGTCGCAATCACGATTTCAACTGGGCGCAACTCCTGATTGAAGCAAGACGATATCGGGCCCTGCGCGTCCTCCTCGTCGGGCTCTCTCTCGCAAATGATCTACTCGACACCAAGCTACCCGACGAAGTCACGCGCCTGATCGCAGCGACGCCCGCCATCGCCACGCTCGTTGAAACAGCGAAGCACACGATGTTCGCAGATGCCACGCCTGCGCCGACACTCGCGGAGCAGTTGCGCTTTCACACGCGCTCGAAGGACAGCGTGCGCGACCGGTTCAAATACTGCGCGCGCCTCGCATTGACGACGACGCCGGTCGATTGGGAAACACTCCACCTTCCCGCCTCGCTCTCCTTCGTTCACGCTCTCTTGCGTCCGTTGCGTCTGGCAAGAAAGTATCTGGCCCCCTCCGCCCGGCGTGCGTCATAGTTGACGAGCACACGTTGTAACGGGACGTGACGATTTTTCTCGCACAAATAAATACCTTATTCTCTTTTTAGATGATCACCGGCAGAGACATCGTCTTCATCTCCAGCATCGAGTGGAATTTCTTGTGGCAGGGCCATCAAGAGATCGCGCGCCGACTCGCCGACGCAGGCAATCGCGTGCTCTATCTTGAGAACACGGGCGTGCGCTCGCCCGGCGTGCGCGATGCGGCGCGCGTCGCATTGCGACTCAAGCGTTGGGCTTCTGCTTTGCGCACGGGCGGCTTGCGCGAGGTGGCCCCGAACGTCCACGTCTGCTCGCCGCTCGTGCTTCCGCCATTCGGCTCGCGCTGGCGCAGAGAGTTGAACCGCAGACTCTTTCTTCCGCTCGTGCTTCGCAACGCGCGGCGTCTCGGCTTCCGCGATCCACTCGTCTGGACTTACCTGCCCAACGATACGACGCTCGATCTCGTCCGCTCGCTGCGACCGCGCGCCGTCGTCTATTACTGCGTCGCGGACTTCGCTCAACTAACGCCGCATCCAGACAAGCTGCGTGTCGCCGAGCGCGAGTTGATCAAACTGAGCGACGTGGTCTTCACGCAATGCTCCGCGCTGACGGAGATGTGCCGCGCTTCAAACCCTAACGTCCACCTCTTCCCTTCCGGCGTGAACATGGAGGCCTTCCCGCTCGACGATGAAGGGCCTGTCGAAGTTGCGGACGAACGCTTCTTGCGCGATCTGCCGAAGCCGATCATCGGCTATGTCGGCGGGATGCATCGCCACGTCGATTTCGATCTGTTGCGTGAGTTGGCGGCGGCCCGGCCCGCGTGGTCTTGGGTCTTCGTCGGCGCGATGCAGGCGGACGCAGCAGGCTTGGGCGCCTCGCCAAACGTGCATCTGCTCGGTCAGAAGCCGCACGATCAACTCGCGAACTACATTCGCCACTTCGACGTGTGCATCGTGCCTTACGTCAACAATGCTTACACGGAGACGGTCGTGCCGACGAAGATCAACGAGTATCTCGCGATGGGCAAGCCCGTCGTCTCGACCGACCTGCCGACCGTGCGCGAGTTCAACGCGAAGCATCGCGTGCTCACGAACGTGCCCGCGCGCGCGGAAAGTTTTCTGCTGGCGATAGAGAGCGCGTTGCGACTGCCCGTTGATCGCGCAACCGTGATGCACAGGCGACGCGTCGCCGAGTTGTGCGAGTGGGGCGCACAGCTAGAGTCGATGAGCAGTCTGATCGAAGAGAGTATCGATGTGAAGTCGGGCGACGCGAGGCTCGCGCGCACCGCAGGCTCACGTCGATAACCTGTTCAGCGAGACAGCGCAGCAGACGCTTTTCAGTCTCCCCCCTCTCAACTCAAATCTTCACGCCGTAACCGAGCCCGTCGCCGACCGGCAGGACGACCGCGCGCAGTTGCGGATGCGCGACGAATTTTCGATTGAACTCGCGCAAGGCTTCCGTCGATGCGCGTTGATCATCCGCGCTAGGCCCGCCGGCCACCTGCCCGCCCCAGAGAAGATTGTCCGCGATGACGACGCCGCCCACGCGCAGCAGTGGGAGCGATGCGTCGAGATAGTCCGCATACTCTTCTTTCACGGCGTCCAGATAAACGAGATCGAATATTTCATTACTCAAACGCGGCAACACTTCGAGTGCGCGCCCGCGCTCAACTCGCACGCGCTCGCTCACGCCCTCACGCGTGAAGTAGTCGGATGCCAAGCGAATCATCTCTTCGTTTGGCTCGATGGTCGTCACGCGCCCCTCGCTAGGCATCCCGCGCAACAAGTGTATGACGGAATAACCAATGGCCATCCCGAACTCAAGCGCGCGGCGTGCGCCTGTCGTGCGCGCGGTGATTTCGAGAAACAGGGCCACCTCCCTGTCCGCGATGGGCACGCGATGCTCTCGCGCATATTCTTCCATCTCCACGAGCAAACCGGTGTTCGCAGGATGCAGCTCTTCGAGATACTGGGCCTGCTCCGCTTTGATGATCGCATCGGCTCTGGCTTTCATGTCCCAACACCTCTTTCTATGTGATAACTCACTCGCAGATCGTTTTGATCACTGGCCGTCGCTTCCTTCCACATCGTCTGTCGGGACAGAGACGTAGCGACGCGCGAGACCAAGCTCGCGCAGCTTGTGTTGGAGCGACTGCCGGTGCATCCCCAACATCGACGCGGCGCGCGTCACGTTGCCGCCGGACTCTTCAAGGCAGCGCGTGATGTAACGTCGCTCGAACTCGCGCCGATCTTCGCGGAAGTCTGTTGTGAAAGGAACTGAAACGCCGCCCAACACGTCGCCGCTCTCGCTTGCGCGCGGGGCCTGCGTCTGCGACGTGAGCGCGGGCCTGATCTCTTCGGGTAGATCGCGCGGCTGTAACTCGCCGCCCTCGGCGAGCACCATCGCGCGGTCGATGGTGTTGCGAAGCTCGCGCACGTTACCGCGCCAGTCGTACTCGACGAGACGACGCATCGCGGCGGGTGAGACGACGCGCGGCGGCAGTTTGTATTTCTCTGCGGCGAGACGCGCGAACGATTCGGCGAGCGGCGGGATGTCTTCGCGTCTCTCACGCAGAGGCGCGATGTCGATGGTCACGACCTGCAAACGATAGAAGAGGTCTGCGCGAAAATTTCCTCGCTCGATCTCTTCTTCAAGCGGCCGGTGCGTCGCGCTGACGATCCGCACGTCAACAGGGATCGAATCCGATCCGCCGAGACGCTCGATGCGTCGCTCTTCGAGCGCGCGCAAAAGTTTTGCCTGCACGTTCGCGCTCATGTCGCCGATCTCATCTAGGAAGAGCGTGCCGCCGTCCGCCTGCTCAAACTTCCCTTGCCGACGCGCGTGCGCGCCCGTGAAGGCCCCCTTCTCGTGGCCGAACAACTCCGACTCGATCAACTCCGAAGGCAGAGCCGCGCAGTTGACGGCGACAAACGCGCCGCGTCTTCGCGCGAGACCGCGATCATGTATCGCACGCGCGACCAGCTCCTTGCCCGTGCCCGACTCACCGCGCACGAGCACGGTCGCATCCGTCTCCGCCACCTTCTCGATGAGCGTGCGCACGCGCCGCATCGCCTCAGAGTTTCCCAAGAGCGTCCAGCCCGCGCCGGTTTCGATCTCGATCCGTTCGCGAAGCCTTCGGTTCTCGCGTCGTAGCCTGACGTTTTCGAGCGCGTTTTTGACGACGAGCCGCAGGTCGTCAACCTCGAATGGCTTCGGCAGATAATCATACGCGCCGGCCTTCATCGCCTCGACCGCCATGCGCTCCGAGCCGTGCGCCGTGATGAGAACGACGAGCGGGCCCTCTCCTTCGACTTCCTTCATCTCGCGCAAAAAGTCGAGGCCACTGCGACCGGGCAGGTTCACGTCGAGCAGCAAGAGATCGGGCGCGCGCTTCGCGATCAACCTTTGCGCCTCGTCAACGCTCCCCGCTTCTTCGACACGGCAGCCCATGCTTGAGAGCGCGCGTCGCATCCCGTAGCGGGCCGCCTCTTCATCATCAACGACGAGCACGTCGAAGCCTTCGTAGCTGTTCTTTTCTTTTGACATGATCAAGCAGACTTGCTGTCCGACATAACAACGTGATCGTTTTTGGCCGCGACCGTCACGGGCAGACGCAACTCGAAGCGTGCCCCTTCGCCTTCACCTTGAGGCGCGAGTCGCGCTTCGCCGCCAACCTCTTCGACGCGCTTGCGCACGATGGCGAGTCCGAGGCCCGTGCCGCGCTGCTTCGTCGTAAAGAACGGTTCCCAGATACGCGCGCGCAATTCCGCCGGAACGCCTGTCCCCTCGTCCGCGACTGACCACACGAGTGCACCCACCTCGCGCCGCAACACGACGCGCACGGCATTGCCTGCGGACGTTACTTGCAGCGCGTTGATGATCAGGTTCGACAACGCATCGCGCACCGCCGCGACCGCCGCGCCGTCCAGTTCATCGCGCGACTCGATACGACTTTCAAGGCGCACGCCTTTGGCCCGCGCCTGCGCCGCGAAGAGTTGCAGGACTGCGTTGGTCAACTCGTCGGCACGCGCGGGCGCGTCGTGCTGCGGTGAGTGCCGTGCGAAACTGAGAAGCTGCGAAACGCTGCGACTCAGTCGATCTGTCTCGCCGACGATCAGTTCGAGGTCGCGCGAGTATTCGTTAGAGACGCGCTCGTCCTCGCGCATGACCTGTACGATGGACTTGATCGCGGAGAGCGGATTTTTAACCTCGTGGGCCACCGTGGCCGCCATTTGACCGAGTGCTGCAAGCCGCTCGCCATGCGCGAGCTTTCGTTCGAGGCGTAGATTCTCCTCCAACAGCCTGTGATCTTCAATCGCGATGGCGACCTGTCCCGCCAACACTTCGAGCACCGCGCGCACGTCCGCCGTCAGCGCGCCACCTGCCGCATCGACGAGCATCAAGCCGAGCACGTCCGCGTCGCGCCTGAGCACGTATGCGATCTCGTATCCTCGCGCGCGCAAATGCGAATCCCACTCGACACCGACGGTCTCGCCTCCGCGCGCCATCACGAAGAGCGCACCGGCCCACGCGTCGAACCCATCATCGATTTTTAAGTCATCGACCTGCGCGTCATCAGCTTTAGCGAAGTCGTCGCTCGCTTGAACGGCGGCTCTTTTGCCTGCGACTTTGTCATCGTCCTCGACCGATCCGTCGCGCTGAGTCGCAAGCAGAAAGTTGACGCGGCGCAAGCCGAGTTCCGGCGCGGTGCGCTCTTCGACGAGGCGCAACAGCTCCGGCAGTTGTTTGAACCGGCCCGACTGCGCGCCGATGCGCGCGACGACCTCGCGATAGAGTCCCGCCTCGCGCGCGAAGAGTTTATGGAAGCGTCGTTCGAGCCACGCGCGAAGCGGAGCGAAGACGAGCGCGAAGGCGAGCACGAGCAGCGTCTCGATCACGCCCGCGCGCAGAGAATAGCGAGCCGTTAGCCACGCGGCGAGCGTGCGTATGCCGTAGAGATAGACGACGAGCACGAC
Source organism: Acidobacteriota bacterium (assembly GCA_032229975.1). GTDB lineage: Bacteria > Acidobacteriota > Blastocatellia > Pyrinomonadales > Pyrinomonadaceae > JAIVGV01. The sequence continues at coordinate 49,160 of JAVXVG010000043.1, read as the reverse complement.
CGCCGCGAAGGTCGCGACGACCAAGCTCTCTTGAATGATCAGCTCAAGATAACGATAGCGATAAATGTAGTAGGCGATGAGTGCGGTCGGCATGATCGAGCCGAGGTTGGCGAGCGTGCGTAGGTAGTGGCCCGTCTCTGTGCCCGTGCCGATGCCGAGAGCGTAGGCGGCGACAAGAAGCGCGGCGATACAGACGAACGATGCCGAGAGCGTGTACATCAGTCGCCGCTCGCTCGGCGAGTCGGACGTGCGCGCGATCAAAAAATCTGTCCCGGCAACGAGCGCGAGCACGTAACCGGCCCACACGCCGAAGGGTAGGACGAAGAACGAGAGCTTCTCCATCATGGGCGCATAAGCTCCGCGCCAGATGTGCCAGAGGGAGACGGCGAGGAAGACGGTCGGCACGTAGGAGAGCCAGACGCGTATACGTTCGAAGCGCGACAATTCGCGCTTGCGCGAACGTGCCCACAGGTGCAGGTGGACGTGCAGCAGCAGCGAGTATGAGAAGGTGATGCTCGCGACCGCGACTGTATCGACGACGCGCAGCGCGGCAGAAAAGCGGGCCGCGTCGAGCACGAGCAGGCGATGGAGCGTGAGCAGCAGGTTCGCGCCGTGCCAGAGACCGATGCAGACGGCCAGTGCCCACAGCACCTGCTCGGCGCGCGCGAGCGTGTGGCGTTGCCGCGCAAGCAGCACGCTCATCCACAGCGGCAGCGCCGCGCCTACGCTGTAGCCGACCAGTTGTAAGACTTCAAGCAGCGACACGTGGAATCGTAGATGGTAAATAGTGAATGGTAAATGATGAATCGTCAAAGACAGCAACCTTGTAGTGGCGCGTCTTGTCGGCGGCGGCAAAGCTGGCGACTATCGCGCGTCGTACTGCGATCTACGATTCACGATTTACCATTCACCATTCACGGTTTTAAGGCGTGGAGGTCGCGCTGCTAGGGTTGAAGGGAACGAGTGTGATCTCGACGCGGCGGTTCTTTGTGCGCGCGGCGGGCGTCGTGTTGGGCGCGATGGGGTTGTCGGGCCCCATGCCGCTCGCTTGAATGCGACCGCTCTCGATACCGGCGGTGGTGAAGCGCGAGGCGAGCGCGGCGGCGCGATCCTGCGAGAGCTTTCGCAAGCTGATCTCTTCGCCGCGATTGTCTGTGTAGGCGTCAACGAAAATCTGATACTCAGGATTATTGGCGAGCAGCGCGGCGAGTGGCTCGATGGTTGAAGCTGCGTTCGACGCGAGGTCTGCCGAGCGAGCACTGGCCCAAATATTATCCGAGAGGACGACTGTGATGCCGCCGCGCGCCGAATCGCGTAGCGTGCCGAAGCGCGCGAGCGATTGACGCAACTCGACGGCCCTCGCCTGCAACTGCTGCGTGCGTTGTTCCGCGAGCCGACGTTGCTCCTCCGCGCTTCGCTCGCCCTCGACGCGCGCGAGTTTCACCTTCGCATCCTCCGATTCTGTGCGCAACTGTTGTAGATCGTCGCGCAGGCGCGCGTTCTCCGAGCGCAGGTCGCGTAACTGCTGGTTCGAGTTGGCGAGATCGCGATCCGAAAGCTCGCGCGCACGCTCCGACTTGTCGAGCTGTGAGCGCAAGTCAGCGATCTCTTGTTGGAGTGATTCCGCGCCCTTCTCCGCCTCGCGCACGTCGCGGTCGCGTCGCGCGATCTCTTCGCGGCGCAGGCGCGCGCCCTTGCGCGCTTCGGCGAGTTCTTCCGCCTTCGCGCCGAGGCTGATGGCCCGGCGAGAGAGAGCGTCAACTTCCGCGTCCGCCTGTTTCAGACGCCACGCGCTCTCGGCTTGCGCAAGTTGATCGGTCGCATCCTTTAACTCTTCGGTCGCGTCGGAGTCCGCGCCGGCAAAGCGCGCGAGACTGATCGACTGACGCGCGCCGAGCAGAGAGATGGGCGTGCGCGCGTAGTCGGCATCGGCGACTTCGGGCACGCGGGCCTGCGTGAAGTAGTCGCTCGTGTTGCCGAGATAGCGGACGGGGATGGTCGCGACTTCCGCGCCGCCGGGTCTGTTCGGCGGCAAGTTTTCGAGGACGACCATGCGAGAGGGCCCCCGCACGAGGAAGTGCGGCTCGGCTGTGACGATGAGGGCGAAGGTCTGAAGCGGCGTCGTCACGTCAACTTTGGAATCGACGAAGGCGCTGCCGCCGCGCTTGATCTCGCCGAGGTTGTCGGTGCGCCCTTCGGGTGAGATGGCCCAGAGCACGTAGGTTGTGTAGACGCCTCCCAGCTCGAAGGCGCGCGGCAGGTCTTCAATCGTCATCTCGACGCGCGTGCCGCGTCGCCCGCTACGCGTCACCTTCGCCTCGCCCCTCAGTCGTGGCAGCCGCGTCGTCCCGCGAAACTTGACGCTCACGCTCTGCTCAAGTGGATACGTGATCGCGACCGTCTCACGTTTCAGATCGCTCTGTGCGAGCGCGGAGACGGCGAAGGCGGAGAGCGCGGCGAGCGTGGTTAAAATTTTCGAGAGGCTAACGGGGAAGCGTGTTGAGAACATGACTACTGCTCCTTGATGCTTTGTCTGCCGCGCGAGGTTCGGCGATAGCGATCCCCACGTGTGCGGGAGGAAGAACTACCGACGCTCAATGGATGCGGCGCGCTCGTGTGCACGTTGCCGACATAAAGCACCCGAAGCGCGTTATCCACGCGCGGCTCGTCGGTGTGCAGTCCACTCGACGACGGCGATGGCGACGGCGCAGAGGATGAGTATGTGTATGAAGCCGCCCTTGCCCGCAAGCACGCACGCGAGCCAGACGACGAACAGGATGATAGAAGCGATCCAGACCAAGGCGACAAGCGACCTCACGCGCAACGCAACGAGTCAGGCAAAGGAGCGATGCGAGACACTCACACGTCAATGCGTGAATGTCACGCTTCAACCTTTAACTTCAACTTCTCATGTCAACGTTTCACTTCGCAGCGACTCTCACCGATCCGGCGGGAAGGCCGAACGCGCGCAGAGCGTTGCGCGCGTGATCTCCACCGACGACGAGCGGAGCAGCGTTTGCACCGCCGGACGCAACCGCGAGCGAACGTAATGCGCGTGGCTCATCGCTTGATCCTTGCGTCGCACTCGCGCCCGGCCTTTCACCGTCCGCTTGCCAGATCAATGTCCCGCCGCGCCCTGAGAAGCCTCGCGCGAAGACGCCGGAGTCTGCCGCGATCACGTCCGGCAGGCCGTCGCCGTTGAGGTCTGCGAAGACGGGCATGTAAGCATCGCGCGCGCCCTGCGCTGACCAGACGATCTTGCCTTCGCCACTGACGACGACGATGCGGTCGTGATTCGTCACCATTACGATCTCGAAGACGCCGTCGCCATCGAGGTCTGCGGCGGCGAGACGACCGCGCGGCGTCTCGCCTTCGGTTGTTACGCGACCCAGAGGCTTGAGCGTTCCGTCCATGAAGAGCAGGCCGTGCTCTGAGGCGACGATGACAAGCGTGCCGCGAGGGCCTGCGATGACGAGCGGCGGCGTGATGAAGGGCACATCGAACTTCACACCGCGAAGCCGCTTGCCGTTGGCGACATGCACCTCGACCTGCGAGCCCTTGAGCGTCAGGGCCACGCCGCGCTCCGCGCCGTTCTGGAACGGGATGGGCAAGCCGACCACATCGCTGTCGAGCTTTGTCTGCGAGATAACCGCGCCGCTCGCCGCGTTGAGAACATAGAGCTGTTGGTCGTCGGTCGTGACGGCGATCTCCTGCGATGTTTCGTCGCCGTCGAGTTCCGCCGCGCAGCCTCCGGTCGCGTGCCCCTTCAAAGCAGCGCGCCACAGCTCGCGCCCCGACTCGCCTTCGAGCAAGCGCACGCCGCCATCGAATGCGACGAGCACGTTTGCAGTCTCGCTTCTCGAAGACTGAACTGCGACCGGCGCAAAGACGAGTCCAGCGTTGCTTGCAGCCGCGCCGCTCGCCTGCCTGCCCGGCACGTAACGCGCAGTCCAGAGGGCCACGCCGGTCGCGCCTTCGAGTGCATAGACAGTGCCGTCAGAATTGACCGCGACGAAGTCCGGCGACTGGCCCGCGCGAAGCCTCGCCGCGATGACGCGATCAACCGATCCGGCGGCAGTTTCCCAACCGACGTTCGCTGCGGGGCGAAGTATCTTCGGCGCAGGTGGCACGAAAGGCGTGGGCGTTGGACGCGCAACGAGTGCGGGTGTCGGTCGTGTTGCCGGAGTATGCGTGGGTCGAGTTACTTGAACAGGCGTGGGGCGCGTGGCGGGAGACGGTGTTGCTGTCGCAACTGCATCCGATCTCGGCACGTCGATCATGATCGGCGGCGAATAATGGCCGGTCTCCTTCGGCGCGGGCGCAACGTGCCAGTAGTATCTGCCGGGCGCGAGCGGGACTCTCTGTTCGAGCCCGTTGATCGCGCCGTCGTAGATGATGTCCCTGAAGCGCGGATCGAGCGAGACCTGCAAGCGATAGCGTGTGACGCCCGGCTGCGCCTCCCAGTGGAACGTGGTCTCGACCTCCTGCCGAGTGGACGCGGCCGGTTGCGTGTTCGACCTCGCGCGCGTCTGTGCGAGCAAGACGACGGTGGAGAGAAGGAGAGCGACGCAGACGAGTGTGGTTACCGGCGCGCGTCGGGAGCGTGGCGGGGAAAGCGTTTGGGAGTTCATAGTGTGTCGTTGAGTTTGTAGCCGACGCCACGCACTGTCAGCACGTAGCGCGGATTCTTCGGATCAGGTTCGATCTTTTGACGCAGGCGATTGATGTGCGGATCGACGTTGCGTTGATAGCCTTCGTAGTCCGTACTCCAAATTTGATCGAGGAGATCGTTGCGCGACCAAGCGCGACCGGGCTCGCTCGCGAGTCGTTCGAGTATCTGAAATTCGAGCGGCGTGAGATCGACGAGTGCGCCGTCGCGCGTTACTTCGTGGCGACGCTTATCGATGACGAGATTGCCGATCTCCATGCGCTCGCGTTCCGTCCCATCATGTTCAATCCCACGACCCGTGCGACGCAGCAGAGCCTCGACGCGCACTTCAAGCTCGCGCGGCGCGAAGGGCTTGGCGAGGTAATCGTCCGCGCCCGCCTCGAAGCCGGCCACCTTGTCTTCGAGTTCGTCGTGTGCCGTGAGAAAGAGAGCAGGCGTCTGAATGTTGCGCTCGCGCAGTCGTCGCAGTAGTTCGAGGCCGGTCATACCGGGCATCGTCACGTCGAAGATGAAACAGTCGAACTGCTCTGCGAGCGCGGCTTTGAGCGCGTCCTCGCCGTTCTCCGTCTCGACAATCACGTAGCCGAGCCGACGCAGGTAGCCCGCGAGCAGCAGGCGCATGCTCATGTCATCGTCGGCGATCAAAATTCTTCTGCTTGACTGTTCCACTCGACTCCTTCGGTTGATGTGCTTGACGCGAAACTTTCGCGCGGCAGATTGTAATGTGAATTGAGTATAAGACAAAAGGGCGCGCGAGGCTTGAAAAATTTGCGTCGCCTGCTCTCGCGTCTCCGCGTCAAACCGTTTCGACTGACCGCTTTAAGCCTGTGCGTTCCTTGACGCCCGCCGAGCCCTGTCCGTATAGTCATGCTTCCCAAGCGGGATTTGATTCTTAACCCCTCCCTTTCAGGCGTGGGCCTCCGCAAGCGACAAGACGGGCTGACGATGCACGATCTCAGGCGACTCCTAACCTACCTGAAGCCTCACTGGGGAAAGTTCGCGCTCGCCACCTTCGCGATGGTTGCAGGCGCGATCTTGCAGAGCGCCGTCGGCGGACTGATCGTGCCCATGTTCGATCAGGCTTTCAATCGCAACGGCACGCATCCCGCTCGCAGCACAACCATCTTCCATCTCCAACGTCTGATCCCCGAATCCGGTTTCGCCGCTTGGCGCAGCATCGCACTGCTACTCATCGTCTTCACACTCGCCAAAGGCGTCGCGGAATATTTTTCGACATACCTGATGGCCCGCATCGGTCAGGAGTCGGTGCTTCGACTCAGACAGGACTTGTACACGCACCTGCTCCGTCAGTCAGCCGACTTCTTCGAGCGACATCGCACTAACTACCTCGTCTCGCGCCTCGTCTCTTCGGCGGCGGCAATCGAGGCGGCCGTGACGAACACACTGCGCGATATGCTGCGCGAGAGTTTCACGCTCGCAGCCTTCCTCGCCGCATCGTTCTATTTTTCGTGGCGACTCACGGTTGGCTCGCTCCTCATCGCGCCCATCGTGGGCTGGCTCACCGCGAACTTCGGACGCAGACTCCGCAACCTCTCGCGCGAGATGCACGAAGGCAATCAGCAGCTCGTTGACACGGCGCAGGAAGGACTCGCGAATCATCCCATCGTCAAAGCCTATCGCGGTGAGGGACGCGAGCAGGGCCGCTTCACACGCGTCGCGCGCCGGATCATGCGGGCCAATTTGCGCTCGGCCAAGATCAGCGGCTTCGCGCCGCCGGCCATCGAGATGATCGGCATGATCGCCGTCGCCGTCTTGCTCTATTTTGGTCAACGCGAGATCGTCGCGGGTCGCATGGACGCGGCGCAGTTTCTCGCGTTCCTCTTCTTCCTCTTCTCGTCCTACGATCCGATGCGCAAGCTCTCGCGCCTGCAAAATGCGATGGAGATCGCGCTCGCCGCCGCGCGCCACGTCTGGGAAGTTCTCGACGAACGATGCGAGCTACCCGAACGCGCGGACGCTGTGGCCCTCGCGCCGCTTCGCGACAAGATCGAGCTTCATAACGTGTCTTTCAGTTACGCGAATGAGGAGCGCGAAGTGTTGCGCGGCATCGACCTGACGATCCGCGCGGGCAAGATGATCGCGCTCGTCGGCGAATCCGGCGGCGGCAAATCGACGCTCACGAAACTGATCATGCGCTCACACGATCCGGCGCGCGGCGCGGTCGTCTGGGACGGCACAGACCTTCGCGACGCGCGCCTCGCATCTTTACGCGAGCACGTTGCGCTCGTCACGCAAGAGACCGTGCTCTTCAACGAATCGGTGCGCTACAACATATCTTATAGTCGGCCCGAGGCCAGCCAAGAGGAGATCGAGCGCGCCGCACGCGTCGCCTTCGCGCACGATTTCATACGAGAGCTTCCACAAGGCTACGACACGGTCGTCGGCGAGCGCGGCATCTTCCTTTCCGGCGGCCAGCGTCAACGTCTCGCCATTGCACGCGCAGTGCTCGCGGACGCCTGCGTGCTTGTGTTGGACGAGGCGACTTCCGCGCTCGACACCGAGTCCGAGAGGTTCGTCCAGAAGGCCCTCGCGAATCTGACGCGCGACCGCACGACCGTCGTCATCGCGCACCGACTCTCAACTGTGCGTCGCGCCGATCAGATCGTCGTCGTCGAGCGCGGTCGCATCATCGAGACCGGCAAGCACGATGAGCTGCTGGCCCACGGCGGCGTCTATAAACGATTGTATGAACTCCAATTCGCAGATGAGGAGGAGATGCTCGCAAGCAGCCAGTAGTCGGCAATCAGTAGCCAGCCAGCGAGAAAAGGCTGTTTACTGACTGCTGACTGCTGATGGCCGACTGCTGATTATTGCTTATGAAATCCATGACAGGCTTCGGTCGCGGCTCGGCGGCTGGCGCAAACTTCAAAGTCTCGGTTGATCTCAAGACGGTCAACAATCGTTTCCTCGACGTGCACCTGCGCGCGGGCGCGGAGCTGGCGAGTCTCGAATCAGTCGTGCGCCGGCGCATCGGCGAGAAGTTATCGCGCGGGCGCGTTGACGTGACGATCAATCTCGACCGCTCGAATGAGCTGACCTACGAGGTCAACCGGCCGCTCATCGCGGGATTCGTCGAAGCGATGCGCGCCGTGCAACGCGAATTCAATCTCGCGGGCGAGCCCGACGTGAACGTGCTCGCGCGTCTGCCCGGCGCGCTCCAGCCCGTGCGCGACGGCGGACTCACCGAAGAGATGTCGAAGGGCATCGAGCAAGCTGTTAACGAGGCGCTCGGCGAGTTGAACCAGATGCGCGAGCGTGAGGGCGCGGCCCTCGCCGCAGAGATGTCTTCGCGGCTCGACGCGATTGAAAGACAAGTGCCGCTCGTCGAATCGGTGGCAAAGGATTTGGTCGAGGCTTATCGCACGCGCCTGCAAAAGCGGATCAGCGAGTTGCTTGCGCGCGATGGCCTTGAAATCATGGAACTCGATCAGGGCCGGCTCGCGCAGGAGGTCGCCTATCTCGCGGATCGCAGCGACATCTCGGAAGAGATCGCGCGACTTAGGAGTCACGTGACGCAATTCCGCGAGACGATCAACGCGGAGGGCGAGGCGGGCAAACGGCTCGACTTTCTAACGCAGGAGTTGAATCGCGAGGCTAACACCGTGCTCTCGAAATCGACCGATCTCGCGATCAAAGAGGCCGCGCTCTCCATCAAGGCTGAGGTCGAGAAGCTGCGTGAGCAGGTGCAGAACGTTGAGTGAGAAGACGACGGGGGAGTTGACTACGGAAGCTCTCGCCAACATGAATCTGCCAGAGGCGCGCGGCATTCTCTTCGTCATCAGCTCGCCTTCCGGCGGCGGCAAGGGCACACTCGTCCGCCGCGTCCTGCCCGTCGTTCCGCGTCTCGGCTACTCCGTCTCTTGGACAACGCGCGCGCCGCGTGCGGACGAAGTGCACGGAGTTCACTATCACTTCGTCAACAATGAAGAGTTCGACGCAGCACGCGCGCGCGGCGAGTTTCTTGAATGGGCCATCGTGCACGGCAATCACTACGGCACTTCGCTCAGCATGATCGAGCAAGAGCTTTTATCGGGCCGCGACGTGATGCTTGAGATCGACGTACAGGGCGCGGAGTCTATCAGGCGAGCGGGTGTTGATTCGGTCGGCGTCTTCATCCTGCCGCCGTCGTTTGAAGTTTTGCGCGAGCGTCTGTCGGCGCGTCAGTCAGAGAATGCCACACAGCTCGCCACGCGCTTGCGTAACTCGCGCGCCGAGGTCGAACGCTACAAGGAGTTTGATTACGTCGTCCTCAATGATGATGCCGACCGCGCCGCCGCACAGCTCGCATCGATCATTTACGCCGAACGCGCGCGGCGAATGCGACAAGAATCGCTTGCGCGCCGCATTCTTACCACCTTCCCCGAAGCGGCTGCGGGCGCGTGAGTCTTCAGCGCGAAATCGCGACGCGACCGTGGGCCTCTGGTATTACGGGCGTTTTGTACTTAAGGTAGTGGGTTGGAATTGATCGGAATGTAGGTCTCTTAGATCATGGCAAAACAAACTAAAGCAGCGACGAGCGCGACGGTCGAGGCCGCGCCGCGCGAAGATAAACCATTCATCGACTCGAAGTACCGCATGATCATCGTGGCGGCACAGCGCAGCAAGCAGTTGCAACGTGGCGCGCGACCACGCGTGGACATGGACACGCAACGACACAAGTCAACGCGCGTCGCCATCGAAGAGGTGCAGCAGGGCAAGGTGAATTTCGACCTCATCGAGCGCGAGTAGGCCCCGCTCTCGATCCGCGCAAAGCCATCTCGCTCCCCGCGCAAGTCTCGCGCATCCCGTGTCGCTATCAAGCCATCACACCGGCGCGCTTCGCGTCGCGCCCGCGCGCATCCACGAGACGTAAGCATCCTCCGCATCGCGCGCTTGCTTCTCGAAATTGATCGCGCGGTACGCAGCCCAGTGTCGCCCGGCCCCACGCCCGCCCAATTTCATCCACGCCGCCGCATACTCTCGCAAATAACGAGACAGAAAACGGACGTGGCCCACGCGCTTGTACTGCAAGACGTGCGTCACCTCGTGAGCGAAGAGCCGACCGGAGACGCGGAGTATTTCATCATCGTCAAGACTGAAAAGTCCGGGCGCGATGAGGACGCGGCTGCCGAAAGTGATCGCACTGATCTTGAAAGTCTTTGTCAGGCGCGCGGCAAAAAGGCCCGCGTGAATTTTCACTCGAGGCAGCGTTAATGTCTCATCGTCGAAATATTGACGGAAGAATCGCTCCAGTTGATCGTGTGAGGCGGGCGCGAGTCTCATTGAAAAAGGGACGGAGGACGTGGATAGCGGTTAGAGAAACCCTGAGAAGTGACAACCGACTTCTATTTCCAAACTACCATCCCCTCCTCCTACTTTCACATTCCCTTGTAGTCGGGCCCTCCGCCGCCTTCGGGCGTGACCCAGTTGATGATCTGATAAGGGTCCATGATGTCGCACGTCTTGCAATGGACGCAGTTGGAAAAGTTGATCTGAAGTTTGCGCTTGCCCGTCGCAGGATCATCCGTCATCTCGTAAACCGACGCGGGGCAGAACCTCTGACACGGGTTGCCGAACTCTTCAGCGCAACGTGTCGAACAAATCTCCGTGTCGAGGACGTGCAGGTGCGCGGGCTGATCCTCATTGTGCCCGACGGCAGCGTGGTAAACGTCCGTGAGCTTATTGAAAGTGAGCTTGCCGTCGAAGCGCAAGCCGTCATAACGCTGCTCGATTCGGTCGCCCTTGTAGCCAAACTCGGAGAGCTTGCCCATGATGGCGTGACCGGGCTCCGTGCGCGTGCGGTCGAAGAGGCCCCACGCGCGGCCACCTGTGACGAACTGAAGGCCTGCGTTCGCGAGACCGAGCCAGCGACCATGATTGAACGCCGCGTGAAAATTCCTGACGCCGCGCAACTCCTTCATCACCCAACTCTCTTCGACGCGGCGCGTGTATCCGCTCAGTTGCTTCGCCGAGAAATCATTCGCGACGATCGCGTCGAAGATCGCTTCGGCGGCGAGCATCCCGCTCTTGATCGCCGTGTGAATCCCTTTGATGCGTTGCGAGTTGAGGAAGCCCGCGCAGTCGCCGACGAGCAGGACGCCGTCGGCATAGAGTTGCGGCATGGAGAAGTAGCCACCCGCCGCGATGGTCTTCGCGCCGTAGCGCAAAAGTTTTCCGCCTTCGAGTAGCTTAGCGACGAAAGGGTGCTGCTTGAAACGTTGGAACTCGGCGTGCGGATCAAGTAGAGGATCGCGATAGTCGAGGCCGGTGACGTAGCCGAGATTGATGATGCGATTCTGTAAACCGTAAATCCACCCGCCGCCGTAGGTCTGCGCATCCGAAGGATAGCCGAGCGTGTGTGTGACACGGCCCGCCGCGTAACGATCATCGGGCAACTCCCACAGCTCCTTGACGCCGATGCTATAGACCTGCGGCTCGCGGCCTTCGTTGAGATTGAGACGCTGCGCGAGTTGCTTTGTGAGCGAGCCGCGCGGGCCCTCGCCTAAGACCGTCACCTTCGCGAGCAGATCGACGCCGGGCTCGAAGTTGGCCTTCGGCTTCCCTTCCTTGTTGATCCCCTTGTCGCCCGTGCGAACACCGATCACGCGATCTTGATCGTCATACAACATCTCCGCGCCGGGAAATTCCGGGAAGATGTTGACGCCCGCCTCCTCGCACTTCTCGCCGAGCCACGCCGTCAGCTTGTTCAGAGAGACGACGTAGTAGCCGTGATTCTTCAGAGGCGGCGGCGTGATCGGCGACTTGATAGCGCGCTTTTTCGTCAGATAGAGAAATGAATCTTCATTGACGGGCGACTCAAGCGGTGCGCCCTGAGTCTCGAAGTCAGGGATCAACTCGCGCAGGGCCTTCGGGTCCATCACCGCGCCTGAGAGAATGTGCGCGCCCACATATGCGCCCTTCTCGATGACGCCGATCTGAATCTCGCCGAGCGGCCTCCCTTCGCGCTTGCCTTCACCGATCAGCTTGTCGTGCTCCGCGACGAGGCGTGCGAGGTGCAGCGCGCCACTCAGATTCGCCGGGCCCGCGCCGACGAAGACCACATCCATCTCCAAACTTTCTCGTTCCATCAATTCACCCCGATATGCTGATCTACTCTCGCGGAGAGGCGTGCGAACGCTATGACTCCCAAGCCTCTTCGCGGGCCGCGATAAAAATGAATGACCATTCAGTGGCGAGTATAACAAACCGATCCGTTTCTCCGAAGTCGCCACGTCGAGCGCGTTTAATATTTCAGTCGGCATCAACTTTCCTTTTTCTATCTTTGGCAGCGTAGAATAAGTGCCACACGAAAGGACAAGCACAAAATGGTTGAACACACGAACCGGCTCGCGGGCGAGACGAGCCCGTACCTTTTGCAGCACGCGCACAACCCCGTCGATTGGAATCCGTGGGACGACGAGGCGCTCGCGCGCTCGCGCGCAGAAGACAAGCCGATCCTTTTGAGCATCGGCTACTCAGCCTGCCACTGGTGTCACGTGATGGAGCGCGAGTCGTTTGAGAACGAGGAGATCGCGCGCGTGATGAACGAGAATTTCGTCAACATCAAGGTTGACCGCGAGGAGCGGCCCGATCTCGATCAGATTTACATGAACGCCGTGCAGATGATGACCGGACACGGAGGGTGGCCCCTCACCGTCTTCCTCACGCCCGATCTCATCCCCTTCTACGGCGGCACGTACTTCCCGCCCGTTGATCGCCACAACATCCCCGGCTTTCCGCGCGTCCTCGTTGGCATCGCGCAGGCTTATCGCTCCGACCCGGAAGGCGTCACGCAGACGGCTTCGAGCATCCTCGGCGAGTTGCGTCGCATGGGTGCGGCGCGCGAGTCGAGCGACGCGCTTAACACGCAGCTCCTTGACTCAGCCGCGAGCGGCATTCGTCGCACGTTTGATCCGCGTCATGGCGGCTTCGGCAGCGCGCCGAAGTTTCCGGCCCCGATGAGTCTTGAATTTCTGCTCCGCATCTATCAGCGCACGGGCGACGAAGAGTTCTTGAAGATAGTGACGCACACGTGTCGCAAGATGGCCGAGGGCGGGATGTACGATCAACTCGGCGGCGGCTTCCATCGCTACTCGACCGACGCGCGCTGGCTCGTCCCGCACTTTGAGAAGATGCTCTATGACAACGCGCAGCTCTCGCGTCTCTACCTGCACGTTTGGCAAGTGACGAAGGACGAGTTCTTCCGACGCGTTGCCATCGAGACGTGCGAGTACGTCGCGCGCGAGATGACGGATGAGTCCGGCGGCTTCTACTCGACGCAGGATGCTGACTCCGAGGGCGTCGAAGGAAAATTTTTCGTCTGGTCGCGCGCGGAGATCGCGAAACTTCTCGGCGCGGAAGACGCGCGCCTCTTCTGCGCGCTCTACGACGTGACGAAAGAGGGCAACTTCGAGGGCGAGAACATTCTCAATGTGCCGCGGCCTGTCGAAGATGTTGCGCGCGAGTTGAACGTCTCGGTCGCGCAACTACTTGAAGCAGCGAAGCGCGGGCGTCGCGTATTGTTCGAGACGCGTGAGCGACGCGTTAAGCCGGGCCGCGACGAGAAGATGATCGCGGCGTGGAACGGAATGATGTTGGCGAGCTTCGCTGAAGCCGCGTCGATCCTTGAGCGTGAAGATTTCCGTCCTATCGCCGAAAGAAACGCTGAGTTTCTGCTCGACAAACTGCGCGACGGCTCGCGCTTGCTTCACGTCTATAAGGACGGCCACGCAAAGCATCATGCCTTTCTCGATGACTACGCGCATGTCGCCGAGGGCCTGCTCACGCTCTACGAGACGACCGGAAGCATTCGCTGGCTGCGCGAATCAATCGCACTCACCGATGCGTTTGTCGAAGAGTTCTGGGATGAAGAGGATGGCGGCTTCTACTACACGGGTGCGAGCGGTGAGAAGCTGATCGTCAGACACAAAGACTACTTCGACAACGCGACGCCTTCAGGCAACTCGGTCGCTGCCGAAACACTCCTGCGCCTCTCAGTCCTCACCGAGCGGGAGGACTATGAGCGCAAAGCCATCACAGTCTTTCGCCTCGTGCGCGATGCGGCTGATCGTTACCCATCAGCCTTCGGGCGACTGCTCTCCGCGCTCGACTTTCATCTCGCGACGCCGAACGAGATCGTCATCGTCGGCGACTCGAGCGATCCTGCGACGCGCGCGCTCACGCATGAAGTGTGGAGTCGCTACCTGCCGAACAAAGTCATCGCGCAAGCGAGCGTTGACGAAGAGGAGTCGGCGCAACTCGTGTCGCTGCTGCGCGAGCGCAAGATGATCGAGGGACGACCAACCGCTTACGTCTGCGAGAACCACGCGTGCCAGCGACCTGTCAACGAACCGGCCGAACTGGCCCTGCAACTCGAAACGAGAACGGATCGGAACGTTGGCGAGGCTGATGCGGCGTCAACATCGTGAGGTCGAGCGCGTCAAGGTTTGGTTGGTTGATCGTCGAGCGGAGCGACATTGCTGCCAAGTCGAGGGACGAAGGGTTGCGTATCAGGCAAGCGCGTCGCGAAGCGCAGCGAGTAGCTCCTCGCCGAAGCTGGTGATCTTCGAGTCGCCGAGACCGTAGATCACGCGCAGGGCTTCTAGGTTCGAGGGCCGCTCGCGCGCGAGACATTCGAGTGTCTTGTCGGGACAGATCATGTAAGCGGGCACGCGCTGCGTGTTCGCCCGCTCCAATCGCCACAGCTTCAACAGTGTAACAGCGCGCTTCTCTTCGGGAGTTAACGGCGGGGCGGGAGCGACGGGCCTGCGCTTGCGTCGCGTCTGCGTCGAAGGCGTGTGCTCGTCCGCAAGCAGCGCGGCACGCAAGGCGTCGTCCCAATTCCCTTGAGCTTCGAGCCTGCGACGCAACTCTTCATAAACAAGCAGCGTGATGTGCGCGTCCTTCGCGGCGTACACGAGTTGCAAACGCGTGAGTGGCCGGCGTCGCCAGTTGGAAGATTGAAGCGTCTTGTCGAGCGGGATGCCGAAGAGATGTTCGGTCACCGATGCGAGACTGTACGAAGGCAGTGTGAGCGCGGAGCGTGCGAGGCTGAGTGTATCAACGAATGATGTCGGGCGCAGGTTCTCACCGCGCAAGACGCCTTGATCGTAGCGGGCATTGTGCGCCGCCATTCGCACCGCAGGCTCCTCGACGAGCGCGCGGACGGGCTCGAAGCCGGTCGCCACCGTGTCCACGACGATCACTTCGCCGCCCAATGATGAGACCTGCACGAGCGAGACGTTAGACTTCGAGTTCTTCGCATCCCAGAACGTCTCTGTGTCGAGCGCGATGAGGCTTTCGCCGAGCAGCGACTCGAATGCACGCGTCGCTTCGAGTGCGTCCGTAAGGTAGCGGAAGGATGGAAGGTCGTCTGCCATCTTCGTGGGATGAAGAGGATGCTAAAACGAAAGGCGCGCTAAACGGCAGCGCGCCTCCGAATCCAGACACGTCGCGTCCGAGACTACTCTGTGTTCCGGTTGTGCGCCATGTTCGCATTGTTCGTGTTGTGAGATGCATTCATGTTCGCATTGTGGTTGGCGTTCATGTTCGAGTTCGTCGCGCCGTGGTTCGTGTTGGCCGTGTTCGTGCTGTGCGCGTTTGTGTTGGAGCCGGGTGTTACGACAACAGTAGTGTTGTTGTTAACAGTCGTGGCGGGGGACGGGTTCGTGACGGTGATGTTGGCGTTCGAGACGCTGATGTTGGCGTTGGCGGTGTTGGCGTTTGTGCCGTTGGTGTTGTCGCCAGCCGCGCAGCCGATCCAGAGGCTCGTCATCGCCAGCAAAACCAAAAGTGCTAGAGTTCTACGCATCGGTTTTCCTCCTGTTTCGCTTCAAAGGTCTGTCTCAAGAGATGTCTTTCAGCACAACACGACCGCCCGCTCTACAGAGGGTATTGACGGGAGAGCCTTCTTTGCTTGTAAAACATGTGCTGAGTCGCGCGCAGTGTATCACTAAGACAGGCGCATTTACAAAAAATTTTTGACTCGTCAGCCAAACCCTTGACGCGCACGGGACGACCCTTCGACCGCCGTCACCTTTCGGCTCTCATAAACTATAACCCGCTACGCCTTCACGACTTTAAATTATCTTGACGGTCTCGGCTAAAACCGTTATTTTGATATTGCCAACCACGTTGGCAAGTGTTTGACCAAGCTCCCTGCCTGCTGCGACACCTCGTCGCACAAACCCAGCCTAAACCTCAGACCTGTGATTAGATAGCGGGACCTAACTCATGCCAAAAGGAAATCTTAAGAGCCTAGCCCTGCTGTGCGGCGTCGCGGCTTTGGCGGCGTCGCTGTTGTTCCTCTCCGCCGGAGGCTTCCTGACGCTCACCTCCTACGGGCTCGTCTTGTGCGGCGCGCTGCTCTGCCTGACGGCGGCGATCAGCCGCTTCACAGTGCCGATCTCGGGCGCGGACGGGAGCGGGAATAGTCACAAATCGTTCGCTGACTCGTTGATCCTCCTCGCGGCGATGATGTTCGGCGCAGGTCCTGCGGCGTTGCTCGCAGGGGTTGACGGCTTCCTCTCCTCGCGTCGCGTCGCCGATAAACGTTTTCGCATCTTCCTCATTGCCTCGGCGATCACTTCGATTGTGATCGCCGTCTTCGTCTATCAATTCATCGCGCGACTTTTCACCGGCGCTCTCGCGAACGACGGCGAACATTTCGCGCCGCTCGCTTCCGTGCTCGTCCCGCTCTGCGTTCTCACACTCATCCAGTATGCGCTTCACACAGGGGCGACGGCCCTTTACGTTGCGTTTGAAACTAACTCTCCTGTGAGATTCTCGCGCGAGGGCATGGTGTGGACGGCGACGACGCAGGTGGCCGGCGCGGCTTCGGCGGCCCTCTTCTACTCCGGCATCGGCGGTGGCGGCATCGCCTACACGCTCATCGGCGCGCTCATCGGCGCGCTCGTCTATCTGCTCTACCGTTTCGACGAGAAGCGTATGTCGGAGATCAGGCACGCCGAGGAGGAGAAGCTGCGACACGTCGAGGAGATCGCGGAGCTGCGGATGAACACCATCGAGTCGCTCGCCATCGCCATCGACGCGAAGGATCAGACGACTCACGGCCACGTCCGCCGCACGCAGATTTACGCGATGGAGTTGGGCCGGATTCTCGGCGTCGCCGAGCGAGAGTTGCTTGCTCTACAAGCCGGCGCACTACTGCACGACGTAGGCAAGCTGGCCGTCCCAGAATACATTCTCAACAAGCCGGGCAAGCTCACCGCCGCCGAATTCGACAAGATGAAGATTCACACGGTGGTCGGCGGCGACATCATCAAGCGCGTCAACTTCCCATATCCTGTAGAAGACATCGTTCGCTTTCACCACGAAAAGTGGGACGGCTCCGGCTACCCGAAGGGCCTGAAGGCTGAGCAGATTCCGATGGTCGCGCGCATCATTTCGGTCGTTGACTTCTACGACGCCACACGCTGCGATCGGCCCTACCGCGTCGGCATGAAGCGTGAGGATTCACTCGCGCTGTTGCGACGCATGGCTAGTAGCTCGTTCGATCCGCGCGTCGTTGAAACCTTCGTCGGCAACATAGACTTCTTCGACAACCTCATCGCCGAGCAGGACATCTCCGAGCAGGTTGCTTCGGACGACGAGATGACAGGCGCGCGCCCCGACGCCGGGCTCGCCTCGGACATACTCGGCGCGGCTGGCGACTCCGGCTTCCGCTCCATCGTCGAAGCACAGCGCGAGGTCTTCGCCCTCCACGAGATCGCGCAGACCATCGGCTCGTCGCTTAACCTGACAGACACAGTCACGCTCGTGGCGAACAAGCTGCGGGCCATCGTGCCCTTCGAGACCTGCGCCATCTTTCTCGTTGACGAGCGCACGGGCAAGGCTGTCGCCGCTCACGTTGCGGGCGAGCACGCGGAAGTGTTCGCGCGTCGCCGCGTGACCATCGGCGAAGGCATCACTGGCTGGGTCATCGCCAACGCGCGCTCGATGTGCAATACGCCGCCGGAACTCGATCTCGTCGGCGTGCCGGAAGAGGTAGCCAATCAGATCAAGGGCGTGCTCGTCTCTCCGCTCATTCGCGAGAACGGCGCGTTCGGCGCGATCACGCTTTACTCTCAGACGCGTGCGTCCTACACGACCGAGCACGTGCGCCTGCTTGAATCCGTTTCACAGCACGCCTCGCTCGCGCTCAACAACGCCATGACGTTCGAGAAGACGAAGGAGAGCGCGCTCACCGATCCACTCACGGAGCTACCGAACGCGCGCGCCTTCCACCTCGCGCTCGAACAGCGCATCGCCGAATGCCAGCGCTTGAATCGCGAGCCCGTCTCCGTGCTCTGCATGGACTTGGACGACTTCAAGAAGATCAACGACACGCATGGGCATGGACTCGGAGATCGACTTCTCGCAGCCGTCGCGGGCGTCATCAAGAAGCAACTCCGGCAGATGGACGTGCTCGCGCGCTACGCGGGCGACGAGTTCGTCGCCATCATGCCAATGGCGTCGAACGACGTGGCGTCGATGGTCGCAGAACGCATCCGCTCTGCGGTCGAGTCGCAGCAGTTCATGGTGCGAACAGGCAAGACGACGCAGATCACCATCAGCGTCGGCGTCGCTTGCTTCCCCGGCGACGGCGAGACGGCGGAAGACCTGCTCAACAGCGCGGGCCGCTCCATGCAGCAGCAAAAGCACGTGCGCAAGCTCACGCCCACAGACCTCTCCGCGAACGTCATCACCTCCATCGAGTCGTTCCGTTAAAACAACTCTGAGGAGACGCAAACGGGCGCACGCCGAATGAATGTTCGGCGTGCGCTCTCTTTTTTCGAGCCAACGCTTTTTGCGCGTGGCGGCGCGACTCGCGTATAATCCCTGCACGTCATAACAATAAAGTTTTAAGCTCTGAAACTTTCGGACAGGCTTCCGCCCGTGCCTTGCCCGCCTTAATCAACGAAGATGGCAACGGGCACGAGCGAGACATCCAATGAGCGAACTTAAAGTCAAACCGTTGCGACCACGTGAGGGTGCTTCTGTGGCCGCCGTGGCCGGTGTCGCCGAGCGCGACGCGCCGAAAGCGACAGACGAGATCGACGCGCAGGAGTTAAAGCGGGAGCACGAGGATCGCCTTCAACATCAAGGCGAACTGATCGACCGCATCGAGCCAGCCAAGCTCCTCGAAATGTTTCAACAGATGCTCCTTATCCGTCGCTTCGAGGAGAAGGCCGCGGAGGCTTACACGCTCGGCAAGATTGGCGGCTTCTGTCACCTCTACATCGGGCAGGAAGCGGTGGCCGTCGGTTCAATCGCCGCGCTGCGCAAAGATGATTACGTGATGACGAGCTATCGCGATCACGGGCACGCGCTCGCGCGCGGCACTTCCGCAGACGAAGTGATGGCCGAGTTGTTCGGTCGCGCGGGCGGCGTCTCTTCGGGCAAGGGCGGCTCGATGCATCTCTTTGATCACGACAACAATTTCCTCGGCGGCCATGCCATCGTCGGCGGTCAGATTCCGCTTGCGACGGGAGTCGCCTTCGCGTCGAAGTATAAAGAGTCGGGTCTGGTCTCGGTCGTCTATTTCGGCGAGGCGGCCGTCAATCAAGGGGTCTTCCACGAGTCTCTGAACATGGCGCAGCTCTGGCGGCTGCCGTGCATCTACATCTGCGAAAATAATCAGTACGGCATGGGCACTTCGCTCGCACGCTCCATGTCGCAACAGGACGTGTCGCAGAAGGCCAACTCTTACGGGCTCGCCTCCGAGTTCGTTGATGGGATGGACGTGCTTGCCGTTTACGATGCGACCTGTCGCGCCGTCGAGCGCGCGCGCAAAGAGTCGCTCCCTTCCCTACTCGAAGTTCGCACCTATCGCTTCATGGGCCACTCGATGTCTGACCCCGGCAACTATCGCACGCGCGCGGAGATCGAGAAGTATCAGGAACGCGATCCCGTCAAGGTCTTCGCCGCGAGCCTCAAGCAGAAGGGCGTTATCGACGACGCGAAGCTCAAAGGGATCGAAGACGGCGTCCGCACAGAGATTGAGCGCGCCGTCAAGTTCGCCGACGAAAGCCCTGAGCCCGCGCCCGAAGAACTTTTCACGCACGTTTACGCGAGCCCGATCAAAAGTCTGGAGTTGTGAGTCTGGAGTCCCGGAGTCGGAAATTTGTTTCTCTTAGACTCCGGGACTCCAGACTCATTTACGGAGGTTGAATGGCTGTTATCACGATGCGCGAGGCTCTGAATCAGGCTCTGCGCGAGGAGTTGCGACGCGACGAGAACGTCTTTCTGATGGGCGAAGAAGTGGCTGCATATCAGGGCGCGTACAAAGTCTCGAAGGGCCTGCTCGAAGAGTTTGGCGAGAAGCGCATCATCGACTCGCCGATCACGGAGCTTGGTTTCGCCGGATTGGGCGTCGGCGCGGCGATGGTGGGCCTGCGCCCGATCATCGAGTTCATGACGTTCAACTTCTCGATCCTCGCCACCGATCAGATCATCAACTCCGCCGCGAAGATGCTCTACATGTCCGGCGGCCAGTTCAAAATTCCCATCGTCTTTCGTGGCCCTAACGGCTCGGCTTATCAAGTTTCGTCGCAGCACTCGCAGGCCCTCGAATCTTGGTTCGCGCACTTCCCCGGCATCAAGGTCGTCATGCCTTCGACACCGGCGGACGCGAAGGGCCTGTTGAAGAGCGCGATCAGAGACGACGATCCGGTCGTCTTTCTCGAACAGGAACGCATGTACGGCAACAAGGGTGAAGTGCCCGACGACGAAGACTTCACGATTCCCATCGGCTTGGCGGACGTGAAGCGCGAAGGGACAGACTGCACGATCATCGCGCGCTCGCTCACCGTTCCGCTCGCCTTGAAAGCCGCCGAAGAGCTTGAGAAGCAGAACGTCTCTGTTGAAGTGATCGATCCGCGCACGATCCGGCCGCTCGACATCGAGACGATCATCAACTCCGTGAAGAAGACGAATCGCGTCGTCATCGCCGAAGAGTCGCATCCCTTCTGCGGCGTCGCCGCCGAGATCAGCGCGGAGATCATGGAGCGCGCCTTCGATTATTTAGACGCGCCCGTCAAGCGCGTCTCCGGCGCAGACGCGCCCATGCCCTACGCGCGTAATCTTGAACGCCTCGCTCTACCCGACGTTGAGAAGATCGTCGCGGCGGTACGCGAAGTCTCATATCTTTAGGAGCAATCAGCATTCAGTAAAGACAAACGCTGAATGCTAATTGCTAATTGCTGAATGCTGAGGGAACTGAATGGCAACCCAAGTCGTGATGCCGAAGCTGTCGCCGACGATGGAAGAGGGCCAACTCTCGCGCTGGCTCAAGAAAGAGGGCGACCGTGTGACGGTGGGCGAGCCCATCGCCGAGATCGACACGGACAAGGCGACGATGGAGGCGCAGGCTCTCGCCGAGGGTGTGCTACGCAAGATCATCGTGCCCGCCGGCAGCACCGTCCCGCTCGGACAGGTCATCGCGATCATCGGCGCGGCGGACGAAGACATCGCTGCGCTGATCTCTCAGGTCGAATCCGGCGCGAAGGGTGCGGAGAACAAACAGGCAATCGAGCAGAACGTCGAAGCGGGCGGAGACGGCGCGCAGCAGGAACTCGCGCAGGTCGTCCCCGGTGGACAACGCACGCAAGCGACCGTCAAGGGCGCGCCGCTCAAAGGCGAGACCGGAAGCACAAGCGCGAAGAGTGATGACGAATCTGCACCGTCCACGACTAAACAACAAGCCGCAACGCAACCGGCGAACGCTATAAACCAACAACAATCCTCTGCTTCTAAACAAAAGCCTTCGGACAATAGCGGTCGCGCGGCAGGCGGCAATGGTCAGCGCGAGGGGGGCCGTCTCGTCGTCTCACCCATTGCGGCGCGCATGGCCGCCGATGCGAACATCAACCTGCGCGACCTCGCAGGCTCAGGCCCCGGCGGACGTATCGTCAAGCGCGACATCGAAGCCGCTTTGAAGTCAGGGAATCAGCAGCAACAAGCTGCACCCGATCAAACGAGCGAGATGTCAACGACTGACCCGCGCGCCGACGAAGCTCGCGCGACGCAACAGCCGACCGCGCAAGCTCGACAGCAAAGCGCGCCCGCGCAGCAGCCGCAGATCGAG
This sequence comes from Acidobacteriota bacterium, assembly GCA_032229975.1. Lineage (GTDB taxonomy): Bacteria > Acidobacteriota > Blastocatellia > Pyrinomonadales > Pyrinomonadaceae > JAIVGV01. The sequence goes on along the minus strand of JAVXVG010000043.1, from coordinate 27,405 downwards.
GGCGCGTCCGCCTATCGCGATGAGCCGCTAACGACGATGCGCGCGACGATTGCGCGCCGCCTCGTCACCTCCATTGGGCCCGTCCCGCACTTCTTCCTCACCACAGAGATCGAGATGGATCGCGCGGCGGAAATTCGCAAACAGATCAACGCGCTCGACGAGTCGAATAAGATCAGTCTCAACGACATCATCATTAAAGTCGCCGCAGTCGCGCTCATGCAACACCCGCGCGTCAACGCTTCGTTTCACGAAAAGTCTCTGCGCTATTACGAACGCGCGGACATCGGCGTTGCCGTCGCCATCGAGGACGGATTGATCACGCCGGTCGTGCGCGGCGCAGAGTCGAAGTCGTTCGGAGAGATCAGCCGTGAGGTGCGCGAACTAGCCGAGCGCGCTCGCTCGCGAAAACTCAAACCGGAAGAGTACACGGGCGCGACCTTCTCGATCAGCAATCTCGGTATGTTCGGCATCGACGAATTCACAGCCGTCATCAATCCCCCCGAAGCTGCCATCCTCGCCATCGGCGCGGCGACAGCGAAGCCGGTCGTGCGCGAAGGCGAGATCATAGTGCGACAGATGATGCGCGTCACGATGTCCTGCGATCACCGCGTCATCGACGGCGCGACAGGCGCGCAGTTCCTGCAAACCTTCAAACGCATCCTTGAGAATCCTCTGCTCCTGCTCGCTTGAGGCGCGAATGAGGGGGCCCTTGAGGCGCGAATGACAGTTCTACAAGCGGGCGCGAATCGGTTTGGCTGACACTTCCCTTCCACACGCGACTGACACGCATGCGGGCATCAAGCCGCACCTCGCGCTCGTCGCCGTCCAACTTTTTTTCGGCACGTGGCCCATCGTCGGCAAGCTCGTCCTGCAAGTCGTGCCGAGCACAGGGCTCGTGGCCTTTCGCGTCGCAGGCGGCGCGCTCGCCTTCCTCTTCCTTCGACGCAACGCCGGACGCCTTCGCCTTGAACGCCGATCAGACTACGCGCGCATCGCGCTCTACAGCCTGCTCGGCGTCGTCCTCAATCAGCTCCTCTTCGTCAAGGGGCTCGCACTCTCGACCGCCGTCAACGCTACGTTGCTCGGCACGATGATCCCTGTCTTCACTCTGCTCGTCGCGGTGCTGCTGGGTCGTGAAGCGTTCTCTTTGCGCGTCGCTCTCGGCGTCGTCGTCGCAGCGTGCGGCGCGATCTATCTCATCAATCCAACGGGCGCAGATTTCTCCGGCCCACACGCTATCGGCAATCTTCTGCTCGTCGCCAACTGCATCTTCTACGGCGCGTATCTCGCGATCTCGCAGGACATGATCCGTCGCTACGGTGCGCTGCACGTCATCACTTGGGTCTTTCTCTTCGCGTGCGTCATCACGCTGCCGCTCGGCGCGTTTCATCTCTCGCGCGTGCCGCTTCAACAGATGAGCCTGAACATCTGGCTATCGATCCTCTACATCATCATCTTCCCGACCGTGGGCGCATACTATCTCAACGCTTGGGCCCTCGGTCGCGTCGCGCCGACGGTCGTCGCAGTCTATGTCTATCTCCAACCAGTGATCGGTCTCGCACTCGCGCCCTACGTCCTCGGTGAACAACTGAACGCGCGCATCTGGCTCGCCGCCGCGCTCATCTTCGCAGGCGTCGGCATCGTGACGATCCGCAGACGCTCACGCATCTACGAAGAAGTCTCGGAGCGGCCCGACGCACTCGGCCATTGAATTTGTTAAGATTGCGGAGCGACAGAAAAAGGCGATGCAGGAATCAGTCTCAACGATACGCGAGCGCGCGGCGCAGGCGCACGCAGCAGACTCCGCCGTGAAGTCTTCGGCGGCCCGACTCTCCATCTCAGTCGCAGTCTTCTTGATCCTGATCAAGACCGCGACAGGTTTTCTCACAGGCTCGATCAGCGTCTGGGCTTCGCTCCTGGATTCTGCGATGGACGTGTTCGCCTCCATCATCAACCTCTACGCCGTCCGCGCCGCCTCACGGCCGCCCGATGAGGATCACGCCTACGGTCATGGCAAAGCCGAATCGCTCGCAGGCCTCTTTCAAGCGACCGTCATCACGGCCTCCGGCTTCTTCCTCATCTGGGAAGCGATCAAACGCATCATCTTCCCGCAACCAACAAAGTCCGAAGGCATCGGCATTGCCTCAATGCTCATCGCCGTCATCCTGAGCACGCTCCTCGTCCTCCGACTCAAACGCGCCGCGCGCAAGACCGACTCACCGGCCCTCGCTGCCGATGCCACGCATTACGTCACGGACATCTTCACCAACGCCGCCGCCCTCTTCGCCCTCGTTGTTCTCTACTTCTCCGGCTGGCGCATCGCCGATCCCATCTTCTCCATCGCCATCTCGATCTACATCCTCGCCACGGCCTTCTCCGTCGCGCGCGAATCCGTTGACGTGCTCATGGACAAGAAACTCCCGCCCGAAGTTGACGAGCAGGTCGCAGAGATCGTCAACCGCTACAAGACTGCGGGCGTCCTCGGCGTCCACGACATACGCACGCGCCGCTCCGGCTCCTTCAAGTTCATCGACATCCACATCGAGATCGAACGCACCAAGACCTTCGAGCAATCGCACGACCTCACCGTCCACGTCATCCGCGACATCGAGACGGAGATCCCCCGCTCCCGCGTGCAGGTTCATACCGACCCGGCATGATTATCCAAAAACACTTGTCTCGACAGGTGTTGAGACTTACTATCTCTCGCATGAATTACCAGAACATCATCACCATCGAACCCGGCAAGCGCGGCGGCAAGCCCTGCGTGCGCGGGATGCGTATCACGGTCTATGATGTGCTGGAATACCTCGCCTCCGGCATGACACAGCAGGAAGTGCTCGATGATTTTCCTTACCTCACGGAAGAGGACATTCGCGCCTGCCTCGCCTACGCCGCCGACCGTGAGAAACGTTTGATGGTAGTCGAAGCGTGAAACTCCTCTTTGATCACAATCTCTCGCCGCGCCTCATCAAACTGCTGACAGACATCTACCCTGATTCCGATCACGTCTATCCTATTGGACTTGATCAAGCTGCTGATAAAGAGATTTGGGAGTATGCGCGGCGCAAGGACTTCGTGATCGTCACAAAGGACGCGGACTTCGGCGACTTATGTATGCTGCTCGGATTCCCGCCGAAAGTAATCTGGATACGTCGCGGGAATTGTCAGACCTCAGCAATCGAAGCAATGCTTCGGCATCATCTCGTGGACATTGAGGCTCTTGATCGAGATGTTGCTACGGGCGTATTGACACTATTCTAAAGGGCGAAAGATTTATGCTTAATGACTTACTCCTCGAAGCGTTTATGAATGGCTCTATGGCTTCGGTAATTACCAAGCACCTTACTGGTTTATAGGCATGGAAGAAGGTGGGAAAGCTACTTACAGCGAAGTTGTTCGGCAGATTGAGCTATGGGATAAGTGGGGTCAAAAAGAATTAATTGATGTTATCAAGTACGCCCATGAAATGGGTATTTATCAATGGTATGGTGAGAAACCAAAGCTACAGCCAACGTGGAGGAATTTAATCCGTGTTTTCTTAACTGCGGAAGGACAATTCTCTGATAATGAAACTATGCGGCATTATCAAAAGACTTCTTGGAGAACGCAAAGCGGTGAGACTTGCCTGATGGAGTTACTGCCTTTGCCCTCCCCTGATGCCACTTCATGGCTGTACGGAGAGATTTCTACATTACCTTACCTAAAAAACCGAGAAACTTATGAGAAGTATATTGTGGGTTCACGGATAGCTCATCTGAAAGATAGGATAACGCACTATAAACCAAAAGCTGTGATCTTCTATGGAACTAGTTATGACAATCATTGGAAAAAGGTTGTAGGCATTTCGTCTTGGGAGAAATCACCTGAAGGCATAAATTACGCTGTGAACAACTCCACTATTTTCATCGCTACTAAACTGTAATAGTCGCGACTTAATCTGACACCCTCTGTAAACTGAACATAAAGGTTCAGAGAAGGAGAAGTCAGATGACGAACGAACAAAAGAGCATCAAGAACAAGGTCGGACTCTTGAAGCTGTCGCAGACCTTGGGTAGCGTCAGCCAAGCCTGCAAGGTGATGGGCTACAGCCGGGATAGCTTCTACCGCTTCAAGGAACTCTACGACTCAGGCGGCGAGTTGGCCCTCCAAGAGATCAGCCGCAAGAAGCCCTGCCTGAGGAACCGCGTGGACGAGCGCATCGAGCAGGCCGTCCTCGCGATGACGCTTGAGCAGCCCGCTTACGGTCAACTTCGCACCTCGAATGAACTTAAGAAGCAGGGCATGTTCATCTCTTCGGGAGGCGTGCGCTGCATCTGGCTGCGCCACGACCTTGAGACTTTCGACAAGCGGCTCAAAGCCCTGTCGGCAAAGGTCGCCCAAGAAGGTCTGATCCTGACCGAGGATCAGTTGCAGGCGTTGGAGCGCGCCAAGCAGGAGAAGCAGACGCACGGCGAGATCGAGACGGAGCATCCCGGCTATCTCGGCTCGCAGGACACTTTCTATGTCGGCACGCTCAAAAGTGTCGGGCGCATCTACCAGCAGACTTTCATCGACACTTACACCAGAGTCGCCGTCTGCAAGCTCTACGACCGCAAGCACGCGCTCACAGCCGCCGACACGCTCAACGACCGAGTGCTGCCGTTCTTCGAGGCGGAAGATGTGCCGCTGTTGCGCGTGCTGACAGATCGAGGCTCGGAGTACTGCGGCAACCTAGAGCAGCACGAGTACGAGTTGTACTTGGCGCTGGAGAACATCGACCACTCGAAGACACGTGTGAAGTCGCCGCAAACGAACGGCATCTGCGAGCGGTTCCACAAGACCATCCTGAATGAGTTCTACCGCGTCGCATTCAGGAAGAAACTCTACTCATCGCTCGATGAGCTACAAACTGACCTCGACCTGTGGCTCACTTATTACAACGAAGAGCGCCCGCACTCGGGCAGATACTGTTACGGCAAGACGCCGATGCAGACGTGGCGCGACTCGAAGCCGCTCGTCGAAGAGAAGATGCTGGAGCGTCAACATCAGCCGGTGGTCGTTCATTACGACGACCAGTCTGCTGTCGCATAAATCGTGAGTGTCAGATCAAGTTCTGACTTTTACAACTAAACATCCGACACGCAGTACAAACGAGCACTTCCATAACATAGGAAAGTTAATTGAACGGTCAGTTTAGTTTTACCTTTAAGCCGTTTTCATCGCCCTCACGTTCGAGTCTTCACTGTCTGTTCCCTCAGCCTGCCGCCGTATCTCATAAAGTTTCATCAGTGCTTCGACGGGCGAGAGCGAGTCGAGGTCAAGGTCGAGCAGCGCGCGGACGACTTGCGCGGCGCGATCCGGCTGTGAGATTTGCGCGTGCGTGCGCTTCGACGTGTCGGCGTTGGTGGGTGCGGTCTCGCGCGTTGTTGAGGTGTGCGAGCCGGATTCGTATTCGCGGAGGAGTTCTTCGGCGCGTGTGACGACGGGGCGTGGGAGTCCGGCGAGTTTGGCGGCATAGACGCCGTAGCTGTGCTCGGCGATGCCGGGGGTGATGCGGTAGAGGAAGACGAGTTCACCGTCCTCTTCGGCGATCTCGACGTGGAGGTTTTGGAGTCGCGGTAGAAGCGCGGCGAGGTCGGTCAGCTCGTGGTAATGCGTGGCGAAGAGCGTCTTGGCGCGCAGGCGCGGGTGGTTGTGGATGTATTCGAGGACGGCGCGGGCGACGGCGAGTCCGTCGTAGGTCGAAGTGCCGCGACCGAGTTCGTCTAAGAGGATGAGCGAGCGCGGCGTGGCGTGGTGGAGAATCTGCGCGGTCTCGATCATCTCGGTCATGAAAGTTGATTCGCCGCTGCCGATGCGATCATAGAGACCGATGCGCGTGAAGATGCGATCACAGAGTCCTACTGCGGCAGAGCGCGCGGGAACGAAGCTGCCAGCTTGCGCCATCAAGACTATGAGCGCGGTCTGTCTAAGGTAAGTTGACTTGCCGGACATGTTGGGGCCGGTGATGAGTGCGATCTCAGGCGTCGCGTCGCCGCCAAGCGTGCAGTCGTTGGCGATGAACTGACCGGCGGGCACAAGACGTTCGATGGCAGGATGACGGCCCGCCGCGACGCGCAAGACGGCAGAGTCGAAGATCGTCGGTCGCGCGTAGTCATAACGCGCAGCGTTCTCTGCGAACGAAGCAATCGCGTCGAGGTATGCGAGGCTTGATGAAGCAGTGAGAATTTCGTCGCGCTGCTTGCCGATCTCTGTGCAGACCTGTCGGAAGAGACTCGTCTCAAGCTCCGCGATGCGATCATGCGCGTTCGTGACGAGCGACTCATGCTCTTTCAGCTCAAGCGTGATGAAGCGTTCGGCGGAAGTTAATGTCTGCTTGCGCGTGTAAGAGGCGGGAACGAGATGCAGGTTCGGCCGCGTCACTTCGATGAAGTGGCCGAAGACTTTGTTGTAGCCAACGCGCAAGGATTTGATCCCCGTGCGCGCACGCTCGCGCTGCTCAAGCTCGGCGAGATAGCCGCGTCCGTTACGCAGCAGTTCCCTCAACTTATCCAACTCAACAGAGTAGCCGTCGCGTATTACGCCGACTGTCTCACCACGTCGCGGTAACTCGTCGGAGATCGCATCGCGAATCGTTTTCAACACGCCATCGCATTGTGGGAGCGACGTGAGCAGCGCGCCGAAGCGTTTCGCGTCCTGCTGCAAGACTGCGCGCACGCGCGGGATCATGGAGACGCCTTGGCCGAGCGCGAGCACCTCCGCCGCAGTCGCGACTCCGGCCCGCACGCGACCCGACAGGCGTTCGAGATCGTGCGCGAGTTCAAGCGCGGCGAAAAGCTCCGCGCGCGATTTCTCATTCTCCTTGAACCATGCGACGTGCTCGTGTCGGCGCGTGATCTCCGCGAGATCAAGAAGAGGTTGTTTCAACCAGCGACGCAGGAGACGGCCACCCATCGACGTGCGCGTCGCGTCGAGAGTTGAGAGAAGCGAGGGCGCGCCGCCGAAACTCTCCACCACTTCGAGGCTCTTCAAAGTCTGCGCGTCGAGCAGCATGAAATTGCCTGTGTGATAACTCGTCAGTCGCGTCAACTGGCCTGCGGATGTTGACTGCGTCTTACGCAGATAAGCGACGATTGCTCCGGCGGCGGCGGCGGCGAGCGGCGTGTTCGCGAGGCCGAAGGGCGCGAGCGTGCGCGCGCCGAAGTGTTGGAGCAGAGCGTGGCGCGCAATCTGTGGCGAAAAATAATCGTCGTTGCAACGCGAGACGAAGCCGGGCAATGCGTCGTCCTTGGCGTCGAACTTGTGCGGGATCAAAATTTCGGCGGGCGCGATGCGTTGCAACTCAGAGATCGCTGCATCGGCTTCAAGCTCTGTCGCGGCGAACTCGCCGGTCGTCACGTCTGCGTAAGCGATGCCCGCCCGCTTGCCGTCGGTCGCGAGAGCGGCGAGGTAGTTGTTGACTTTGCTTTGCAGCAGGCCCGGCTCGATGATCGTGCCGGGCGTGACGACGCGCACCACATCGCGCTCGATCAGGCCCCGGCCCGCGCCGCCCTTCACAGGCTCCGCAGAGAGTTGTTCGCAGATGGCCACTCGATGGCCGCGCGAGATCAAAGTCGCGAGGTGTCGCTCAAGGCTGTGATGAGGCACGCCCGCGAGCGGGACACGGAAGCTACGGCCCATCGGCTTCGAGGTGAGCACGATGCCGAGTTCGCGAGAGAGCAGACGCGCGTCGTCGTCGAACGCTTCGTAGAAATCGCCGATGCGGAAGAGTAGCAGCGCGTCGGGGTGGCGACGCTTGATGTCGAGATACTGTTTGCGGAGCGGCGTGCCCGTCGTCGTGGTCATCGCTCGATGAACCCCGCGAGCAAGTCTTCGACCGACGTGATGGCGCGGTGAAGTTTCAGTAGTTGCTCGAAGCTAATGATGGTCGTGACACGACCGATCTCGTGGAACGCGCCCGTCTCCGCAAGCGACATCTGAAGCTGCGCGCGATTTGTGTCGCGCTCGGATGCCACGACGAAGAAGGGCTGGCTGCGCTGCGACTCGTAGGCGCGTTTGAGTTTCGCTAGCGCGGCATCGACGTTCCCTTTGCGCTGCACCTCGAAGACGTGGGAGAGGCGCGGGCTGGTCTCGCCCGCGCGCCATACAACGTCGTAGTAGTCGAACTCCATCTCGGCGTGAAAGCCAAGCGCGCGCCCGATGTCGAGCAGCATTCGTTGCACTTCGACGTGCGAAAATTCCGACGCGGCGGCGGTCGCGGTCTGCGGCTCGTCGGGCGTGTAGGTGAAGCTCGGCGCTTCTTCGTCAACGCGCTTGCGCCCGTTGCCTGTGATGGCCCATAGCCCGCGCCGTCGCTCGATCTGCCGCTTCTCGTCGAGCGCACGACCGGCCCCCTGTACGTGCCTGCGCCACGCGCGATCCTTGCGCGCGCGCGCGGGCACGAGGCTGCTGTTCATCTGCGGGAAGTAGGAGATCAAACGCTCGTAGAGGAAGCGCACGTCGTCTGCGCCGCCCGTGGCGACGAGTTCTTGCAGGATCGGAAGCTCTAGGCGCGCGACGCCGGGCAAAGTCATTGCAAGTGTTGTTCGGGAGTGCTTGGACTCGAAACGAAGGCCGGAAACTTTTGTCGCTTTCCGACTGAAAAGTACAGGAGAAGGGCGCAGTTTATCAAGCAAGCAGAGACGATCTTATCCCTTTGCGACACCAGCGCCTTTGCGTGAGACTAATCCTCACGCAAAGGCGCTGGTGTCGCAAAGAAGATGGATGTTGTTTCGCTCTCAGGCTGCGACGTGCGCCGCGACTTCGAGACCAAAGCACTCTTTGATCTCGTCCGATTCGAGCGTGTCGCGATCCATGAGACCGGCGACGAGGCGCGCGATCTCTTCGCGTCGCGTGGAGACGACTTCGCAGGCCCGTCGCATCTGCGCGCTGATGATGTCGCTGGTCGCGTGCTCGATGCGGTCGAGTAGAGCCTGACTGTGTGGGTCTTCCGGCCTGCCGAGATGGATGGGGCCCAAAGGACTCATGCCATACTCCGAGACCATCGCGCGTGCCATCTCGACGGCGCGCTCGATATCGTTCGACGCGCCCGCCGTCATCGTTTCAAGTAGGACTTGTTCGGCGGCGCGACCGCCCAAGAGGATCGCGATCTGATCTTCGAGATACTCGCGCTTCTTCATCAGGCGATCACGTTCGGGCAAAGACTGCGTGACGCCGAGGGCGCGACCGCGTGGGAGGATCGAGACTTTGTGAATGGGATCGCCGTGCTTGGCGGCGAGTCCGACGGCGACGTGACCGGCTTCGTGCACTGCCGTCGCGTATCGCTCATCCTCGTCCATCATGAAGCCGCGTCGCTCGACGCCCATCAGAATCTTGTCGCGCGCATATTCAACGTGCTCGCGCGCGATAGCCTGCGAGTCGTCGCGCGTGGCGAAGATGGCCGCCTCGTTCAAAAGATTTGCGAGGTCTGCGCCGGAGAAGCCGGGCGTGCCGCGCGCGATCCAGCCGAGTTCCAGTCCTTCGGCGAGTTTCAGTTTGCGCGCGTGAACATGGAGGATCGCTTCGCGACCGCGCACGTCGGCGAGGTTGACGGTGATCTCCCGGTCGAAGCGACCGGGGCGCGTGAGAGCTTGATCGAGTATGTCGGGCCGGTTGGTTGAGGCGATGACGACGACGCCTTGAAGTTGCGTGAAGCCGTCCATCTCGATGAGGAGTTGATTTAAAGTTTGATCCTGATCGGCGGATGCCGAGTCGCCGCCGCGACCGCGACGACGACCCAAGGCGTCGATCTCGTCGATGAAGACGACGCAGGGCGAGAGTTCCCTCGCCTGCTTGAAGAGGCGTCGAACGCGCGCTGCGCCGAGACCAGCGAACTTCTCTTGGAAGCTCGAACCTGAGACGGAGAGGAACGGCACGCGCGCCTCGTTCGCCGCCGCGCGCGCGAGCAACGTCTTGCCCGTGCCCGGAGGGCCCGATAGCAAGATGCCGCGCGGGGCCCGTCCGCCGAGACGACCGAAGCGCAGAGGGTCGCGCAAAAAATCTATCGTCTCCGACAATTCGGACTTCGCTTCGTCAACGCCCGCCACGTCCGCGAACGTCACGTCCTGCTTGCCGCTTGTGTCCTTAACTCCGAAGTCGCCACCGCCGCCCATGCTTGCGTAAACGCGCCAGCCGACGAAGCCGAGGACGGCGAGCGCGAAGATGGTGATGATCCAGTTGAGCGCGGACGAGAGCGCGCCGGGTCGCAGTGAGCGAAACTCGATGGTCTGATGATTTTGATTGAAGACGCGGATGATCTCCTGCTGCGCCATCGAGTCTGTGACGACGGCCTGTGCCGACGTGCCGTCGGCCTTCGTCACAACCAGCGTCTCGCCATCAACGACGAGCGAAGAGCCCGCGCCCGCTTCGACGAGCGCGCGAAGCTGCGTGTAGTTGACCTCTTGGACGACGGTCGTATTCGCGCGCGTGTAAAGTTGCATGGCGATAAAGACGAGCGCGAGCAGGATCGTACCTGTGCCGACGAAGGTTGCAGCGCGTTGTATACGGGGGATCAGACTTGGTAAAGACGGCATGGAGTTAAACCGGCGGACTCGCAGATGCTCCGGGGGAAGCGACTGCATCCGTGGGAAAGGATTCTGTTTGAGTTTGCAATCGGAGGATTGCGTTGAAAGGTCGGCGCGCGGGGATTTGCGGCAAAACCTCTGTTAACAGGCCGCGCCAACACGCGCGTGACCTGAAATTCACTTTATCATTCGCAAACGACCGAAGTCCAGCGCGACATCACCCACAGCAGACGTATCAGCGACGAAGAAAATGATGAACCGGCACGCGCATGAGAGCTGCTGCAAAGCGTAAACGCTCAACTCTATTGTGACGTTCGAGCATCATGATCGGTTGCCAATTCTTCGAGTCAAACTTCAGGCGCACGGCTTGATTCGATTCCAGACAGGCCCGCAAGGTCAGTCGCGGCTCGATTGCATTCAAGTAAAACGTCTCGATAGGAGTGAGGCGGCGCGGCACGTCCAGCGTTTGGCGCGTCAAATCATGATATTCAGAGGCGTTGGGCAGGACATTGATCTTTCGCGGGCTGCTGGCATGCTCGTTGCACCAACCATGAGGAGCGAAAGGTTCAGTGGAAGCGATTTTACCGGCGAACATTTTCGCGGAAGGAGAACCGGAACAATGCTGTGGACAATTCTCGTGGTGCTTCTCGTGCTGTGGCTGTTGGGCGTGGTGAGCAGCTACACCTTTGGCGGTTTCATTCACATACTGCTTCTGGTGGCCCTCGTCATACTCGTGCTCAATCTGTTGACCGGACGCCGCACGGTTTAGTCGCGTCGCGTCAACCCAATCCTAAAACTCGAACGGTGAAGAGGCGCGCAAGGCTTTCGCAGCTCGCGCTTCTTCGCCGCTCTCTCTTTCGACACGCTTCAACGGTATTCGATCAACTTCGCGTCTAGAGGTTTCGTCACGCGTCCGACCGGATAGAGATTCAACTGCGGATCGACGTAGGGTGAGCGATCATAAAAGAAGCTCAGACGCGCGCGTGGGCTGCGCGCGAACTGCGGATCGGTCGCTATGCGCTGCTCGAACTCGCGTCGCAAATTCTCGTCCTTCGCCAGCATCTCGCGCGCGAGTCGTTCGAGCACGTAGCTCTCACCGTATTCCTTCTGCTCGAAGATCGGATTGAAGAAGCCCCAAGAGACGAAAGAGTCCGGCGAGTCCGGTTCGAGCAGATAGAGCGCGACGCGCGACGCGGGCTGCTGCATCGACACGACAACAGAGCCGGCCGGATAGGGCCTGCGTTCGATCACGATCCTATTTTTCTGCGTCACATTCACGCGCCCCTCGAAGGAAGCGGGCGACCATTTCACGTCGCTGAAGCGATAGCTTTCAACTTCAATCGTCGCGGGCCCGGCGAGTCGCTGGAGTCGCAAGCCGTGTGCGGCCAGCCTGTCGATCACTTCAGTCCACTGCGGCGGGACGACGTAGTAGAGCGGCGGAGCGACGGCGGCTGTGACACGCGCCTCGTTGAAGTAAGGGACGGTGAGATCGAGCGGCTTCGTTCCATAGATGATGCGCTCCGCGCCCGACACGTCGCTGTGCTCGACGCGAAACTCAACGCCCTTGAACTTGAACGGCTCTGACTTCTCCGTCAACTCAAGTCGCAACGGGACACGGCGGGCCGGATCGTAAGCTCGACCTTCCGCAGTGATCGCTTCATCGGTCTCACGCAGCACGCGACGCAAGTCTTCCCTATCACGATTCATCTCTTCGAGCGTGGCTACGATCAGATCGTAAGTCCCGCGCACGCGCGTGCGGTAGTCCTTGAGCATGTGCGTCTCGATGAGGAGGCCGGGGCGATTGCGTAGCGGCGTGTAGCCGGTTGAGTAGCGCGGCATCTCGATGAAACCGTCGATGCCTTTTGACGGATCGTTGCTGTCGCGAAGCGTGATGTAAGGCGCGAGCAGGTTGCCCGTGGCTTCGGTCGCGGGAACGATTCGCGAGTCGATCGCCGACTTCATCCAATCGAGAAGCGGCTCAGGCACGTTCCGGTGCTGCTCGAACTGATAGGTCAAGTTGTAGCGGAAGTCCGCGCCGTCCGTGACGTGACAGTCAATGAAGAAATCCGGACTCCACGCGTTCCACAACTTGAGCCACGCGCGCGTCTCCGGTGCATCAGCCTTCATGTAATCACGATTGAGATTCAAGTTGGTTGCCGTGCCGCGCCAGCCCATCTCGGAGGGCCCGTTCTGGTTGATGCGATTGTAAGGGCTGCGGCGCGCGTAGCCGTCAACGTTATAGACGGGAATGAAGAGCAGCGTAACGTGTTCGAGAAGCGAAGCGCGCGTCTTAGTGATGACCATATCGCGCACGAGCGCGAGACCCGCGTCGCCGCCGTCGGTCTCACCCGCATGGATGTTGGCTTGGACGAGCATGACGAGCTTGCCGGCCCTGCGCGTCGCTTCAGGCGTGAACGCGCCGCCCTGCGCGACGATCACGAGCGGAAGCGCACGACCCGCGCCGCTACGCCCGAACTCCGCGACGCGAACGACGCGCGATGCGCGCTCAAGCCTGCGCGCGTAGGCGACAACTTCTTCGTAGGTCGGCGTCTCGCGGTAATCGGCCTTCTCTGCGAGAGTCAGCCAGTCATTCGGAACATTCTGCGACCGGCTCTGCGCGCGAACAGCAGGCGACATAAAAGCTAAAGTGACGAAGAGAGTGAAAGTGGTGATGACGCGTGTGCGGCATGAACGGATCATAAGCTCACCCTTCCAAGGTAATTAAAATCCGCCTTGTACCTCTTCGCGCCTTTGCGCCTCCAGCGCGAAACCGTTCTCGCGCAAAGGCGCGAAGCAGTAATGACAAGTTTTTTTCTTGATCAAGAACTCGGCAGACTCATTTAAGCGCGCTGCCGCACGAACGGCAGGCGTTGCGTCGTCTGGCGTTGAGCGTGCCGCACGATAGGCATCGGTTGTACATCGTGCGTGCGAACCAACTCGTGATGAACGCGCTGGAGAGAAGTATGACGACGAGGACGAAGATGCTGAGAAGCGTGTCCTTCAACCCGCATCGCTCCCACGGATTTTCCCTTGATAAGCCTGCCCGCGCTCGTAGCCGCGCCGGAAGGCCGGTTGTTCGTAAACGTCTGCGTATCTTTCGCGCAGCCGATCTGTTGATTCAGCGTAAGACGCGGCGCGCGTGTGCGGGTGCAACGCCGCTTCAAAGCCGCGACGATAGATGGACTCGTCCGTTTTGAAGTCTGCGCCCTGCCCTGCGTACTCAGACTCCTCGTCATCGCGCAAGCCGACCCACCAACTCTCACGCGCGGCGTCGATGCTCTCTGCACCGGCCGCAGAGAGAACCGTCTGCGCGTGATCCGCCTGCTCGCTATCGTCAGCCGCAGCGATGACCACAGACTTCCCTTGCCGCAACGCGTCCTCGTAAACGTACAACTCGTCGTGCGGCAGCTCCGGCGCGATGTTGTCTTCCATTGCCTCGCCGGCCTTTGATCCGGCCACTGCGCCGCCCGCGCCGACGAGCGCCGCACCGATCAGTCCGACGGCGAGCACGGGCCCCACGCCGGGGATGAGCGACGTAGCGATCACCGTGCCGAGGTGCAAACCCCCGGCGACACCGAGCGCGCCACCGGCCCAAGTGCCGAGTGCGCTCCCCATGCCCGGCTGCTCCGTCTCCGTCGTCGGCACTGCGGCGTCAACCTCTTTCGGCGTATCGCCGGGCGTGAGCAGGCTGAGCCGGTCTTCGGCGATTCCGAGCTTGTGCAGATTTTCGATGGCGCGCTCGGCGTCGGCGCGTGAGTTGAAGATGCCCGCGACGGTCTTCATCGTTCATGTCTCCTTCAAATTATTTTGTGAGATAGTTTTAACTGTTTACCGAACGACTTTCAAGCAATTTGCGCCGCGAAGAAAGTCTTTGCGCGCAACGGACAAAGAATCGTTTGAGCGACGCGGCGAGTCCGTGTTAAAGTTGCTCTCGTCTTTAAGAGCACTCATCAAACGCGACCGAGGAGCAACGGATGATCACAGTCGTCGAGAAACACTTCCCGATGTCCGTCGGCGACGGCAAGGCGACGCGCAAGCGCAAGCCGCGCATCCTCGCCATCACGACCGACTGCTGCACGGGCTGCGCCGGCTCGCCCGCCTGCATCGAGTATTGCCCGATAGAAGCCTGCATGTTCTGGATACCGGACGATGATCACCCGCCGTTCGGTCGCATCGAAGTCGATCCAGAACTCTGCATCGGTTGCCAGAAGTGCATCAGCAAGGGACCCGACAGCACGTTTCTCGACGGCTGCCCGTGGGATGCTATCGAGATGGTTCCAACCGATCAATGGGAATCAGCGCACGGCATCACGCTGCCCGATGCTCCGACCAATCGTTAAAGTCTCTCCGCAGTTTCTCACTTTCAAGGATTCTTTGATGCGCGTCGCTTGATCGCTTCGGCGGTCAGCGTCGCTTGCTTTTGCACAGCGTCCGGCACGCCCGCGACCCCGCGCGCATAGCGTTCAACCTCCGCCAGCTCCGCATCACTTCCGACGAGATAGAGCGCGCGCAGAGACTGCAAGACGTTCTCGCCATCGGGCGCGAGCACGAGTAATTCATCGCTCGCGTTTACGTTTGAGTTCTCCATCACGGAGACAGTTTTAACGCGCCCCGCGAGCGGCGAGCGCACTTCCCTCACCTCGCCTGCATCAGTTCGCACGCGCGCGATCATCGCCTGCCGACTCACGATCGATCCTGCGGGGAGCATCGTCAAGATTTTTCCGGCGACGCCGACGCCCACCGCATAGTCACGAAGCATCGCGGCGAGTTCTGCGTTGCAGCGTGGATCATTGAAGCGTGAGAGCGAGAGCGCAGCCATACGACGCACGGCGGGCTCTTGATCTTCGAGCAGGCGCAAGAGCGCGTCGTGAAACTCCTGCGCGCGGTTGTCGTCGCCCATCACCCAAGCGGCGGCCAGTCGCAAGTCCGTCGCTTGATCGGTCGAGAGTTGAATGATGCGCGGATACCAGCGTCGCGTCGCGTCATCACCTTTGATGATGCGACGGTCGATCTCTTCGAGCGCGTGTTGGACGTGACGCTGATTCTGCGTGTCGGCGAGATACTCTTCAACTTGCGCACCGGTAAGCGTGCGCCAGAACGAAGTGCCGTACCACGTGAGAAACGGCATGACGACGAAGAGCACCGCGACGACGGCCAGACCCCACGGCGTCCGTCGCTTTCCTGTTTGCGACGCGTCCGCATCAGCTAACGCGCGTGCGCTCGCGTGCCCGTTCTGCTGGTTGTTGCCTGACATGAAATGTGCGGCGAAGCGCGTCAGCGCGAAGGATAGAGATGATAGAGCAGCAGATAGACGACGACGCCCGTGACGGAGACGTATGCCCAGAGCGGAAACGTCCAACGCGCGATCCGCTTGTGATGCGAAAAGTCGCCGCGCCACGCGCGCCGGATCGTAACGGCGACAAGCGGGACAATCGTTACGGCGAGAATAGTGTGCGTCAGAAGGATCGTGAAATAGATGGGCCGGATGAAGCCTTGACCGGCGAAGCGCGTCGCTCCGTGCTGCGCGTGATAGACGACGTATGAGACGAGGAAGATTGAAGAGACGACGATGGCAGTGGTCATGCAGCGCAGGTGCGCCGTGACGCGACCCCTGCGGATGAAGTAGAAGCCCGCGAAAAGCAGAACGCCGCTCGTCGCGTTGAGGCAGGCGTTCAAGTGCGGCAGTACAGAGAAGTCCATTAGGTTTGTGAGAGGCGGGCCGGACGTGCTCTCACACTGCGCCCTCGTGCGCCGTCACTCCGCATCCTTCTTCGCCGCCGCGTGCGCGGGCTTCTTCGGCGCGGCGGCTTCGCTCATACGCGTGTAGCCGCAACGCTCGCACTCCCACAGAGGAAACACCGCCGAAGGATTCGCCTTGTCCTCATAGACGGCCCGATCCGAAGGGATGATCTTGCCGCCGCACTGCGGGCAGGCGCGACCGCGTATGCTCGCGCGCGCGTTGTCGGGCGTCGGTTGCGCTTCGGTTGTTTGTAGTTCGTCTGTCATGTTCAATTCATCGCCGGTCGCGTTCGAGCTCTGATGGCCCGCCGCGCGTGGATTCCCTTTCGAGTTCTGGTGGCGCGTCGCGTCGCTTGTAGGCAAGGTAGAAGAAGCCGCAGAACATAGCGACCGGCGGCGTGAGCAAGAGCAGCGTGGCGATGTTCAAATATTTGATGCCCGCCGGGTCCATGTTCTCGGCGGCGGCTTTACACATCGCGCACTGCGCCCATGCGGCGGTGGGCGCAGCGAGAGACAGGGCACACGCCGCGAGCCACGAACAAACTTTTCCAAGTCGCGCGTTTCGCATCGTCATTTCTCCGCCTCGACTTTGATGGCCCTGAGCGACTCGGTGCGCAGGTTGCGATTGCGATTACTGTCGGGGAACAGAATGAACATCAGGCAGATGCAGATCACGAGCGCGGGGATGAGCGTGAAGACGAGGCTCATGCGTTCGTACTTCAAGTGCATGAAGTATCCCAAGATCATCGCCGCCTTGATCAGTGAGAGACCGATCAGGATAGCCAGCATCGGCTTGAGCGACATTTGGATATAGGCGAGGATGACTTCGACGATGGTCAAAGCGAGCAGGCCTGTGAGCACGGCGAAGAACAGCTTCGTCGAGCCCGCGAAGTGAACTTCCTCCGCCGGATAGTCGGCCTCTGTGCCTGCGCCGAACGCGCTCTCGAACAGCCCGCGCTTCCAAGCCCAGTAAACCGGGTTGATGAGGAAGATGAGGGCCAGCAGTCCGAAGACTATCGTCATGAACAGGCTATCAATCGAGAGAAAGTTGCCGGCCCAGCGCAGGTTCGACAGCGAGAGGAAGAGAAAGGCGGCGGCGAAGAGCAGGCAGATCGCGTTCAAAACGATCTCCTGCTTGTCCATCGCCCCCTTCAACCCTTCAGTCCGTGTGCTCATCGAGTTTCGATCCTTTCCTTCAATAGTCACGCGCGATTCTGACTCCATCGGCGGCTCACTTCATCAGCGACGGGTTCGGGTCGAACGACATGATGTAGATGAGCGGGAAGACGAACATCCAGACGAGATCGACGAAGTGCCAGTAGAGGCCACTGATCTCAACGTCCTCGTGCGTCCTCTTCCGAATGCGCGCGGAGATGACGCCGAGGTACGCCACGCCCGTGACGACGTGGAACATGTGCAAGCCCGTGATCGCGAAGAACGTCGCGCCGAAGAGCGGCGACGCCTGGGGCCACCTCTCGATCCACGCGGCGGGAAGCGAGAAGGGCCGCAAGCCTTCGCCGATCAGGTGATTCCACTCGTAGAGGTGGAGCGCGAGAAAGAGGAGACCGCCGAACATCGTCGCGCCGATCCAGCGACGCGCCGAACGCTTGTTGCGATGCGCCGAAGCCTTGACCGCCATGACCATCGTGAAGCTCGAAGAGAGCAGGCACAGCGTCATCGTGGTCGAAAACAGAATGCTTGGACTGAACGCGAAAGGAGTGGCCCACTGGTCGCTCGTGTAGCGCGCGTAAGAGTAGGCGATTAAGAGCGCGGTGAACGTCAGCGCGTCCGAGACGATGAAGAGCCACATGCCGAGCTTCTTGTGCCCGACGTGATAGGGGAGCGCGCCGCCGCTCCATTCATCCGATACCAAGTGATCGGTGTGCGCCTGCGCCAAGTGATCGGTATGCACCTCTGCTGTCGCCAACGCCTTCACCTCCAGAGAAAAAGTAGAACGAAGAGATAGACCCAGAGCCCGTCCATGAAATGCCAGTAGATGCCGACGGCGTCTGCCGCCGCGCTCCTTCTCAACTTAATCACGCGCTCGTCCTCGCCCGTGTAGAGCGTTGCGCGTCGCGACTTGACGAGCAGGAAGCAGAGCCCGCAGATGCCGCCGAGGAAGTGCAGCCCATGAAGCGAACTCAACACGTAGAAGAAAGAGCTATGCGGGTTGGTCGCGAGATAGACGCCCTGCGCCACCAGCTCGCGCCATGCGAGCAACTGCGACGCGAGGAAGACAAAACCGAGCGCGATGACGACGACGAGCCAACGCCTGTATCCGGCCCGATCATCGCGATGCGCGCTCTTGCGCGCCAACTCAAACACGACGCTGCTCGCGAGGATGACGGCGGTGCTCACCCAGAGCCAGCTCGGAGTCTGCAATTTCTCCCATCCGGCCACTGCGGCGCGGAAGACGTATGCGCTCGTGAGCGCCATGAACAACATGAGGATCGTCGCGACGGCCACCCACATTCCGATGCGATAGTGTGGCAGCGTCTCGTCGCGCGCTCGCTCATCGCCTCCACCGCCCGGAGGGTACGGCTTGCCGCCCCCGCCCGTGCGTTTGCCGCTGCCATCGAGACCAGTGCCGCGCGCGGCCCGCGTGCCGACGCGCTCGCCTGTTCCCGTCGCGACGACGCCTTTAGTGCCGACCGTTGTAGCCATTCCCTGTCTCCCCTACTCCTTGTTCACGCGCCTGCGCCGGATCGCGCCCCGCTTCGGATATCTCTGTGTCAGGTGTTGTCTGCAAGATGAAATCTTCGGGCGCGCCGGGCACGGAGAACTCGTATGGGCCGCGATAGACCGTGGGGACGTTCCCCGCAAAGTTGTCGAACGGCGGCGGCGAAGGGATCACCCATTCGAGCGTCGTCGCTTCCCACGGATTGTCGCCTGCCTTCCGGCCCTTAAAGAGACTCCAGAAAAAGTTGAAGAGGAAAATAAGTTGCGCGGCAGCAGTGAAGAACGCGGAGATGGTGACGAAGAGCACGAGAGGGTGCAACTTCGCGAGGAACGCGTACTCCGTGAACGCTGCGTAACGACGCGGCATCCCGACGACGCCCATCGAGTGCATCGGCATGAAGATGCCATAGACGCCGATGAAGCTCATGAAGAAATGTATCTTGCCGAGCGTATCGTTCATCATCCGCCCGAACATCTTCGGGAACCAGAAATAGACTCCGGCGAAGATGCCGAAGATGGCCGCGACGCCCATCACGAGATGGAAGTGTGCGAGCACGAAGTAGGTATCGTGCATGGCGAGATCGAGCGTCGTCTGACCGAGGACTAATCCGGTGATGCCGCCCGCGACGAAGAGCGAGACGAAGCCGAGCGCGAAGAGCATCGGCGTGGGAAAGCGCAGCTTGCCGCCCCAGATCGTCCCCAACCAGTTAAAGGTCTTGATCGCAGAGGGCACACCGATAGAGAGCGTCAGCACAGAGAAGGCCATGCCCGTGTAAGGGCTCATGCCTGAGACGAACATATGGTGGCCCCAGACGAAGAAGCCTAATAAGCCGATGCCGAACATCGCGAAGACCATCGCGCGATAGCCGAAGACGGGCCGACGCGCAAACGTCGAGAGCAGGTGCGAGGTCACGCCCATGCCCGGCAGGATCGCGATATAGACTTCCGGGTGGCCGAAGAACCAGAAGAGATGCTGCCAGAGGATCGGCGAGCCGCCTTTGTGCGGCAGCACCGCATCATTGAAGACTTCACCTGCTGGAACGAAGAAACTCGTGCCCGCCGTGCGATCGAGCACGAGCAATACGATTGCCGCGAGCAGAACGGGAAACGCGAGCAGCGCGAGGATCGCGGTCGTGAACCAAGACCAGCACGTGAGCGGCATACGCATCAGCGACATTCCGCGACAGCGCATGTTCAGCAAAGTCGTGATGAAGTTGAGCGCGCCGAGCAGTGAGCCGATACAAAAGATCGCGATGCTCGCCGCCCAGATCGTCACGCCCGCGCCCTGTCCGGGGCCGGTTATTTTGCCGAGCGCGCTCAAAGGCGGATAGCCTGTCCAGCCGCCGATGGGCCCGATTGTGCCGCTGCCGCCGCCGCCCAAGTATGTGTTCGCGAATTGTGCGAGCGAAGATGTGGGGTTCACGCTTAGGCTGAACGACGTGCTGCCCTCGACGAAGATCGCTGTCACGAGCACGAGCAGACCAACCAGCGTCACCCAGAACGAGAGCATATTGAGTCGCGGGAACGCCATATCTTCCGCGCCCACCTGAATCGGCAGCATATAGTTGCCGAAACCGCCCTGCGGCGCGGTCGTTAAGACGAAGAAGACCATCATCGTGCCGTGCATCGTCACGAGTGAGAGATAGAACTCCGGCGACATGTGGCCGCCCGGCGCGCCGATCTTGAAGAGCACGCCGAGACCTTTGATGGCCGTCCCGCTCCACGTCAGTTGAAAGCGCATCAGCAGCGACATGATCATCCCCGTGAACGCGGAGAACATTGCGAGGAACAGGTACTGTATGCCGATCACTTTATGGTCGAGGCTGAAGACGTACTTGCGTATGAAGCCTGAGGGCGGCGCATGATGTCCATGCGCGTGTGCAGCCTCTGCCGATGCGTGCGCTTCAACCTGCGTGACTTCTTCCATGAAACTTTGACCTCTCGCTCGGAGGATGACTAAACGTGACGAAAGAGATAATGAAACGAACGAAACGAATGCGACTGGCCGCGACACGCGATCATCTCGTCGCCGAAGCGGTCTGCTGCGCCTTCTCGATGGCGAGCGGATACTCTTTCAAGAGTTGCGTAACACGCGCGGCGAACTGCGCCTGCGGCAGTTGCATCAGCGCGGCATGCACGTCCTGTGGCACGACGAGCAGGTAGCTCTTCATCTTGAAGTGAAGCTGCCCGCACAACTCAGCGCACGCCAACTCAAACTTGCCTGTCTCGTTCGGCGTGTAGTGCACCTTGATCGACATTCCCGGCACGAGGTCTTGCTTGAAGCGCGTTTCGGGAACCCAGATGCTATGCGTCACATCCTTCGACATGAGCGTGAGTTCGACGGGCCGGTTGACGGGCACAACCAGAGTCGTCACCACTTGATCGTCCTTCGCCGCCGGATCGGTTTCGTCGAGCCCGACGAAGTTCAGCTCCGAGTCTTTAACAAGTTTCGGATCGGTGTGGCCGAACTGCCCGTCCGCACCCGGATAGTGGAAGTTCCATTGAAACTGCTGCGCGACAACGTGCACGCGCGCCGAGTCCGCAGGAGCTTCGTAGAAGTGCAGACGCGCCCACACGCGCTGACCGAGCAGTGCGACGCTGATGAAGATGAGCGCGGTGATGGCCGTCCAGATCATCTCCAAACGATTGTTGCCGTGCGTATAGACGGCGCGCTCTCCGCGCTCGCCCTTCGCGCCGTATCGCCAGACGGCGATGCCCAGAGCGACCTGCGCCACAACGAAGGCCACGCCGACGACGATGATCGTCAGCATGAACTGGCTATCGTAAGCGGGCCCGTGCTCCGTGATGGCATGCGGAAACCACCAACGCGGGTTCGCGAACAACCAGACGGACGCGACTGTAATCAAGATGATTACCGCACCGAGCAAACGACCCATCAGAAGCTCCTTTGGTAAATAGTCAATGGTGAGTGGCCCATGGAATATGCTGTTAGCGATTGACCATTAACCACTCACCATTTCGTGACCATCAGACCGAACAAGGATGGTAGGTAGAGCACGCTCGCCAAGAGCACGCGGCGCGCGTTGCGTCGTGAGAGCGTGAGCGCGGCGGCGGCGCTCGTGAACAGGAAGAGGCCACCCAAAATCAGCGCGCCAAAAAAATAGACCGCGCCGGAGATACCAAGCGCGGCGGGCGCAAGACTCACGGGCACGAGCAAGAGCGTCCACAAAACGATCTGTTGGCCCGTCAAACGGCCTTCCGGCTCAACCACGGGCAGCATCATGATCCCTGCGCGCGCATAGTCCTCGCGATACATCCACGCGATGGCGAAGAAGTGCGGAAACTGCCAGAGGAACAGGATCGCGAAGAGCACCCATGCTTCGAGTCCCACGGTGTTCGCGGCGGCGGCCCAACCCAAGAGCGGCGGAATCGCCCCGGGAAACGCGCCGACCACCGTCGAGAGCGACGTGCGAGTTTTCAAAGGCGTGTAGAGGAAAAGATATCCGACGATGACGCCCAAGCCGCACAACGCCGAGAGCGGATTAACCAAGAGCGCGAGGTACGTTTCTCCACCTGCTGTGAGCGCGACGCCGAACAACAATGCGGCGCGCGGCGTGAGTCTTCCTGTCGGCAACGGGCGCGTCATCGTGCGGCGCATCAGCGCGTCGAGATCGCGCTCCATCCATTCGTTGAGCGTCGAGACACCGGAGCAGAGCAGACCGACGCCGATCATCGTGTGCGCGAAAGCGAGGAAGGAGAAGACGTGCGGGCTGCCGAGAAAGAAGCCTGCGGCGGTCGTCAGCATGACGAGCGTCGTGATGCGCGGCTTCGTCAACTCGACGTAAGCCGCGACGCGTGCGCGCGGGCCCTCACCCGTAGCATCACGCGCGCCGAGCGCGACAGCCACGCTTGCGGCGGTCGCGGATTGCGCCTCAACTTCTTGCAGCGAAATATTCTCCATGCAGACTGTTCGCGGCTAGATTTTGCCGCCCCTCGATCAATTCAAGCTTTGCCACAGTGTCGCACTGCGCTTGGGGCTCAGCAAGCTAACTTGCGCGCCGCGTTGATGAAAAAAACAGGCGAGTCGCGCGCTTCGCAGCTAATGCTTCCGCGCCGTTTAGAACTTCAAGATCATTAACGATGCGATGATCAATGATGCTTCATGATCATCGGCAGATCGATTGCCTCCGCGACATGAAGCGAGCCTCTGCTCGTTGAAGCCGTCGCGCCCGCGCCGTCGTAGGAGAAGTCCTGCGTCTTAGACTCCTTCGCCGCGACGGTGACGGTCTGCGTCTTCTCTCCAAACTTCTCGTGCCACGCGACTATCGTGTAAGTTCCCGGCGGCAGGCCCTTGATCTCGAACTTCCCGTCCGGGCCACTCACGCCGAAGAAAGGATTGCGCTGCACAGCCAGATAAGATTTCATCCACGGATGCTGGTTGCACTTCACGGGAACGATCTCGGGGCGCGTGAACTGTTTGATGATCGGCGCTTGGCCCGGCGTCTGCGACTGATTCCATTCCGTGTTGCTCTTCGGCGAAGGATGGACGTTGTGCGTCGTCTGATCAGAGTTCGTCACCTTGAAGTTCATAGCCGTCGTCATGCCAAGCACGTGCGGATGATACTGGCAACCGTGCTGATCGAGCGTGGCGTCGGGCGCGGGCGGCTCGAATGTATAACTCGCGATTGATTTGCCGTCGGCGGTCTTACCATCTTTGACATAGACGAAAACGTTCTGGAGCTTGCCATCGTTGACGACCGCATCCTCTGCGCGCGCGTTCGGGTTGCTCGAAGCGCAAGCGGGATCGGCGTCCATGCTGATCGGCTTGATGGCCGGAGCCGCGCCGGTGAAGGCGACCGTGCCTGTGATTGAGCCTTCGTTGCCCGTCACCTTGTACGGCACACCGGCGGCGGTCTCCGTCCCGTTGGAGTTGTCTTCGTCGTCCGCCTCCTCGTCCTTGCTGCCGCACGCCACCGAGAGCGAGAGCAGCGAGAGCGTAAGCAGCAGGATCAGCAAGCGTCTCACGCGAACAGTTTGAGTCATGATATCTCTCCTCGAATTATAAAAACCCAAAGCCTTGAAAACGATCTTACAAACGACCGAGCGCGAGCGACGCATCGCTTCCCGCACCGTTGCGCGAGAATGCGACTCTTGCGCCACCGCGAGAATCCGCACGCGCGCCTCGCGCATCTTCACGCGAGGCGCGCGCGACGAATCGGGTTGAAACGCGTGACGAGACACGCGCCTGCGTCTTGTAGTGATTGCGCCGCATGCTCGATGCGCGCGCTGCATGATGCGTGCCTGATGTCGCGGCGGGCGCGGGCTGCGTGTTGCTTGGGCCACCCGTGTTCGTCCGACCTGCGGTCGCGCCGGGTGCACCGGCCGCGAGTCGGGCCTGCTCCTGCGGAGTCAGTTGCAGGATGTAGCGCACGAGTAGATCGGCATGATCACCCTTGTACTCGTCGAGCCCCGCGATCTGTCCGTTGAAGACCCAACGCTCGCCGTCCTTCCTGAACAACTCGGAAGGCATCGCCGTGCCCGGTATGACCTTCTGCGGATCGAGCAGCCAACGGAACGTCCAGCCCGGCTTGAGTCGCGTGCTTGCTTGCAGGAAGTTCGGGGCCGATGCGTTCGCATCGTGCGCAGGGTTTCCAGTCAAGTGACACTTGAGACACGGGGCCTGCTGCGACGTGAACAGGGCCCGCGCGAGATTGCGCTCCTGATCCGTCAAGGGCTGCGTCTGCGGCTTGATGTAAGGCTCGGACTGCGACGAGACGGCCATGAAGAAACGTATGAGCGTGCGCAGCTCGTTCGGCGAGAAGGTGAACGTCGGCATACGCACGCGCAGGTAAGTACGCACGCCGTTTCTGTTCGCGCCCGGCTGTGGCTTGAAGTGCGCGCTGCCCGCTTGCGCGCGCTGCTGATTGCTCTGCGCGCCTTGCTGCGGCTGTGTGCTGCCTTGATTAGTCTGCTGCGCGCTCGACTGTGAAGGCTGAGCGGATTGAGAGTTCACTCCTCCGATGCCCGATTGTTTCGCGAGATCGCGAAGCGCAGCGCCGCCTGCGGCATTTAATTCCTGTTCGGAGATACCACTGAGCGATGGATCGGTTAAGAAGCGCAACAGCCATTCGGGATCGACGCGTGCGCCTTCGGTCGTGAGCGCGGGCGGCAGTTGCTCCTTGCCTTCGGGCGATTGGTAGAGACTCAAGCCAGAGAGCACGGACTTCTGTCCGACCTGCACGTTATGACAACCCATGCAGTTGTACTTCTTCACGATCCACCAGCCGTCCTGCATATCCTTGCGCTGATCGGTCGCGTTATAGAAGTAGGACGTGGGCACGTTCGCGCCTTCGGGCCCCACGCTGCCAAGCAGGAACGTCGTGAGCGCGTCGAGTTCAGTGCGATCCGTGCCGTCCTTGCCGGTGTTGATGAAGGGTCGCGGCATACGCAGGTGATCGCGCCAGTCCTTCTCTTTGCCTGTGTCGTAGATGCCGGGCTCGGAGAGTTTGTGCTCGAAGAAGCCCTTGCGCGTGTACCACTCTTTCTCTTGCCCGCCGCCGTTTTCGGATTTAGCGAGTAGAGTGATCGGCTCCCGGCCCTGCTCCGCGTCTTTCGTTAACAACGCGAAGTCGAGACGCTCGATGGGCGTCGCACCTTCGGCGGACAACTCTTTGCCGATGCGCTGCTCGTCCTCGAAGCCTTTGATCTCGTGACAGCCCGCGCAACCATACTGCTTGATGAGCGCGAAGCCGTCGCCGGCCATCTTCTGATCCGAATCCATGTAGGACGCATCAGGCAAGGCCTGCTTGTTAGTGAGCGAGAAGAGATACGTCGCAACGTCGCGCGCGTCCGATTCGGAGAGACGGAAGTTCGGCATCACCGTCATGTTCTGCACCTGCAACTCCGCGCCGTCGTTCGGGCACTTCGAGTTGCCGTGCGTGTCGAACACGTAAGGCTTGCCGTTCTTCTCGTAATCTTCGCGTGTGATGTCGCGCTTCTCCTTCGGGCAATAGGGGGCCCAACGCTCGCGCGGGTTATAAATCCAGCGCACCGTGTAGTCGTAGTTCTCTTTCTCGCCGACGCGCGTGAGGTTTGCGGCAAACGTGCCGCCGATCTTTTGATCGCCCTCGCCGATGGAGTGGCACGCCATGCAGCCGATGGACTTGAAAATCTCTTCGCCATGCGAGGCGTTGCCAGAATCTTGCTGCGGCACTTGACCATCGAATGCGCTCTGCCAGAGATACGCGGCGATGGCTTTGCGCTCGTAGTCGGAGCGTTGCTTGTCGTTCTGCTTGACGAGACCATGCTCGGAGTTGAGATACCAGAAGGTCGGCATCTTCGTGCCCGGCCGGAAAGCCTGCGGGTCTTTAAGCCAGACGGGAATCCAATCGCGTCGCAGCTTCAAGCGCACGTCCTTCAAGTTAGGCCCGACCTTCTTCTGATCCTGCATCAAGTAGCGCGACTGCGTGTTCAACTGTTCGATGCGCGCTTCGAGTTGACTGTTCGTGACGTGCAACGCGGTGGCCCGCGCGAGCAGGGCCTGCGCTTTATCTTCCGGCGTGTTCTCGGCCCCGGCCTCGGCGGTGGCGGCGCGCGCCTCGTGATCGTTGTTGGCGAGTTCGCCTTCGAGCTGCGTCACTTGCTGGCGCGTGTTCGAGAGCCCGTCGGTCTCTCGGTCGAAGCCCTCGTAGCGATGACAGCCGACGCAGCCGCGCTCTTGAAAAAGGTCTTTACCTTTCGTCAGGGCGGGCGCGAACTGGAGGACGCGATCTTGCGTGTGACATTGCTGGCAGCCCGCCTCGGCGTTCTCCTTCTTGAACATCGGGAAGACCCAGAATGGATTGTCGCCATGGCCCTTCACCACGGAAGTCGTCGCGCGACCGTTGCCCCAGTGACAAGATGAACAACCGAACTTGTCTGGATCGTGAATCGCCAAGAGTTCTTTTGTCGGATGACTGACGAAGGCCCGCGCGAGCGGATCGATCTTCTTGTGCGGGACTTTGAAGTTAGCAGGCGTCAACTCCATCGACGAGCGGATGCCGAGGTGACAGGTCTCGCAGCGATCAACGACCTGATCGCCGTTGACGTTGATCTGCTTGATCGTGTAATCGAACTTCTCGTTGCCTTGTAGGAGCTTGTCGATCTGATCTGAGCTGACGCCGATCAGATTCTCTTTCATGTAGCCATCCCGCTTCTTCGCCAGCGCATCCGGCTCTTTGAGCAGGTCGCCCTTCTTCACGAGCAGCTTCGCCTTCTGATCCTTGAGGCCGAGATAGCGTTCCTCGATCTGCGCGTAGTTGAGCGACTCCTTCTTCGTCTTCTGCGAATTGGGAGCGGCGGGCGTGTTGACGACAATGGGTTGATTGCGCAGATCGTCAACGTTCTTACGCAATGAAGTCTTCGACTTCTCTGCGGCAGTCTCGACGCGATAGTTGGCGACTGTGATGCGACCACGACGATCCTGATAGCCTTCGGTGATGGC
>JAVXVG010000042.1:0-3924 GCA_032229975.1 Acidobacteriota bacterium | reverse complement strand
AACCTTCGTTGGCTGCGCGGCGCGAGGAGAGGAGGTTGGGAACCGCGATGGCGGCAATGATGCCGATGATCGCGACGACGATCAGCAACTCGATCAGCGAGAAGCCTTTTTGTTTCTTGTTCTGCATTGTCTATCTGCTCCTTTTAAGTGGCAAAGTTTCTTGGAAGGGTTTTCGCGCCGTCGGTCGCCTTCAGTCGGTGTTACGTGCCGTGCCCAGCGCGACTGGACAGAGCTAACGCCAAACAAGCCTCATGCCACGCGGCGCGTGCCGCGAGAGAGGCGTGAATCATCAATATTCGGGCTGCTTTCAGACATTCCGCGTTGGTGAGACGTGAGGTGCGTGCTATCGATCATGGCCGGTTCACAAAACTCGTCAGCCGTGCCGTGACGGATTTTGTCAGAGTGTGTGGGTGAGTGTTGTTAATCGACGGGCGCGCTCGTAGCGTTGGCGGGCGCGGTCAGGTTAGAGCGGACGACGCCCGACCCATCTATGAAGAAGTGTCGCCAATGAACGGGCAGCAGCGTTGGATCGGCGTTGGCTTGGTAGTTCGACGCGGGATCAGCGCCAGCCGTCGTCACGACGAAGTTGTAACGGCTCTTCTGACCACCGAGCAGCATCGGGTCTTGTACGAACCCCGCAGTTCCAAGCTGCGTGAGGTCTGCGTATTGATCGTTCGTCGTGCGGTAGGAGACTTCCGCCGAGTGAATCTGGCGCAGAGAGGCGATGGCAGACGAAGCGCAAGCCGCGTGCTGCGACTCGATGTAGTTAGGGACAGCGATGGCGGCGATGATGCCGATGATCGCGACGACGATCATTAACTCGATGAGCGAGAAGCCTTGATCGCGGCGCGCCGTAGGTTGGTCTATGAGCATACTCGAAGTCCGTCTCCGGCAATCAGTTTGACCGCAGCGAGGTCAAATCGATAAGGACTTGAGCAAGGGTTGTGCCAGATGTGACCGGCGTGGATGCGACGACTCCATTCGTTCACGCGATGCTTCATTCACTCGCGCGATGCTTCATTCGCTCACGCCGCGCGTGGCATCGGAGCGCAGTTGCGCCGTGAGGTTGCGGACGCCGTGCTTGTCGAGGAGATGGCGCAGTGATCGCACGGAGAGTTGGAGCAGCTCGGCGGCGCGCGTCTGGTTGCCGCCCGTGCGGCGCAAGGCTTCGAGGATGTAGGTCTTCTCCAACTGTTCGAGGTGGGCCGAGAGGTTGATGCCTGTATCGGGGAGATCGAATGAGTCGGCGATCTGCGCGGGGTTGTATTGCGTGATCTGTTCGGGCAGACGTTCCGGCTGGATCGCATCGGTGCGCTCAAGCGCGACGGCACGCTCGATGGTGTGCTCAAGCTCGCGCACGTTGCCGGGGAAGTTGTAACGCTCAAGCAACTCCGCAGCCTTCGGCGAGACTGTGAGCGCGCGGCCCGTCTCACGGCAGAACTTGCCGACGAAGTGAGAGACGAGATCACTGATGTCTTCGCGTCGCTCGCGAAGCGGCGGCAGCTCGATGGGGATGACCGAGACGCGATAGAAGAGGTCTTCGCGAAACGTGCCTGCGGCCACCATCGCTTTCAGATCGCGATTCGTCGCACAGATGACGCGAGCGTCAACGCTCGTCTCTTCGTGTGCGCCGACGGGCCTGACCTTTCGCTCTTGCAGCACGCGCAAAAGTTTGACCTGCATGGCCGGACTCATCTCGCCGATCTCATCGAGAAAGATCGAGCCATGATCGGCGGCTTCAAACAGGCCCTTGCGATTCGTGTTCGCGCCGGTGAAAGAGCCTTTGACGTAGCCGAACAGCTCCGACTCCAGCAGCGTCTCGGTGAACGCGCCGCAGTTGATCGAGACGAAGGGCTTGTCGGCTCGCGGCGAGAGATTATGAATCGCGCGCGCGACGAGTTCCTTGCCCGTGCCGGACTCGCCGTAGATCAAGACGGTTGACTGGACGGCGGCCACCGTCTCGATCATCTGATAGACCGCCTGCATACGCTCCGAGCGACCGATGATCTGATCGAGCCGGCCGCGCTCGCGCTGCGTCTTCAAGAGAGCCTCGTTCTCGGTCTTGAGGCTCTCGTTCTCCTTCTTGAGCGTGAGACGTTCGAGCGTCTTCTCGACGATGAGCTTCAGCTCGTCAACGTCGAAGGGCTTCTGGATGAAGTCGTCCGCGCCGAGCTTGAAGGCCTCGCGGGCCGTCTCGACCGTGGCGAAGGCTGTCATCAACACGACGCCCACGTCCGGCAACAACGTGCGCGCCTCGCGCAACAACTCGATGCCGCCCATGTCCGGCATCCTCACGTCTGAGACGATCAGATCGCTCGGCTGCTCGCGCAAAAGTTCGAGCGCGCGCCGCCCGTTCTCCGCCGCGCGCACAGAGTGGCCGCTACGTCCGAAGACGAGCGACAACAACTGTCGCATTCCCTGTTCGTCGTCAACGACTAGGATGTTCGCCATGACTCAAACGATGAAGTAGGAACGATGAAGGAGAAAGTGAAGTCAGGGTATCTTTCATTCATCGTTCATCGTTCCTACTTTTCTTCGTTCATCCTTTCGTGCTGCTTGGAAGCTCGATAATGATCGTCGTGCCGCGCCCCTCGCGGCTGCGGACGTTTATTGTACCACCGTGATCGCGGACGATCTGATAGGCGATGGAGAGTCCGAGTCCTGTGCCGCCGGTGCGCGTAGAAGAGAAGGGCTCGAAGAGTCGCTCGACCTGTTCGGGCGACATGCCCTGTCCGGTGTCGGTGAAGGCGACGCGCGCACGCCCGTGCTCCGTGCGGCGCAGACTAACGCCGAGCGTGCCACCTTCAGGCATCGCTTGCAGGGCATTGCGCGCGAGATTCCAGAAGACCTGACGCAAGCCTGCGGGGTCTGCGTCGGCGACGACCGCAACTTCCGGGTAGTCTTCCTTGAAGACGTGATCGGCGCGCGTCTCTGGGCTGTGACGCAGGAGCGTCAGAGTTTCGTGCAAGGGCTCGCGCAGGTCTGTCTCCGAGAGCGAGACTTGTCGCGGTCGCGCGTAGGTTAAAAAATCCGTGATGATGCCGTTCAGACGATCCGACTCGCGCAGGATGATCTCCATCAACTCCGCTTGCGCCGAGTGGCCGTCAACTTCAGAGCGCAGGACTTGAATCGAGCCGCGCATGGCCGCGAGCGGATTTCTGATCTCGTGCGCAATGCCTGCGGCGACGCGACCGACGGCGGCCAGCCTGTCCTGTCGTCGCTGCGTCTCTTCAAGCGCGCGCACCTGAGTTAAATCTTGAAAGGTGATGATGAGGCCGGAGGTTGCGCCGGAGTCGTCGTGTAGCGGCGAGATGGAGAAGCCGAGACGCAGGCGCAAGCCGTCGGTGGTGAGACATTCAGCCTCGAAGCGTGGGTTGAGCTTGCCCTCGCTCGTCGCGCTCAAGGAGCTGTCGATCTTATCTTTGATCTGACCGAAGAGGATCGACACGTCCTCGCCGCGCAGAGCGCGCGCCTCGTAGCCCGTGATCTCTTCCGCCGCACGGTTGACCGTGAAGATCGATCCTTTCAGATCGGTCGTCACCACGCCTGAGCGAATCGAATCGACGATGCGCTCGTGCAGCGCGCGCAGATTCGAGAGCGCGTTGCTTGCCTCGACGAGTTGCACGTCCGATCTCGTTTGTCTCTCGACGAGACGCGCGGCTAATAGCCCGACGAAGAGGAAAGCAACGTCGTAGAGTCCGACGCTGGTGGCGAGATCGCCCGCCGAGGTCGCGGCGATCACGCCGCCGCGCGAGGGCGTCCAACCGAGCGCGGCGGCAAGCGCGAGCGACGTGTAGCAGGCGGCGCATCCGACCGCCGTGACAAGCGCGCCGCGCCCGCCGAGATAGATGCTCGCGAGTGAGATGACGACAACGTAGAGCGCGACGAACGGCGTGTGCAACTCGTCGGTCGAGCCGACGAGCC
>JAVXVG010000041.1:0-52639 GCA_032229975.1 Acidobacteriota bacterium | reverse complement strand
CTGCGATCGGTGAGTGTCGAGCCCACAAAACACCGCTGCTCCCTCGTTCTCCGCCTGAATCGGCGTCTGCGAGGAGAACGTTGTCCCCCGTTTGGGTGGTTCTGCTGCCGCGTCAGCTTCGACGTGCCCGAATACACGGGCGAGGTGACGGGGCTCGGCACGGTGCGACTGCTCGAAGCGATCCGCGAGGTCGGCATCAAGCCGAAGTTCTATCAGGCCTCCTCGTCGGAGCTTTACGGCAAAGTGGTCGAGACGCCGCAGACCGAGCGCACGCCCTTTCACCCGCGCTCTCCTTACGCCTGCGCGAAGGCCTATGCCTACTGGATCACGGTCAACTATCGCGAGTCCTACGAGATGTTCGCGAGCAACGGGATACTTTTTAATCACGAATCGGAGAGACGCGGCGAGACCTTCGTCACACGCAAGATCACGCGCGCGGCGACGCGCATCAAGCGCGGCCTGCAGCAGAAACTCTACATGGGCAACCTCGACGCGCGCAGAGATTGGGGCTACGCCAAAGACTACGTCGAGGCGATGTGGATGATCATGCAGGCCGAAGAGTCGGATGATTTCGTCGTCGCGACGGGCGAGACACATTCGGTGCGTGAATTTCTCGAAGAGTCGTTCGGCTATCTCGATCTCGATTGGCGCGAGCACGTCGAGATCGACGAGCGTTACAACCGGCCGGCGGAAGTCGATCTACTGCTCGGTGATGCGACGAAGGCGCGCACCGTCTTGGGCTGGGAGCCGAAGGTCGATTTCAAAAATCTCGTGCGCATCATGATCGATCACGATCTCAAACTCGCCGAACGCGAGCAAGCAGCGAACGAGCGCGGCGGCGCGACCCCGACACTCGTCGAAGCGCGTTGGAGCGCGAACTAAAAACTTGAGCTACGGATGAGAAGGGTCGTGTACTGCTTAGCCCCGTAGGGGCCGGATGTTTATAGCGTAGCGTGGCAAGCACAAACGAGCCCCGCTAGGGGCGGCATGTTCCCGGTCAATCATACGCCGCCCCCTAGCGGGGCTCAGTTCGTATCGTAGCCCGTATTTATAAACATCCGGCCCCTACCCTGCCTGTCTTACGCAGGAGCTTTACCGGAAGAAGTCGCGGATCGTTTCGACAACGTAGAGCTGCTGCGCTTCCGTCAATTCAGGATAGACGGGCAGGGCCAGAGTCTCGCGCGCGGCCCGCTCTGATTCGGGAAAGTCGCCCTCTTGATAACCGAGATAACGGAAGCACTCTTGCAGGTGCAGCGGCACTGGATAGTAAATCTCCGTGCCGACGCCCGCAGCTTTCAAATGCTCGATCAACGCATCGCGCCGGCCATCGCCGACGCGCACGACGTACTGATTATAGATGTGGCGCGCACCCTCGCGCTCGAAAGGCAGTTCGATCTCTTCGAGCAGGCCCGCGTCGGCGAAGAGACCGCGATAGCGCGCGGCGTTGCTCGCACGCGCGCTCGACCAGCCGTCGAGATGCGGCAGCTTGACGCGCAAGACGGCGGCTTGCAGCGAGTCGAGACGCGAGTTGAAGCCGATCTCTTTGTGATGATACTTCGACTCTTCGCCGTGGACGCGAAGTGATCGCAGGCGCGCGGCGATCTGATCGTCGTTTGTCGAGAGCATTCCGCCGTCACCCGCGCCGCCTAAGTTTTTAGTCGGATAAAAACTGAAGCAGCCGATTGCGCCCATCGAGCCCGCGCGGAAACTGTAGTCCTCTGCGCCGATGGCCTGTGCCGCGTCTTCGATGATGGGGAGGCCGCGCCGGTTCGCGACTCCGTGGATCGCGTTCATGTCCACGCATTGGCCGTAGAGATGCACGGGCATGATGGCGCGCGTGCGTTCCGTGATCGCCGCTTCGATCCGGTTCACGTCGATGTTGTAAGTGCGCGGCTCGATATCGACGAAGACGGGGCGCGCGCCGAGTCGCGCGATTGATCCGGCGGTGGCGAAAAACGAGTAGGGCGTCGTGATGACTTCATCACCCGCTCGCACGTCGAGGGCCATCAACGCGAGCAGCAGCGCGTCTGATCCGTTAGCACAACCGATGGCGTGCCGCACGCGCGAGTACAGGGCCACTTCCTCTTCGAGCGCGCTTACTTCGTGGCCGAGCACGAAGCCTTGCGACTCAAACACGCGTTCGACCGCCGCGCGCATCTCCGCGCGCAGAGGCTCGTACTGCGCGCGCAGATCGAGTAGAGGAACTTTCATCATCATCGTTCGAGTTCGACGGAAGTCTGACGTTAACGTCTGACTCGGCCATTAAAGTTTGACGAGACGGCCGCCTTCGTTGATCGATTCCTGCGCGGCTTCTAAGAGGCGGACGACGCGCAAGCCCGCCGCGCCGTCCGTTAATGGCGAACGACTCTCGCGGATCGCGTCTAAGAATTCCGCGCAGACGTGGCGCAGGGCCTCCGTGCCGTCGAGCTTGGGAACCCATACGTCGCCGGTGCGATAGCTGACGAGCGTGCGATAAGCCTCCTCTTTTTCGTCGCCGCCGCGAGTTGCGCCGTCGCCGTTCGTCGTCGTCACGCCCTTGTCATAGACTCGCACCTTCTCGATGGGCTCGATGTCATCATAGACGATCATCTTGCGCGAGCCGGCGATGAGCGTGCGGCGGATTTTGACGGGCGAGAGCCAGTTGAAATGAAAGTGCGCGATGAACTCGCCGTCGAAGTGAAGCATGACGTAAGCGATGTTCTCGATGCCGGGCTTGACGTGACAACTGCCTGTGGCCGTCACGCCTGTCGGCGCGCGCTCGATCAGGTAGTCCATGATCGAGAGATCGTGCGGGGCCAGATCCCAGACGACGTTGATGTCGTCTTGAAAGAGACCGAGGTTGATGCGCGTCGAGTCGAAGTAGAGCAGGTCGCCGAGTCCTCTGTCCGCGACGATCTCTTTGATCTTCCTGACCGCGCCCGTATAGACGAAGGTGTGATCGACCATCAAGGTGAGCCCGCGCTCGCGTGCAAGACGGATCAACTCTTCCGCCTCGCGCGCGCACTTCGTCATAGGCTTTTCGATGAGCACGTGCTTGCCCGCTTCGAGGGCCTCCTTAGCGAAAGGGTGGTGCGTGGCCGCAGGCGTGACGATGACGACGGCGTCGAGCGCGGGGTCTGCGAGAAGTTGTCGGTAGTCGGGCGTCGTGCGCGCGGCGGGGTAGCGGCGACCGATCTCCGCGAGTCTTCGCTCGTCCGTGTCGCAGACCCAAGCGAGACGCGCCGCTTCGTTCTCGACGAAGTTGCGCGCGAGATTGGGCCCCCAGTAGCCGCAGCCGATGACGCCGACGGTGATCATTGAGGAGTTGTCAGTGGTCAGTGGTTAGTAGTCCGTTGTCAGTTGTCGTGATGCGTCGTCGTCGCCGCGCTTGATTGTTCGCGTCGCATGGCGCGTGAATGCGCGCATAGTTAACCATGAGCAACGGACAACTGACCACTGACGAAGGACGAGGTTGCTTCGGCGACGCGCGCAATCTGTTCATCAGTCAACTCCGCGAACATCGGGAGCGAGAGGACGCGCGCCGACTGTCGCTCGGCTTCGGGGAAGTGGCCCGCGCGATGGCCGAGCGAGGCGTAGGCGGGTTGCAGGTGAACAGGGATGGGATAGTGTATGCCGGTCTGCACGCCCGCCTTCGCGAGATGTCTTTGCAACTCGTCGCGCGCGTCCGTCTGCACGACGTAGAGATGATAGACGTGCCGCGCATAATCCAACTCGCGCGGGAGCGTCAACTTCGTTTCAGCATCGTTGTTGATCGCGCCGAGTAGTTCATTGTATCGCGCGGCGTGTTGGCGTCGCAGTTCGTTCCAACTATCGAGGTGCGGCAGCTTGGCGGCGAGCACCGCGCCTTGAAGGCCCTCCATGCGAAAGTTGTAGCCGATGATCTCGTGTCGATATTTGCTCGCCGAGCCGTGATCGCGAAGCAGACGCACGCGATGAGCAACGTTCTCGTCGTCGGTCACGACCGCGCCGCCCTCGCCGTATGCGCCCAAATTTTTTCCGGGGTAGAAGCTGAAGCAGCCCGCGCGTGCGAGCGCGCCGACCGGATGGCCCTTGTAGCGCGCGCCGTGCGCCTGCGCCGCATCTTCGACGACGGACAGATTATGGCGCGCGGCGATCTCGAAGATGGGATCGAGATCGGCGGGCTGGCCGTAGAGATGCACAGGGATGATCGCGCGCGTGCGTTCCGTGATCGCCGCTTCGATCTTCGCAGGGTCGATGTTGTAAGAGATTGCGTCCGCATCGACGAAGACGGGCGTGGCGTTCGCCGTCGAGACCGCTTCGGCGGTGGCGAAGAAAGTGTTCGCGGGTACGATCACCTCATCGCCTGCGCCGATCTCGCAAGCCTGCAAGGCGAGTTGAATGGCCGCCGTCCCGTTGCTCACGCCGACGCAAAACTTCGCGCCCACGTAGTCGGCGAATGCTAACTCGAACGCCTCCACCTCGCGCCCCGAAACAAACGACGACGATTCGATGACGCGCGCAATCGCCGCGTCGATCTCATGCTTGATCGCGCGATACTGTGCCTGTAGATCGACGAAAGGAACAGACATAAAAGAAAGGATGAAGTAGGAACGATGAAGGATGAACTGAAAACTAGAAACGGAACAATGAATGGAAGGCAGTTGCCTTACTTCATCGTTCCGCGTTCATCCTTCATCGTTTGCTCTGATGATGCGTGCCGGGTTGCCCGCGACGGTTGCGCCTGCGGGCACGTCACGCGTGACGACGGAGCCTGCGCCGATGATCGCGCCCGCGCCTATATGGATGCCGCCGAGGATCGTTGCGCCCGTGCCAATCGATGCGCCGCGTTCGACGCGCGTGCGTTGCAAAGTCCAGTCGCTGTCGGTCTGGATGGAGCCGTCGGGGTTGGTGGCGCGTGGATACTTGTCGTTGATGAAGTTGACGCCGTGACCGATGAAGACCTCGTCTTCGACGCGGACGCCTTCGCAGACGAAGGTGTGGCTCGACACTTTGCAGTTGCGCCCGATGCGCGCGCCGCGCTGAATTTCGACGAAGGAGCCGATCCGTGTGCCGTCGCCGATCTCGCAGCCGTAGAGATTGACGAAGTGAAAGACCTCGACGCCTTCACCGAGCACCACGTCCGAAGCGATCTGGCAAAACTCGCCGCGACGCATCAACCGGCCCTGCTGCCGACCGTCTCCTCCGCCTCTTCCTCGGTCGCTTCCTCGTCGTAATCCTGCGTGCCGTAGTAGGACGAGTAGTAGCCGGAGTAGTAGTAGTCGGGCGAGTCGAGCCGGACGTTGTTTAAGACGACGCCGAAGATGTTTGCGCCCACATCGACGAGCTGCTGCTTGGCGCGGCGCACGACGGCGCGCGAAGAGCGACCGCCGTGAACGACGAGCATCACGCCGTCAACGAGTGTCGAGAGGATCGACGCATCGGTGAAAGAGATGGCCGGTGGCGAATCGATGACGATGTGCGCGTAGCGTTCGCCGAGCGCGGTGAGCAGGCGACGCATCTCCATCGAGCCGAGCAGCTCCGCCGGGTTGGGCGGGACAGGCCCCGAAGTCAGGATTTGGAGA
Organism: Acidobacteriota bacterium; assembly: GCA_032229975.1. Classification (GTDB taxonomy): domain Bacteria; phylum Acidobacteriota; class Blastocatellia; order Pyrinomonadales; family Pyrinomonadaceae; genus JAIVGV01. The sequence continues at coordinate 47,096 of JAVXVG010000041.1, read as the reverse complement.
TTCGGCAGCTTGTCGTAGGTCTTGACGAGGGCGTCCAAGTCGCGCTCGCCCGACAGGTAGTTGGTTAAGCCCCGCGCGTTCGAGACGTTGAAGTTGGCGTGGACGCGCGGGCGGCGCAAGTCGCAATCGACGATGAGCACGGGCGCGCCGGTCTGCGCCAGCGTGATCGCGGTGTTGACGGCGGTCGTCGTCTTTCCTTCCGATGGCTGGCTCGACGTGACGAGGATCGTCTTCGGCGGCTGGCCCGCCGACGAGAGCAAGAGCGACGTGCGCAGGTGTCGGTAAGCCTCCGCGCTCGCCGAGCGCACGTCTGATGTGAGCGCGAGTGCGGTGCTGTTCAAGCCTCCCGCTTCGCCCGCCGCAGGTAGCGCGGGGCGTCGCCCGCCGAGGCGCGCTCGCTCATTACGATTCGCAGGGATGAGCGCGAGCGACGGCAAGTGGAGATAGCGATCAACGTCGTCCACGGTCTTCAAGGTGTCGTCGAGATAGTCGAGCAGGAAGGCGAGACCGACGCCGACGCCGAGCGAAAGAAGGAACGCGAGGACGATGGTGCGCGCGCGGGCCGGGCCTACGGGCTCATGCGGCACGCGCGCGTAGTTGGTCACGGTGATGTTGTTCTGATTGCTGCCGCTAGTTTGGGTGCTGTTCTCCAAGTCGCGCTGCTTCTGTCGCAGCGTGTCGTACTCCTGCTTGTTGGTGGCGAGGTCTTGCTTGAGGACGTTGAGTTGAATCAACGAGCGGTTCTGTCCCGTCGTCACGCCCATCTGCTGATCGTAGGAGCGACGCAGGCTGTTCTCCTTGGCGACCGACGCCTCGTAGCTCGACTTCATGGCGGCGAGCACGTTGGTGGGCTCCTTCTTGAGCGACTCTTCGAGCGGCTTGATCTGCGCGTCGAGCCGCTTGACGCCGGGCCACTCCTCCGTGTAGGTGACGAGCATCTCTTGCCGCTTCTGCTTGAGATCGTCGAGCTTGGTGCGCAGCTCCTGCACGCGCTTGTTCTCCAACACTTGGGGGATGCTGTTGACATCGCCCTCGCCGGCGGCGGACCTGTAGATCGCTTCGAGGTTCTTGCGGTCGTTCTCGGCGTCGAGCAGTTGATTGCTCAGGCGCGCGAGGCGGGCCGCCGGTAGATTCTCGCCCGCCTTGTCGTCCACCGGCAGGTTCTCCCTGATGGAGAAGTTGACGACATCCTCCTGCTCCTTGTGGATGATCTGCTGTAGATCGGCGATGCGCTTGCCAAGTAGATCGAGCGCGTTCTGGGTGCTGATCGTGTCGCGGTCGTTGTTGTTATAGATGAAGGTGTCGGCGAGCGTGTTGACGATCTGCTGCGACAGCTCAGGGCTCGTGTGATGATAGCGCAATGTGACGAGGTTCGTGCCGATGATGGGCTCGACCGAGAGACCTGCGGCGAGCGTGTCCTCGTAGGGTTCGAGTCGTGTTAACTCCTCCGGCGTGAGTGCGCCGTTGGTCACGTCGTCGGGACGCACGACGGGCACAGTGCCGGTGGCCGCGTCGGGCTGCTGCGCGGACTTCGCCTCGCGCGCGAAGATGCGACGCACAGACTGCGCGAGCCCCGTCTGCGACTGCCCGCCGAGGAAGGCCGGATTGTCTTCGAGGTGGAGCGTGCGGATCACCTGACGCGCGAGCGCGGGATTTTCAAGCAGACGCAACTGCGTGTTGACGTAAGCCGGATCGGTCGTCCGGCCTGTGTTGATGATGACGCCGGCAGTGCCGCGGCTGAGAATGTTGTCGCGCTTCGGCTCGATCTGGATCGTCGCCGCCGCTTCGTAGGTCGAGGGCGTGCGGTACATCTGGATAGTGACGAGCGTGGTGACGATGAGCACGAGACTCAGGATCAACCACTTGCGCTTGAGCACGACCATCACGTACTCGCGCAGGTGCGTCGGCTCGGTCATCGACGCGCCGTAGGACTTCGGCGTCGAGAGATCGGAGAGCGGGCGGTCGAGACCGCGTTCGACGGGAAGCGAGGGAAGCAAACGATTATCTTGCGACATTGTTATCTACACCTTAAAACAGGAACGCCGAAGGTCTTGCCGACGGAGGAGCGAACATAATACCAGAGAAGAGCCACGTGGCAAGTTATAGCGATCTACACGGTGGGGGCGGAAGAAGCCGAAAGACCAAGCCTTTTGAAGCCGCCGCACACGCGTTGGTTGCCGCCGACCGAAGAGGATTTACTCGCGCGCCTGCGCGTTGACGAACTCGGCGAGTGCGTCGCGCCAGTGGGGCAGCGGCTTGAGTCCGATGGCAGGCGAGAGCAGGCAGCGCAGGCGCGAGTTGCGTGGACGCGGCGCAGGTCGTTGCAGCGAGTCCATCGAGACGCTTTCGAGTTCTGCGTCTGCACAGCCCGCGAGATTGAGGGCCGCGCGCGTGAACTCCTCGAAGCTCGCGCCCTCGCCCTCGTTGACGACGTGATAGACGCCGGGCAGATCGAGTTCGGCTAACTCGCGCAGACGCGCGACGAGGTGCGGCGCGTAGGTGGGCGTGCCCCATGAATCGGAGATCGCTTTGAGCTTGTCGCCGCGTCGCGCGAGTTCGACGACACGACTCAGGAAGTTGCGTCCACCCGCGCCGAAAATCCAGCCCGAACGCACGACCACGCAACGGGCCATTGAGAACTGCGCGCGCCGCTCGCCTTGCAACTTCGCGATCCCGTAGATGCTGCGTGGTTCAGGATCGTCGCGTTGCGTGTAGAAGCCTTCGCGTTCGCCATCGAAGACGTAGTCGGTCGAGATCGTGATGAACGATGCGCCGACCGCGCGACTGTTCAATGCGAGAGTGCCGACCGCCTCAGCGTTTATTTTATGTGCGCGCTCCGGGTCTAGCTCGCAGCCGTCAACGTCCGTCCATGCGGCGCAGTTGATCACAGTCTCCGGTCGCTCGCGCGCGAACGTTTCGGCGATGGAGTCCGCGCTCGCAATGTCGAGCGACGCGCGCGCGTGCGCGAACACCTCGTCGCCTCGTCGCCGACAGTGTTCGACGAGGGCCTGCCCAACCATCCCGCCCGCGCCCGTGATCAAAACTTTCACTTCGCGCCAACCTCCGATCCATACTGACGCGCATAGAACTCGCGATACTCGCCGCTGCGCGCGCGCGCGATCCACTCTCGATTCTCCGCGTACCACCGGATCGTTTTTTGTAAGCCGCTCTCCCACGTCTCAACGGGCCGCCAGCCTAACTCGGTCTCGACCTTCGTGGCATCAATCGCGTAGCGACGGTCGTGGCCGGGACGATCCTTGACGAAGCGAATCAGAGAAGCTGGCTTTCCCAACGCCTTGAGGATCGACTCGACGACTTCCAAGTTGCGCCGCTCATTTCGCGCGCCGATGTTATAGACGCGGCCAGGGCCACCGCGCTCGGCGGCGGCGACGACGGCACGGCAATGATCCTCGACGTAAATCCAGTCGCGCACGTTCTGTCCATCACCATAGACGGGGATCGTCTCGTCGCTCAACGCATTCGAGATGAGCAGAGGGATCAGCTTTTCGGGAAACTGTCGGGGGCCATAGTTGTTGCCGCAACGCGTGATGACGCAGTCGATGCCGTGCGTGTGATGCGCGGCGCGCACGAGATGCTCGGCGGCAGCCTTCGAGGCAGCGTAGGGCGAGTTGGGAGAGAGCGGCGAGTCTTCGTTGAAGAAGAAATTATCATCCTCGGGCAAACTACCCATCACCTCGTCGGTCGATATCTGCACGAAGCGTCGCACGCCTCGCGCACGCGCGGCGTCGAGCAAAACTTGCGTACCCAGAACGTTCGTGCGCAGGAACTCGTCCGCCGAAATGATACTGCGATCCACGTGCGACTCGGCGGCGAAGTTGAAGAGCACGTCCGTCCCTTCTTCGAGCGCGGAGAGGACGGCTTCGCGGTGGCCGATGTCGCCACGCACGAAGCGATAGCGCGGGTCGGCGTCGGGCCCTGCGAGATTGTCGAGGTTACCGGCGTATGTGAGCGCGTCGAAGTTAGTAATGTACGCTTGCGTGTATGTGGAGAGCAGGAGGCGGACGAAGGCAGAGCCGATGAAGCCCGCGCCGCCGGTGACAAAAAATTTAAGCATGAGTTCGGGATTTTCGCGACGCCGCGCGACGCGAGTCGCTTGTAAATCCGTCCGTGCGGCAGCCCGCGTAGATGAAGTTGCAGAGTATAGGTTTCAGTTTGAAAGCGAGTCAAGAACGCCCGCGTCCGGCCGCACGCCGGAAGCTGAAGGCCGGTGGGGCCAACTTTTCATTTGACAGGCCCGTCGTTTTGGAGTACAACCTCCGTCGCTTTCAGATAGAAAGAGAGACGACGCGTTAACAGCCTCGCCTCAACAGCACAACCGCAAGAAGACTTTGACCGCAGTTCCCCTGCGCTTTGATCCACCACCCGCGGCGATTTGCCACCGCATGACACGGACAACGCTCCGTTCAATCTATAAGGAGAATCAGAAATGACGAAAGTTCAATCTACCCTCAAGGGTCTCTCGCTGCTTGTTTTCATGCTCGCCCTCACGTCGCTGGCGCACGCGCAGGCGACGCGCACATGGGTGTCGGGTGTCGGCGACGACGCTAACCCGTGCAGCCGCACCGCCCCCTGCAAGACGTTCGCGGGCGCGATCTCGAAGACCTTCATCAACGGCGAGATCGACGCGCTCGATCCGGGTGGCTTCGGCACGATCACGATCACGAAGTCCATCACCATTGATGGTGGCGACGGCACCATCGGCTCGATCCTCGCTAGCGGTTCTCCCGCCGGTGCCACGATCAACCTGACCGACGCGAGCGGCAACGATCCGCAACACACCGTGAACCTGCGCAACCTCCGCATCAACGGCACGGGTTCGAGCGGCACTGTCGGCACGCGAACCGGGACGAACGGCATTCGCATCATCCTCGCGGCGGGCGCGGTCAACGTCGAGAAGTGCTTGATCACAGACTTCTCCAACAGGGGCATCAGCGACGAGCGTGCCAGCGGCAAGCTGTTCATCACCGACACCAACATCCGGAACTGCTCCGGCACGGGCGTCTCGGTCAATCCGGTGAGTGGCGCTTCGTCAGTTACCGTGGCGGCAGACAACCTGCGCGTCTTTAACTCCAACTTCGGTATCGCTGTCGCCGCAGGTGCGAAGGGGACGTTTGTGCGCTCTAACTTCTCTGGCAACACCCAAGCCGGCATCTACGCCGATGGTCTGGCCGGTGCGTCAGAGCTGAACGTTGACGAGAGCACCTCGGCTAACAACGGAACCGGCGTCCAGAATGGCGGTGGCTCAGTCACCATCCGCCTCTCCAACACCAATCTGACGAACAACACAACGGCTGTGTCGGGCTCGGTGCTCTCCTACGGCAACAACAGAGTTGCCGGCGGCGCTGGCGCGCTCACGCCCATCGGTGCTGACACGCACGACAAGGGCCAGCAGTAAGCACTCGCCTTCGGGTGAGATTCGTTCTTCCTCCCCGCCAGTCTTCGATGGAAGACTGGCGGGGAGCTTTTTTCTCCGACTCGCTTGTCGCCCCAGCCCGCTTCCGTTCAACGCAAGGACTGTTCAGTCGTGCATCAACGCACACGCGCTTGACGACGCGCCGACGTGCGTCTAGACTTACGTCCTTTGCGAGCAAAGTCAGAATCGAAGTTCTCCCGCATCGTGAGCTGATAATTGCCTGAGACGTGTCGCGAAGCGGAGCGCGCCACATCCTTCAAACGAACCCGTTATAAATTCCACCGCAATAGAGCCTCTTAAGTGTTCGAGCAATCCGCCTTAACTCAAGCTACTACCGACAGCGAAAGCGTCACACCGCCACGCGGCTTCAGCGAGCCTGTGCTACCGGCCCAGCCGCTGGTCGTCATCGAGGCTAAAACGTCTCTGTCTGCGCTCGACCTGCGCGACGTGTGGGCTTATCGCGAACTGCTCTACTTCCTGACGTGGCGCGATCTCAAGGTGCGCTACAAACAGACGCTGCTCGGCGTTGTCTGGGTCGTCCTCCAGCCCTTGATGCTGACGGTCATCTTCACCGTCTTCCTTAGTATGCTGGTGCGCGTCCCCTCTGATGGCCTGCCCTACCCCGTCTTCGTTTACGCCGGGCTGCTGCCGTGGACATTCTTCTCCGGGGCGGTATCGGGCGGCGGCAACAGCCTCGTCACAAACGCGCACTTGGTGACGAAAGTTTATTTTCCGCGACTCATCGTCCCGACCGCGTCGGTCGCCGGACGACTCGTCGATTTCGCTATTGCGTTCGGGATTCTGGCCGGGCTGCTTGCCTACTATCGCGTCGTGCCCACTTGGAATATGCTCGCGCTTTTGCCGCTCGTCGCGCTGACGACGCTGCTGGCCCTCGGCTGCGCGACGCTGCTCTCCGCGCTCAATGTGAAGTACAGGGACATCGGCATCGTGCTGCCGGTGTTCATGCAATTCTGGATGTACGTCTCGCCGGTCATCTATCCCTCGCGACTCGTTTACGAAAGGCTCGGTCGTTGGGGCTGGCTCTACTCACTCAATCCACTCGTCGGCATCCTCGACGGATTCCGCGCCGCTCTCTTCGGCAGCGCGTTCAATCGCTTCGCGCTCGGCGTCTCGGTCGCCTCTGCGCTCGGCTTGTTCTTCCTCTCGATCCTCGTCTTCCGTCGCGTCGAGGGTAGTTTCGCCGACCTCATCTGAAGCGCGCGATGAAGCCGATCATCAGAATCGAAAAGCTCTCGAAGCAGTACCGCATCGGCGCGCGCAAGGCGTCTTACGGCACGCTGGGCGAAGCGCTCGCCGGATCGCTCAGGGCCCCCTTAAGCCGCCTGCGCGCACGCCCGCGCGGAGAGATTTTGTGGGCCCTCAAGGACGTTAACATCGACGTGCTGCCGGGCGAGTCGGTCGCACTCGTCGGGCGCAACGGGGCCGGTAAGTCAACGCTCCTCAAGATTCTCTCGCGCGTCACAGAGCCGACGGCCGGTCGCGTGGAACTCTATGGTCGCGTCGGCTCGCTGCTTGAAGTCGGCACGGGCTTCCATCCTGAGTTAACAGGTAGAGAGAATATTTTTCTGAACGGCGCGATCCTCGGCATGGCGCGCGAGGAGATCAAGCGCAAGTTCGACGAGATCGTTGCCTTCTCCGGGATCGAGCGATTCATCGACACGCCCGTCAAATGGTATTCGAGCGGGATGTACGTGCGTCTGGCCTTCTCGGTCGCTGCGCATCTCGATCCGGAGATATTGATACTCGACGAAGTGCTCGCCGTCGGCGACTCGGCCTTCCAGATCAAGTGCCTCAACAAAATGCAGGAGATCAGGAACGCCGGACGGACGATCCTCTTCGTCTCGCACAACATGCAATCCGTCACCCGTCTCTGCAAGCGGGCCATCTATCTCTCTGACGGTCTGGTGGTCGATGATGGCCCCGCGCAGCAGGTCGCCGGCACTTACCTGAGCGCGCGCGCGCGCGTCTCGGCAGAGCGCACGTGGGATGATCCACGCGAAGCGCCCGGCGACGACGTGGCACGCCTGCGCGCGGTGCGCGTGCGGACGGAGGACGGCGCGGTGCGCGCGGTCATCGACATACGCAAGCCCGTCGGGATCGAGATGGAGTTCGACATCATCGAGGCCGGTCATGTTATTGGCCCCAACTTCCACTTCTTCAACGAGGAGAATATCTATCTCTTCGTGAGCGGCGATCAGGGCTCGCAGAACTCGGAGTGGCAGGGGCGTGCGCGCCCCGCCGGTCGCTACCGCAGCACGGTCTGGATTCCGGGCAATTATCTCGCCGAAGGGATATTGACGGTCAACGCCGCGCTCAGCTCAGTTGATCCGGTGGCCGTTCATTTCAACGAGCCGTCGGTCGTGGCCTTCCAAGTCGTTGACAGTCACGAAGGCGACTCGGCGCGCGGCGATTACAAGGGAGAGGTGCCGGGCGTCGTCCGCCCGATGCTGCCGTGGACGACCGAGTTCAGCCCCGTCGCGCCGGAAGCGACACGGACGTTCGAGGAGCAAGCCGTATGAAGATCGTCATCCTAGCGGGCGGGCTCGGCACGCGTCTCGCTGAGGAGACCGAGATCAAGCCGAAGCCGATGATCGAGATCGGGGGCCACCCCGTCATCTGGCACATCATGAAGCAGTATGCGCACTTCGGCTTCAAGGAGTTTGTCGTCGCGCTCGGCTACAGGGGCGAGGTCATCAAACGCTACTTCTTCGACTATCACAGCCTGAACGGCAGCATGACGATCAACCTCTCGAACGGCAGTCTGCTCGCGCACGAACGCGAGTGCGAAGACTGGATCGTTCACTTGATGGACACGGGCTCGCAGACACTGACGGGCGGGCGCGTCAAGCGGCTCGAACCGTGGCTGCGCGATTCAACCTTCATGGTCACTTACGGCGACGGCGTCAGCGATGTTGATCTCGCCGGGCTGCTGGCCTTCCACCGCGCACACGGGCGCATCGCTACGGTCACCGCCGTGCGTCCGCCCGCGCGCTTCGGCGGGCTCGTCTTCGACGGCGATAGGGTGGCCCACTTTACGGAGAAGCCGCAGATCGGCGAGGGCTGGATCAACGGTGGCTTCCTCGTCTTCGAGCCCGCGATCTTCGATTACCTTGAGGGCGACCAGAGCAGCCTCGAAGCCGATGCGATGGAGCGGCTGGCGGCTGACCAACAGTTGATGGCTTATCGTCATGGAAGTTTCTGGCAGTGCATGGACACGCTGCGCGACAAGCGTCTGCTTGAGAGCCTGTGGCAAGAGGGCCAGGCTCCGTGGAAGGTCTGGGAATGAGCGGCTTCTGGCTTGATCGACCGACGCTCGTGACGGGCGCGACGGGCCTCGTCGGCGGCTGGCTCGTGCGCCGTCTGCTCGACGAAGGCGCGGACGTGGTCTGCCTCGTGCGCGACTGGGTTCCGCAGTCTGAGGCGGCGCGGGCCGGTCTCATTGAGCGCGTCAAGGTGGCCCGTGGCGACGTGCGCGATCAACCGACGCTGGAACGCGTGCTCGGCGAGTATGAGATCGACACCGTCATACACCTCGCGGCGCAGACCATCGTCGGCATCGCCAATCGCAATCCCGTCTCGACCTTCGAGACCAACGTCGCCGGCACTTGGTCTCTGCTCGAAGCTGCGCGTCGCAGCCCCGCCGTCAAACAGATCGTCGTCGCTTCATCCGATAAAGCCTACGGCGATCACGAGGAGTTGCCTTACAGCGAGGATGCGCCGCTTCGGGGCCAACATCCTTACGACGTGAGCAAGTCGTGCGCCGATCTGATCGCGCAAGCCTATGCGAAGACCTACGGGCTCAACGTGGCTATCACGCGTTGCGGCAACTTCTACGGCGGCGGCGATCTCAACTGGAATCGCATCGTGCCCGGCACGATTCGCTCCGTGCTGCGCGAGCAGCGGCCCGTCGTCCGCTCCGACGGCCAGTTCGTGCGCGACTATTTCTACGCGGAGGACGGCGCGCTCGCCAACATGGTGCTTGCCGAACATCTCGCTCAAGACGCGAGCTTGCGCGGCGAGGCTTTCAACTTCTCGAACGAGACGCAGGTCACGGTGCTCGAACTCGTCGGCAAGATTCTCGCGCTGATGAGTTCCAGTCTCGAACCTGAAATTCGCAACGAGGCGAGCAACGAGATTCGCCACCAGTATCTGAGCGCAGCGAAGGCGCGCCGACTTCTCGGCTGGCAGCCGCTCTACACACTCGAAGAGGGATTGCAGAGGACGGTCGAATGGTATCGGAACTTCTTCGCGACCACGTGATGACTGAGAGAGAGCCGACACACGTCTGCCGCTCGTGCGGAGAGGGCCACCTGCGCGTCGTCCTCTCGCTCGGGCGCACGCCTCTGGCTAACGCGCTCGTCGCGCGCGAACAACTCGACGCGCCGGAGGAGACTTTCCCGCTCGATCTCGCCTTCTGCCCTGCTTGCGCCCTCGTCCAGATCACCGAGACCGTGCCGCCGGAAAAACTCTTTCGCGAATATCTCTACTTCTCTTCCTTCTCCGACACGATGCTCGCGCACGCGCGCTCCGTCGCCGAACGACTCACGCGCGAGCGCGGACTCGGCGCAGACAGTCTCGTCGTCGAAGCCGCGAGCAACGATGGTTACTTGCTGCAATACTATCGCGCGGCGGGCGTGCCCGTGCTCGGCATCGAACCGGCCACGAACATCGCGCGCGTCGCTGAAGAGCGCGGCGTCGAAACTGTGTGTGAGTTCTTCGGCGCGGAGCTGGCCGCGCAGCTTGCCGCCGGAGGCAAGCGCGCAGATGTCTTTCATGCCAACAACGTGCTGGCCCACGTCGCCGATCTGAACGGCTTCGTGCGCGGCGCGGCGACGCTGCTTAAAGAGTCGGGCATCGCGGTCTTTGAAGTCCCTTACGTCAAGGAGATGATCGACCGCAACGAGTTCGATACGATCTACCACGAGCACCTGTGCTACTTCTCTCTGACCGCGCTTGACCGGCTCTTTCGCCGACACGGTCTCATCATCGAAGATGTTGAGCGGCTGCCGATCCACGGCGGCACGCTGCGCATCAGCGCGCGTCGCGATGCCGGCACGCAAGAGGTCTCAGATTCGGTGCGCGAGTTGCTGCAAGAGGAGCGGGAGTGGGGCGTCGCCGATGCAGACTTCTATCTCGGCTTCGGCGCGAAGGTCGAGCGACTGCGACGCGAGTTGCTTGCGCTGCTCGCCGATCTCAAGTCGCAGGGCCAGCGCATCGCCGTCTATGGCGCGTCGGCGAAGGGCAGCACCTTGCTCAACTATTTTCGCTTGGGAAGCGAGACGCTCGACTTCGTCGTTGATCGCAGCACCGTCAAGCAGGGTTACTACACGCCGGGCACGCGGCTGCCGATCCACGCGCCGGAAAAGTTGCTCGCAGAGATGCCCGGCTACGTCTTGCTCTTGACGTGGAACTTCGCCGACGAAATTCTCGAACAGCAGTCCGAGTACAGGCGTCGCGGCGGACGCTTCATCATTCCGATCCCGGAGCTACGCGTCGTTTAGCGCGCCGTGTCTCGCGTCGGGCCTTCGCTCTCGCCCACGCCGGAAAACTTATGAACTTCATCGAGACAGAATTGAAAGGCGCGTTCGTCGTCGAGCCCGACCGCTACGACGACGAGCGTGGCTACCTGATGCGGACGTGGAGCGCGGAAGAGTTTGAGAGGCACGGCTTGAATGCGCGCGTGCTGCAATGCAACGCCTCTTACAATCGCGTGGCGGGCACGCTGCGCGGGATGCACTATCAGATCGCGCCCTTTCGCGAGACGAAGTTTGTGCGCTGCGTGCGCGGCGCGATCTTCGACGTGATCGTTGACCTGCGCGACGACTCGCCGACGCGTCTGCGCTGGATCGGCGTCGAGTTGACGGCGCACAACCTGCGCGCGCTCTACATCCCCGAAGGCTTCGCCCACGGCTTCCAGACGCTCGAAGCCGACTCGGAAATTTTCTATCAGATGTCGCAGGTTTACGATCCCCCTTCGTCGCGCGGGCTGCGCTGGGACGATCCGGCCATCGGCATCGAGTGGCCCTTGCCCGTGTCAATCCTCTCGCAGAGAGACAGGGAGCATCCGCTCATCGTGGCTTGAGTAGATGAATGTGCGGAGAGACGCGAATGGATTCGATCAGCAAAATGCTCCGGCAACACTACTCCGAGAAGTTTTCCCTGCACGGGCCATCGTCCGAGGGAGTGGATTGGGGCTCTGACGAGACGAAGATGCTGCTGCGCTACGACAAGATGCTCGGAGTCGTCGCGCATCAGGAGCAGAGCAAGCCTTCACTGCTCGACGTGGGTTGCGGCTACGGCGGCTTGTGTAGTTACGCGATCACGAAGAATATCGAGCTCGACTACACGGGGATCGACGTGGCCGACAACATGATCGAGTGGGCTGCGGCAAACGTCGCGTCGGGGAGTTTCATGCGCGGCGACGTGTTGAGTTATGAGTTTGATAGAGAATTTGATTATGTTGTGTGCAATGGTATTCTGACTCAGAAACTAGAGACACCCGGATCGGAAATGGATCAGTTTGCCGCCCGACTCATCCGCCGAATGTTTGCGCTCTGCCGGATCGGAATCGCCTTCAACATCATGACAACCAAAGTGAACTACTATTCCAACAATCTCTATTATCGTAACCCATCGGAGATGTTCTCTTGGTGTCTAAGCGAAGTCTCCACTCACATCAAGCTGGATCACTCCTACCCTCTGTACGAATACACAATCTACTTGTACCGCGACGCGGTGTAGTTAAAAGTCAGAGCCGAAAATCGCGCGGGGCAGCAGAAGTCGCTTATGAAAAAACTGATCATTTACGGCACGGGTTTGATCGCGGAGGTCGCGGAGTTCTACTTCAAGACTGACACCGATTACGAGATCGCCGCTTTCACGAACGCCGCCGAGTTCATCGACGAGCCGCAGTTCAACGGCAAGCCGCTCGTCCCCTTCGAGAACTTGGAAGAGACTCACCCGCCCGCAGAGCACGACATCTTCATTGCGCTTGGCTACGCCAAGACCAATCAGATCAGGCAGGCCCGCTACCTTGAGGCGAAGCAGAGAGGTTACACCTGCGCCACCTACATCAGCCCGCGCGCGACCTACTATCAAACGCCTGTTGGCGACAACTGCTTCATCCTTGAGAACAACGTCATCCAACCGTTCACCAAGATCGGGAACAACGTCACGCTCTGGTCGGGCAATCACATCGGCCATCACGCCACGATCAGGGATCACTGCTTCATCAGCTCGCACGTCGTCATATCGGGCGCGTGTGACATCGGCGAGAACTGTTTCTTGGGCGTCAACTCCACGTTTAGAGATAACATTAAACTCGGTCGCTTCGTCGTCGTCAGTTCGGGCGCAATCGTGATGAAAGACTGTGCGGAGCGCACGCTGGTCAGGCCCGCGCAGTCAGTTCAAAGCATTGTGGATCGAGACCTCATTTAATAACTGTTAAGGCGAGTGTGTTGAAGATCAACTGGCAGAAGAAGGGTCGTATCTATTGCCCCGACGGCGAAGGGTACTTTAAGACGCACGCTGCACGTCCCATCCCGTATCAACTTGACGAAGACACGCTCAGGCTCTTCTTCTCTTCGAGAGATGCGGACGACCGGATGCTCCCGACCTTTATCGACGTGGAGATCGAAGACCCTGCGAAGATCGTCAAGATAGGTAGTGGCCCTCTTCTGCACTTGGGAAGCCCCGGCACGTTTGACGATTCAGGCTTGACGCTCGGCAGCGTCGTCGATTTCGGCTCTCGCACGCTCTTCTATTACACGGGCTGGAAGCGCAGGCGCGTCGTCAGCTTCGAGCTTTCAATCGGCATGCTCGTGTGGGACAAGCGGAGCGACACTTTCAGCCGCGCCTTTCAGGGGCCTGTGCTCGCTCAAGATATAGATCACCCGTTGCTGGTCGCAGGTCCCTTCGTCGCGGTCGAGGGCGCGCGCTTGAAGATGTGGTACTGCTCCGGCACTGATTGGAAATTTCCCGACAGCAATCCAGAGCCGATCTACACAGTCTTCTACGCGGAATCCGATGACGGAATAAAGTGGACTCCGCACAACCGGCCCGTTATTGATTACAAGTTCGACGGTGAAGTTATTTCCGCGCCGTGGGTGCTCAAACTAAAAGACAGATATCTCATGTGGTATTCAACGCGCGGGCATGAGACGAAGCTGGCGAAGAGCTACACCATCGGCTTTGCCGAATCCGACGACGGTCTCGCGTGGCAGAGACTCGACGCGCAAGCCGGCATCTCAAGGTCTGAAACCGGATGGGACTCCGAGATGATCTGCTATCCCGCGTTCTATCCTTACAAGGATCGAGTCTATATGTTCTATTCAGGGAACGGCGTTGGGCGGGGCGGCCTCGGTTATGCTGTCGCCGAAAATTTTTTGAGCTAACAGATGTCGCGCACACTCGTCGTTTCACAACCGATGTTCCTGCCGTGGATCGGACTGTTCGAGCAGGTACGACTGGCTGATACGTTCATTCATTACGATGACGTGCAGTTGCCGAGGGGCCGGAGTTTCATGTCACGCGTGCAGGTCAAATCCGCCAACGGCGTCTCGTGGCTGACCGCCCCCATCGATCACGGCCGATCAGGGACGCTGCTCAACGAAGTGGTTTTCGTCAGTCAGGAAGATTGGCGCGGCAAGCATTTGAAGACGATCCGGCACGCCTACGGCAAGAGACCTCACTTCGATCTCATGTTCGAGCTGGCGGAAAAAATATATAGTCAGACGACCGATCATCTGTCGGAATTTAATATCAACGCGATTGAAGAGATCGCGCGTTGGCTCGGTCTCGCGCCGAAGTTTCTCCGCTCTTCGGAGACGGGGATCGGTGGGTCGAGCACGCAAAGGCTTGTCGATTTATGTGGGCTGGCTAACTGCGATACATACGTCACCGGCCACGGCGCGCTCAACTATTTGAACCATGAACAATTCGAGGAGAAGGGCGTTTCCGTGCGTTACATGGACTATAGGAGACCGTCATACGAGCAAGGGCACGGAGAGTTTACGCCTTACGTCTCGATTCTCGACGCGATAGCGAATTGCGGTGAACAAACTCGTGAGTTGCCATGCTCGGAGACTATCTATTGGAGGGACTTTAATGTCAGTTGAAAGCGACCGGTTCGATGCGGAGAAACGACAGAACATCGCAAGTCTGGGTAATGATAAGGAGTTGATCAAATTTTCCAGAGCGTGGCAGCATGAATCAGCAAAGCACAATTACATTTATAATTTCTCGTGGCTCGGTCGCCCCGTCATCCAACTGCCGCAAGACATCTTTGCGATGCAGGAGTTGATCTGGTCTATTCAACCAGACCTCATCATCGAAACCGGCATCGCCCACGGCGGCTCTCTGATCTTCTCAGCCTCCATGCTCGAACTAAACGCCGCCTGTGGTGGCCCTGCGGACGCCAGAGTGCTCGGCGTGGACATCGACATCCGCGCACACAACCGCGAAGCGATTGAAGCGCATCCCATGTCGAAGCGCATCTCGATGATTCAGGGCTCAAGCATCGCGCCTGAGATCGTCGAACAGGTCACAGCCAAAGCGGCAGGCAAGCGACGTGTGATGGTCTCTCTGGACAGCAATCACACGCATGATCATGTCCTCGCCGAGTTGCAAGCCTACGCTCCGCTCACTTCGGCGGGCAGCTACTGTGTGGTCTTCGACACGGCGGTTGAGGAAGGGCCAGCCGAGATGTTCTCAGACCGCCCGTGGGGGCCGGGCAACAGCCCGCAGACCGCCGTGCAGGAGTTTCTCAAGACCACCGACCGCTTCGAGATCGATCAAGACATCTCCAACAAGCTGCTGATCACGGTCGCCCCCGGCGGCTATCTCAGATGTGTCAAGGATTAATTGTCGGCGCGTCCGGCCACTCGCCGGCTCGTCTCTGGATCACTTAGAGACGCAGTCGCAGATGGACTTGGGAATCAGTAAGGAATCTTATGTCCGATCCATTTAGATTCTACGGAGTGCGGGAGTTCAGCAACTCGACCTCCGAGACTGACAGGTGCGTGGAAGAGATTCGCATCTCCGGTTACACCATTGTGGCCGGAGCCGTATCGGAGTCTGAGCTGCAACTCGTGCGCGCGAAGCTGGATGAAATATACGAAGCGCAGGTGAGAGACATTGGCGGTGAGCAGCGACTCGGCGAGATCAATGACGTGAACGTCGTCAGATTGTTGTTAGCCTACGACGACTATTTTTTGCAGTTGGCCCTGAACCCGTCCGTCCTCGCCATCGTCGAGAGATTGTTGGGCGACTACTACATCCTCATGCAGCAGAACGGCATCATCAATCTGCCCAACTTGGAGAACTATCAGGTCTCTTGGCATCGCGATCTGAGTTATCAACATTTCGTGTGCACCAGACCGCTCGCTGTGAGCGCGCTCTTCTGCGTCGATGATTTCTCCACGGAGTCGGGCGGCACGCACGTGCTGCCCGCTTCGCACAAGATCGAGAGTTTTCCCTCGCAGGAGTTCATGGAGAAGCATCAACAATGCATCAACGCCCAAGCTGGTTCGGTTCTCGTCTTCGATTCCATGCTCTATCATCGTGCGGGATACAATCGCTCAAACTTCACGCGGCGCGCGCTCAATCACGTTTACACGCTCCCCTTTCTCAAGCAACAGATCAGCATCCCCGAAGCCCTGCAAGGAAAGTTCAGCGACGACGCGTTTCTCGCTAAGTTCCTCGGCTACGAAAGTGAGCCGGGGAAAAATGTGACGCAATGGCGCGAGATGAAGATCGCGCGCAGCCGTCGTCATTAAGGATTAACTATGGAACGTCTTCTCGTATCCGGCCCTTCGATCACGCAGAAGGAGATCAGTTACGTCACCGATGCCGTCACCAATGCGTGGTACGCAAACGCCAATGTCTATCACGAACGCTTTGAGCGCGCGTTCGCCGAATACCTCGGCGTGCGCCACGCGATGGCCCTGCCCTCCTGCACTTCCGGCCTTCATCTCGCGCTCGCCGCGCTCGGCGTCGGCGCGGGCGACGAGGTCGTCGTCCCCGATGTCACGTGGATCGCTTCGTCCGCTCCCGTCTCCTACGTCGGCGCGACGCCGGTCTTCGCCGATATCGACGAGCGAACGTGGTGTCTCTCCGCCGAAAGTTTCGCGGCCTGCATCACGCCGCGCACGAAGGCCGTCATCCCCGTCGATCTCTACGGCAATCAACCCGACTGGGAAGCGATCCGCGCCGTCGCCGAGCGACACGGCATCGCGATCATCGAGGACGCGGCGGAGGCCATCGGCTCAGAATATCGTGGGCGCAAGGCGGGCACGTTCGGACGCGCAGGGGTCTTCAGCTTCCACGGCTCGAAGACGCTCACGACCGGCGAGGGCGGAATGCTCGTGACCGACGACGCGGAGTTTTTCGCGCGTGCACAGTTCCTGCGCGATCACGGGCGCAAGCCGGGTGACAAGATGTTCTTCAATCACGAGGTCGCTTACAAGTACAAGATGAGCAGTATGCAGGCGGCCCTCGGGCTCGCGCAGCTCGAACGCATCGAAGAGTTGGTCGCGCATAAGCGCGATATTTATAGTTGGTACGAGCGCGAACTCGCGGGCGCAGACGGCCTGATGCTCAATCACGAAATGCCGGGAACGAAGAACGTCTATTGGATGGTGACGGTCATCGTCGATCCGCGTTTCGGCTTGAAGAAGGAACAGTTGATGGCGTTGCTCAGCGAGCGCAGCATCGACTGTCGCCCGTTCTTTCATCCCTTGAGTTCCATCCCTGCCTACGCGGACACTGAGCAGGCCCACGCGGCGCGCGAGCGCAATCGCGTGAGCTACAAACTCTCGCCCTACGGCGTCAATCTGCCTTCGGGAATGTCGATGGATGAATCGAAGGTCGGCTACGTCTGCGACGCGCTGAAGGCTCTTCTCAAGGAAGCATCGAGTCGGGCCGCCGTCGCCGTGTGACGCGCTCAAACGCAACTCTCTTTATGACGAGCAGCACGCCACGCATCAGCGTCGGACTCCCGACCTACAACCGCGCTTCGAGCCTGCGACTGGCCGTCGAGTCCGTGCTCGCGCAGGACTACGACGACTTCGAGCTTATCATCTCGGACAACGGCTCGACCGACGAGACGCGCGCTCTCTGCGAAGAGTTCGCCGCGCGCGACCCGCGCGTGCGCTACATCGCGCAGCCCGTCAATCGCGGCATCTCGTTTAACTTTCAGGCGACGCTCAGCGCGGCGCGCGGCGAGTTGTTCATGTGGCTCGCCGACGACGACTGGCTGTCTCCGTCTTACTTCTCCTCCTGCATGGAGGCCCTCTCCGGGCACGACGATTACGCGCTCGTCTGCGGGAAGACGAAATATTTTCGAGATGGAAAATTCGTCATGGAAGAGGGCGGGATGAGTCTGCTGCAAACAGAGGCGAGTGCGCGCGTGCTGGTTTATTATCAGAGGGTCGTTCGCAACGGAGCGTTCTACGGGATCATGCGGCGGTCGCTGTTGAAAAGCATTGAGATTCAAACCATCCTCGGCGGCGACTGGTTCTTCGTCGCGGCGGTTGCTTTCACGGGCAAGATCAAGATGGTCGAGACGGTCTCGCTCAATCGATCTATCGCGGGCTCGTCTGAGAACGTGGAGGCGCTCGCGCGCGCCGAGGGCCACTCAGGCTTCTTCTCTAACAATCCACACCTGAAGATCGCCCTCACGATCTTTCAAGACATCGCATATCGTTCGCCCGTCTATCAATCACTAGGGAGACTGAGGCGCGCCGCGCTTGGCGCAAAAGCGGCGACGGAGATTTTCTTCAGGTTCTGCCTACCGCTCTGGCGTTATCGCTGGCAGACGCGTCTCCACGGAGTTGTTCCCGCCCACAAAACATAGATCGCTTGTCGCGAGCGCGAAGCCGCGTCAATCGGTTTCGATCCCATTCACATTTCCGTCTCGCTGCTTCGACGCTCAACTTCTTCCAGAGACATGGATAAAAGAGCCTTAGTCTTCTTCCCTCACAACCCTCTGCCGCCGCGCACCGGCGCACATCAACGATGTCTGGAAGTGATGGCCGGACTCAAGGCTCTAGGCTACGCGGTGACTTTCACCAGCTCGACACTCTCTTCGACGAACGCTTGGGACTCATCCAGCGTCGAAGGCCTGAAAGCTCTCGGCGTGCACGACGTTCACGTTTACGAGGCGACAGCCGCAGACGAAGAGTTCTTGGCGTTGCTCAACCAATTCACCTCGACGAGAAGAAAACTTCTGCACCCGCGCGGCTCCATCTACCTACTGAGGAGATTGCTGCGATACGCTCCCACGCTCGCCGCACTGCTGCGCGAAGCCGGCGCGGGTGGCCCCATCAACTCCCTGCGCTACACCCCGCCCGCCATGCGACGCTGGTTCGGAAAAGTTTTAGAGGATGCGCAGCCCCGTGTGATAGTCATGAACTACGCGCACTGGGACGGGTTGCTCGATCATAAAAAGCTCGCGCCGGTCGTGCGTATCATCGACACGCTTGATCTCGTGTCGATCAACGCGCGGATGCAGCAGCTCGTAGTGCCGTACCTACCGGCCCCGCTCGCGGCGGAGTTGACGCCGGACGAAATCTTGGACGAAAAATTTTTCGAGAAGTTGGGAGTCCGCGTCCCCGAAGAGGAGTTTCGCATCTTCGACAGCTACGATCACACGATAGCCATCTCGTCGAAAGAGGCTGAGTTGATCAAACGTCACACGCATCGCACGAAAGTTTCTTGGCTGCCGGTGACGTTCGAGCCGCGTTACATCTCAAACACCTACGCAGGCTCGCCGCTCTTCGCAGTGGGCCCGAATCTTTTCAACCTTCAGGGCTATCTCTACTTCGCCAAAAAGGTTCTGCCCGCCGTCCGGCGCAGCATCCCTTCGTTCTCGCTCCGCGTCACCGGCTCTTTCTACAACCACGCGCCGCCCTCGCCCTCCGACGGCATTATCCTCGGCGGCTTCGTCCCCGATCTGAAAATCATCTACGAGACCGCAGGCTTTTTCGTCTGCCCGGTGTTTGGCGGAACGGGACAACAGATCAAGATCGTCGAGGCGATGGCCCACGGTCTGCCGGTCGTCGCGCTGCGCTTCGCCGCCGAACGCTCCCCGATCAAGCATGAAGTGAACGGGCTTGTCGCCGACGACGCGCCGGAGTTTGCCGCGCACGTCGTGCGACTCTGGAACGATCCGGCCCTGCGCCGACGCATGGGCGAAGCCGCGAGGGAGACCATCGCGCAGGAAGCATCGCACACACGCACGATAGAAACACTCGCATCGATGCTCGATCACTGATGCGCGATCCTTGATGTTCGATCACTGATGCTCGATTGTTGATGCGTGATTGTTGATGTTTGATTGACTCACGCGAAAGCGGAAGATTGCGCGATGAGGATCACGCGTGGATTGAGTCGAAACTTGTCGCGCGCGCAAATTCGAGCGGCCATTGAATGAAAAAGAAGGCCCTAGTTTTCGTCCCGCACAACCCGTGCCCACCGCGCACGGGCGCGCACAAGCGTTACCTTGAGACGATCTCAGGCTTGCGCGCGCTCGGCTTCCACGTCACCGTCGCACTCTCGACTTTCACGACCGACAGCGAGATAACGCAGGCGAGCGTCGAGGCTTTAAGAGCAGACTTCGCCGACGACGTGCGCGTTCACGTCGCGTCCGATGCGGATCGGCGATTCGTCAGTCGCCTCGAAAAGTTTTACGAGTTGGACTATCTCTCTGTCCCCATCGTGCGCAGGCTCTACCCGTTGGGCAGCAAGCGGACGCCGCCCGTCAGCTCCAGAATTTATAGCCCGCCGGGGATGCGTCGCTGGTTCAGAGAACTCGCCGGAGAGATCGGGCCCGATCTCATCTTCATCAACTACGCCTACTGGGACTCTCTCGTGGATCATCACAGGTGGCGCGACGCGACGACGATCATCGAGACCATCGATCTCACAACGCTGAACCGCAAGATGTGGCGCGCGCTCGAAAGTCGTCTCCCGCCCGCGCCCATCGATCCGGCGGACGTGCCCGAAGAAGTTTTGCGCGAAGACTTCTACGCGCGACTCGATCTCGTCGCCAGCCCCGAAGAGTTCGGCATCTACGACAAGTACACTTACACGCTCGCTATCTCCGAGCACGAAGCCGGAGTGATCGCGCGCAACACGCGACGGACGAAGGTCGTCTATCTGCCGATGACGCAAGAAGCGCAGAGCCTCGCGAACACTTACGACGGCTCCGCGCTCCTCACAACCGGCCCCAATCCCTTCAACACGCAGGGCTATCTCTACTTCATCCGTCGCGTGCTCCCGCTCGTGCGCGCCGCAGAACCTTCGTTCGATCTGTTCGTGACGGGCTACTGCTGTGAACGCGTGCTGCCGGTCGAGGGCGTCACGCACGGCGGGTTCGTGCCCGACATCGCGACGGTTTACGCGTCGTCGCGCTTCTTCGTCAGCCCCGTGTTCGGCGGGACGGGACAACAGGTGAAGATCGTCGAGGCGATGGCCCACGGCCTGCCGGTCGTTGCGCTACGCGATCCGGCCGCGCGCTCGCCCATCCGACATGGCGAGAACGGACTCGTCGCCGATAACGCGGAAGAGTTCGCCGCGCACGTCCTTAGACTCTGGCGCGATCCCGCGCTGTGTCGTCAACTAGGCGAAGCCGCGCGCGCGATCATCAGGCGCGACTTCTCTCGCGAACGACTGCTCGAAGATTTTTCTGTGATGGCCGGATCGCACACGGATGCGGGCCTCTGAACGGCGTGCGAGCGAAGCGTGGAATATCTTTCGAGCCACGGCGAGTTGAATATATTCCGATTACAGATACAATTTACCAGCCTTCACACCGCCAAGCTCCCGCGATGTCACCCCTGCACGACACACAGAGGATCGAGATCGAGTGGGAGTCTCGCGGAAGAGGCATGAGGTGAGCATCAACAACAGAGCATCACACGTTCGCCGTCCTGCGCGAGTCGCGAGACTTTGAAAGACTAATACATTCAACTCATCCATTAGAGGAAACATTGCATGACTTCGAGCACTGCCGACATCGGGAAAATTCTCGCCGCGCGACCACGCATACATCGCACCGCCGAGGGCCAGTCCATGGACATGAGCCTCGCGTCGGACGTGCTCGATTTCATCATGGAGAATATTCCGCCCGATGCCTCGACGCTTGAAACCGGATGCGGGTTGAGCACGGTGCTCTTCGCCAGCCGGAGCGCGCATCACGTCGTCATCACTCCGGCCCGCGAAGAGTTCGAGACGGTGCTGCGGTTCTGCGCAGAGAACAACATCGAGACGGACGCGCTTGATTTCCGCGAGGGAGCATCGGAACTTATTCTGCCTTCGCTCGACGTGAAACCGCTCGACCTCGTGTTGATAGACGGCCGGCACGGCTTTCCGGCCCCGTTCATCGATTGGTTTTACACGGCGGGAAAGTTGAAGATCGGCGGGCTGATGATCGTCGATGATTGCTGGCTATGGACGGGTAAAGTCTTGAGCGATCTTCTGTCGGAGCAGCCACAGTGGGAGCAAGTCAGAGACTTCGATGGCCGCACGTCCGCTTTCAGGAAGCTCGACGAAAGAAGTGAATGGGGCGACTGGACGGATCAGCCTTATGTCTATCGCAACGGCTATGTGAAGTTGAAAGATGGCACGACCGTCGTCGAGCTGCCGCAACCACCGCAACCGGCCACGACGACCGCGATGGAACGCGTCGCCGGCCATTTGAAGCGCGGCGAGTTGGGCGTGCTCGCCAAGAAGGCGATGGGGCGGCTACGATAGCATCCGCGCCGGAGTTTAAATTTCCGCGCGCTCCGTTTGAGTCTCATTCATCATGACGAAAAAGGCACTCATCACAGGCATCACCGGGCAGGACGGCAGCTACCTCGCCGAACTCCTGCTCGAACACGGCTACGAAGTCCATGGCATCGTGCGCCGCATCGCCCTCGAAGATCCGGAGCGACGCTTCACGCGCATCGCTCACCTGCTCGACCGCGTGCAGCTTCACGCCGCGAGTCTCGAAAGTTATCCGTCGATCTTCAGCGTCGTCAGTCGCCACGAGTTCGACGAGTGCTATCACCTCGCCGCGCAGTCGTTCGTCGCAGAGTCGTTCGCCGACGGCTTCTCGACGATGAACACGAACATCAACGGCACGCACTATATGCTCGCGGCCCTTCGCGAGTTGCGGCCCCATTGCAAGTTCTACTTCGCCGGATCGAGCGAGATGTTTGGCAAGGTGCGCGAGACGCCGCAGCGCGAGACGACGCCCTTCCATCCGCGCTCGCCCTACGGCATCTCGAAGGTCGCGGGCTTCGAGTTGACGCGCAACTATCGCGAGGCTTACGGGATGTTCTGCGTGAGCGGTCTCTTGTTCAACCACGAGGGCCCCCGTCGCGGCTTCGAGTTCGTCACGCGCAAGATCACCGCGACCGCCGCACGCATCAAGCTGGGGCTGGCGACGGAGCTGCGCCTCGGCAATCTCGAAGCGCGCCGCGATTGGGGACACGCCAAAGACTACGTGCGCGCCATGCACCTCATGCTCCAGCTTGAAGAGCCGGACGACTTCGTCGTCGCCAGTGGCGAGGCGCACACCGTCCGCGAGTTCTGCGAGCGCGCTTTCGGATTGCTCGATCTCGACTATCGCGAGCACGTCAAAGTTGATGACCGCTTCTATCGTCCAGCAGAGGTCGATCTCCTGATCGGCGACGCGACGAAGGCCCGCGAGGCGTTGGGTTGGCAACCAACCTACACGTTTGAAGAGTTGATCAAGGAGATGGTCACCGCCGATCTTGAACACGAATCCAAGTCGCGTCGCGAAGACGCTCACGCCATCGGCGTGTGAACTCTAATCCCCCCCGGCCATCACACCGTCAGATGCTCACCAACAGCACAGCGCCGGAGCGCGCGCACGAGTCACGATGAACATCGCCTTTGCGAGCCTGTTCGGCAGACAGTATGAGGGGGGCGCGAACTGGCTCGAAGTCACGCTGCTCTGCCTCGGCACACTTCCCGCGCCGCCCACGTGCTTCGTTATCGACGCGACCGAGGATGATCTGCCACTGGCCCTGCGCGCCGCCACGCACGTCCGCGCCGTGCCGCTTCAACACACGCACGATTCGCGACCGCGCCGACTCTTCAAACGAGTTGCGCGTCACTTGAACGGGCGCACGTGGGAGGCTCCGGCCATCACGCGCGTCGCCGCGCAGTACAACGTCGATCTCTGGATCGCGTTCGCTTGGTTTGAAGGCCTCGGCTCTCAACGCCCGCTCGCCATCTGTTATCCCGACTTCCAGTTTCGACACTTGCCAGAACTCTTCGATCAAGCCGAGATCAAGCAACGCGAGGATCAGTGGAACGCCATCGCCGCGCGCGCCGACGCCATCATCACGATCAGCGAAGCGACGGCGCACGATGCGCTCGCTTCGCATCCGCAGATCAAGGAGAAGCTCTACGTCTGTGGTTTCCCGCCGGTCTTCACAGAGAAGGGCCTGCGGCTCGACGCGGAAGAGGTGCGTCGCAAATTCCGTCTGCCCGAACGCTTCTTCCTCGTCAGCAATCAGTTCTGGGAGCACAAGAATCAACTGTCCGTGCTCGCCGCGCTCTCACAGATCAAGGAGCGCGGTGAGACGCCGCCCACGGTTGTCTTCACCGGGCGGCCCTACGATCCGCGCCGGCCCGACTACTTCACGCGCCTGCTCTGGTTCGTCAACGAGCGAGGGCTGCACGAACACTGTCGCTTCCTCGGCGTGCTGCCGCGCGAGGAACAGATCGCGCTCATACGCGCGGCGTCGGCGGTCGTGCAACCTTCGCGCTTCGAGGGGCGCGGCGCGATCACGGAAGAGGCTTGTCTGCTCGGCACGCAGCTCCTCTGCTCCGATCTCCCCGCGCATCGCGAACTCGATCTGCCGGGGGCCATCTTTTTCGATGCAGACGATGTAGATGAACTCGCCCGGTTGATGCGACGCGACTACCCGCGCGCGTCGCGCAAAAGCGAGAGAGAGATCGCCGACGAGAGCGCGCGTCTCGCGCGCGACTACGGCGAGCGGATGGCGTCGATCTGCGAACAGGTCGTGCATCGGCGTGCGGGCAAATCCACGGTCTCGCGCGCGGCGAGTTGAAAATTATGAGTTATCCCTTACGATATGATTTTACGATGCTGCTCCGCACTTACCACAAAGTAACGCCCGCGCCCTTGCGCCGTCTGCTCGGTCGCGCCGTCTCGCGCGGCGTCGCGTTGCACCGCGATTCGGAGAGCCTGCGGGCCACATGGAAGAACCTCGCGCCCGTTGCACTCGCGCGCGGCTGGCGCACGAGCGCACAGAGACCGACGGTGTGCGCCGTCTTCGTCGGGCGCAACGACGATTACGTGCCCGACAACGAGGCGCGCATTCGCGCGATGATCGAATGGAACTCGCAGGTCATGTGCGACGAAATGATCTTCGTCGAGTGGAATCCGCCCGCAGACCGGCCGCTTCTCTCAGTCGCGTTCGCGCGCGACTATCCGCACCTGCGCTGCTACGTCGTTCCTGCGGAGATTCACTCGCAGGTGTGCGAGCACCCGCGCATGGTCATCATGGAGGAGTTCGGCAAAAACGTCGGCGTGCGCCGCGCGCGCTCCGAGTACGTCTGCGTCACGAACGCTTACATTTTCTGGGACGCGCGCGTCCGGCGTATGTTGCGCCTGCTGGATAAGAATTTGATCTTTCGCACGCGGCGCGTCGAATGGCGTTGGGATGGTGGCCCCGTGACGCAGCAGAGTTTGACGGACGCTCGCAACCGCGTGGCATTCAGGCTCGGATGGAAACAGGAGTTGGACTACGGCTGCGGCGACTTCGTGCTCGCCAGCCGCGATCTGTGGCAACGCGCGCGCGGCTACGACGAGTCGCTGCGTGCGACGAGGATTCACGCGGATGGGCGCGGGCTCTATCAACTGATCGAAGCGGGCGGCAAGCCCGTGCACATGGGATTGCATTATCATCTCTTCCACGAATCTTCGTCGTCGCTACAGGGCGGAGTGTTCACCGGCGAGAGTCGCTTCGGCGCAGCCTTCCCGTATCGTGAAAATCTTCCGTACACGAACCCGCCGGATTGGGGTCTCGCCGATTGCGCGGAAGAGCAAGTGGCCGAGCGCGTGTGGAAACTTGTTCGTTCGTGAGGACAACGTGCTCTGGATGGCCGCGTGTTTTCGTTCGACGCAAACAGTTGAATGAGAGGGGAAGGGTGGCAGAGACTTTGGACGTTCGCAGGCACATCAGGGCCACTCTGAACGGCATGGATCGCAGGCTCGGCTTGCGCCAGTGGTTATGGCGCGATGCGGACGCCGGAGCGGAGCTACGCTTCATGCAGTCCGACGCGCGCGATCCCTTCACGAGTCTGCCCGCGCTCGAACACCCGCGCCCTAACACCGTCCTCGACATCGGCGGCAATCACGGGCAGTTCGCGAAAGAGATGTTCCGCGTCTTCCCCGGCGCGACCGTCTATTCCTTCGAGCCGCTGCCGGAGTGTTACGCGGAACTGCGCGCGCTGGCCGCGTTGCACCCGGAGTTGCACCCGATCCACGTAGCGATCAGCGACGAAACGGGCGAGCGCGACTTCTGGGTCTCGCGCTTTCGCGACTCGTCCTCGATGCAAGAGATGCTGCCATCGCACGTCGAAGCATGGCCCAACACCGAAGTCGAAGCAAAGATCACGGTGCGTGCGGAGACGCTCGATGCCGTCGCGTCGCAACTCAAACTCGTGCCGCCCGTTCTGGCGAAGCTCGACATTCAGGGCCACGAGTTGGCGGCGATTGCGGGCGGACGCGAGACGCTCGCGCGTTGCCAGCGCGTGATGCTCGAATGCAACTTCGCGCCGCTCTACAAGGGCCAGCCGACTTTCGTCGAACTCTACGACGCGATGCGCTCGCTCGGCTTTCTCTTCGACGGCTTCATCGTCCCCTTGCGTCACCCGCGCACGCACGAACTGCTCTCGGCGGACGCGGTCTTCTACCGGCCCGCGCCTTTAAGTTTATAGTCGCGGCAGTCGGCCAGACTTGGGTGCGCGCGCGTCGCGGGTTATGCTGGTTCAGCCTTAAAGATGATCTACGAAACGACAGGGAGCACGCAGGCGGAGCCGTTGGTGTACGTCGTCATGCCGACGTATAACCGTTGGGATGAGGCGCGCGTCTCCATCGCGTGCCTGCTCAAGAGCGACTATCGAAACTTCCACATCCTTCTTGTCGAAGATGCCTGCACGGACGGGACGGTCGAGCGTTGCCGCGCGGAGTTTCCCGAAGTAGAAATCCTGCACGGCGACGGCGACCTGTGGTGGAGCGGCGCGACCAACCTCGGCACGCGCCACGCTCTCGCGGCGGGCGCGGACTTGATCCTGTGGATCAACGACGACATTCGCGCCGAGCCGCAGACGTTGAGCAGCCTCGTCGAGAGCCAACATCGCAACGGAGAGAAGTCGGTCGTCTGCGCGCGCGTGCGTCTGCCGGACGGCGTGCGCGAGTGGCGCGGCGATCCACCGCCGTGGCATCCAGAACATCGCACGTGGCGTCAGCCGGAGTTGCCGACCGTGGGCGATCTTGCGATGAAGCACCCGGCGGGTGGACAGGGCGTGCTCATCCCTGCGCGTTGCTTTCACGAGATCGGTTTTCTCGACCGCGAGAACTTCGCGATGAACTGGGCCGATCACAATTTCCACTATCGCGCGATGCGGGCCGGTTACCACTATTTCATTGCGACGCGCGCCGTCGTCTCGGAGCGGCCCAACAAGCAGCCGCCGCAGGAGCGCGACCTACACACGCTTCGCAACGTGTGGTGGTTTCTCACGAATCGTCGGTCTTACGGCAACATGCGCGCGTTGCGTCGCCACCTGAAGTTGTGCCTCTCGCCGCGCGAGTACCGGAGGGTCTTCTATCCCATCCTCGCGCGCCACATCCTCTGGCTCTCCTACGGCTGGCTGACGCACAAGCCGCTCCTACACAAGCCGCTCAGCGCAGCCAAGCGCAACCTCTCGACCAAGCGCTCTACGGACGCTGCGACGCGATGAGAGACACGCGCGCTCTCTTCCGTGCCGACACGAACAGCCCGATGGACAAAGAGAAAGACAGGATCGAAGCGCTCGACTTTCTGCGCGGCATCGCCTCGCTCTCGGTCGCGCTCTTCCACTTCTTCAACGTCGTCGAGCCGGGCCTGCTGCGCACCATCAGTTCTTACGGCAACCTCGGCGTGCAGGTCTTCTTCGTCATCTCCGGCTTCATTATTCCTTACTCGCTCTTTCGCGGCGGCTACGTCCTTCGCAACTACGGCACGTTCGTCTTGAAGCGCGTCATTCGTCTCGACCCGCCCTACTTCGTCACCATCGCCATCATCATCGCGCTCGGCGTCTTCTCGTGGTACGTGCCCTTCCAACAGGATCAGGTCTTTCACGTGACGCTGCCGCAAGTGCTCCTGCACTTCGCTTACATCAACGTCTTCTTCGGCTACCCGTGGCTCAATGACGTGTTCTGGACGCTCGCCATCGAGTTTCAATACTACTTGCTGATCGGGCTGGCCTTTCCCATCATCTTCAGCCGCGACGCGCGCGTGCGACTCGCTTCGTTTGCGCTGCTCGGCGCGCTGGCCTTCGTCATACATCCGCCCGCATTCATCTTCTACTACATCTTTCTCTTCTACATGGGCATCCTGACCTGTCAACTGCGCGTCCGTCTGATCGGCAGGCGACAGTACGCGCTGCTGCTCGTCGTCTCGACGGTGCTGGCCCTCTTGACGACGGGCTGGCCCTCGACGCTCGCCGCCGCCTTCGCGGTCTTCGTCATCCTCTGCCTGCGCATGAGGCACGCCGCCTTTCGCTTTCTCGGCAGCATCTCTTATTCGCTCTATCTCGTTCACAGCCCCATCGGGCGGCGCGCGCTCAATGTCGTCTTGCGGCTGACGCACGCGCAGACGATGGGCGCGCGGCTCTTCGCGATCCTCGTGGCTACCATCGTCTCGATCATCGCGGCTTACGTTCTCTATCGACTCGTCGAGCGTCCTGCGCAAGCATGGTCTGCGCGCCTGCGCTATCAACACAGGCGCAAGCCCGCCGAGCCACGCCCCGAAG
Organism: Acidobacteriota bacterium; assembly: GCA_032229975.1. Lineage (GTDB taxonomy): Bacteria > Acidobacteriota > Blastocatellia > Pyrinomonadales > Pyrinomonadaceae > JAIVGV01. The sequence continues at coordinate 18,583 of JAVXVG010000041.1, read as the reverse complement.
AGCTGGAACAACTCAACCCGGCTTTCTAACGCGCCTCGCCCCGGCGACTGTGAGATTATGCGCGGACAGGTTAGAATCTCTCTTTTTTCGCGGTCGATCTAAAACCAGTAATGAGCACCACCTTGAGCGGCCTCAGAAACATCCCCGGCATACGCGGGGTCACGCATCGTCTGGATCGCTTCACGCAGCGCGCCTCTTTCGCACTGCGCGGCGCGGGCTACTACGCGCTCGCCGAGGTGCGACGCAACTCCGCGCGACCCGGCATCGCCGCCGTCACCATCGGTAGAAACGACGACTACATGGCGGACTTTCGCCAGCGTCTGCATGCGACCATCGAATGGAACACGCGTCATCTCGTCGATGAAGTCGTCTTCGTCGAATGGAATCCACCTGCGGATCGCGAACTGCTCTCTTACGAGTTGGCTGCGCGTTTCAAGAACCTGCGCGCCTACGTCGTCCCTGCGGAGACTCATCACGCGATCAATCGCAACCCGAATTTGCAGATGCTCGAATACCACGCTAAGAACGTCGGCATCCGGCGGGCCCGCTCCCCTTGGGTGCTCGCAACGAACGGCGATGCGGCCGTCGGCATGGACACGGTCAAGACGCTTCGTCGCGCGCAACTCGACCCCGATGTGATCTGGACGACAGAGCGCGTCGATATCAACTGGCGCGAGAACGAGCAAGAGCACATCGACCTCTTGACGAGCCTGCGCTATCGCTACTTCATCCCTTACGTCGATCTCGGCACGGGCGAGTTCAATCTCGCGAGCAAGCAGATGTGGGATCGCTCGCGCGGCTACGACGAGTCGCTCGTGCGCCACAAGATCGGCTGCGACCGTCGCGGCATCGCGCAGATGCTCGCGCACGGTGGACGCATCAAGAAGGCCGGCACGGTGCTGCACCTCCAACACCCGACCTCTTGCGTCGAGGGCGTGCGCCCGTTTCACGGCGAGATGGCTACCATCGAGGGCGTGCCCTACACCAATCCCGAAGATTGGGGACTCGCCAACGCACGCGAAACGCCGCTCGCCGAGCGCGTCTGGCGTTTAGAGATTGAATAACTAATAGCTATCAGATTCACGAAGGAGAATGATCAACCGAATGAGAGAACTTGTTTTAGGCGGCGACGGGCTCGTCGGCTCGACCCTTATCGAACTGCTGCGCGCGCGCGGGCGAGAAGCTGACTCTTTCGATCTCAAGAGCGGAGGCGATCTGCGTCGCGTCGAGCCAGAAGCCTTCGATGCTTACGACCGCGTCTGGTTTCTCGCGTGGGACACGGGCGGGGCGAAGTACATCGAGTCGGGCGATAGGCAGCACGAGCAGTACAAGAACAACTGCGAGCTTTCGGTGCGAACCTTCGAGGCGCTCGCGCGCAGCCGCAAGCCTTTCATCTTCGCCACCTCGCAACTCGCCGGGCTGCCGAACGCCTACGGCACGACGAAGCTCATGTCTGAGAAGTGGGCTGAGCATCTCGGCGGTAAGATCGCGCGCCTGTGGAACACATACGGATGGGAGCACCCCGACGAAAAGAGTCACGTCGTCACAGACATGGTCTTGTCCGCGCTGACGGAGCATCGCATCTCCTGCATGACGAGTGGCGAAGAGCATCGACGCTTCAACTACAAGACCGACTGCGCCGCCGCGCTCATCCAACTCTTCGATGGCCCACAGCACGAGGGAGACATCGCGGGCCCCAAATGGCTCTCGATTCGCGAAGTCGCCGAAGAGATCGGGCGACAACTCGATGTCACCGATCTCAACTTCGGCACGCGCAAGGGCACGGAGATCATCGTCGATCCGACGATCCCCGTCGAAGGATGGAAGCCGGAGTTGACGTTCAGCGACGGCATCGCGAAAGTGATCGCCGACGCGCGTCTCTACTTGAGCGAGCGGCGCACGACCGGCGCGGGCGGCCATCAGGGTTAACGAACACGTCATTTGCGCGAAACGTCGTCGCGCCGTCTCGAAGCGACAATCGCGTTAGACGAACGCACGACCGCCGACATCGTTGAGCTTTCATCGTTGAGCTTTCACGATCTCTTAAAAACCATGCCTCAATCTTCTCTCTCGCGCGCGCGCCGATCTATCGGTTATCGCCTCAGCCTCATGGGCCGTCGCTTCTACGGCTTGGACGATGCGTCGGCGCAGGAGAGTGTGACGCGCGAAGCGTTGAACGATCTCGTCCTCGCACGTCTCTTCGACGAAAGAACCGGAGCGCATTATCCGAACGTCAACCGGCGCGCGAAAGAAGAGTTGGTCGCAAGGATTCAAGAACTCAACCAGCACATACCGGCCGGAACTTCTTGGGTCACGCAGACCGTGCTGGCGACGGAGATACTGAACATCCCTCCGACGGTCGCGGGCAACGTGATCGAGTGCGGCTGCTGGAAAGGCGCGAGCACGTCGAGCCTCTCGCTGGTCTGCGCTTTGACGGGACGCAAGCTCATCATCTGCGATTCATTCGCCGGACTGCCCGACGACGAGACGCAGAAGGCCCACAGGTATCCGCACCTCGGCGTCTTCGGCTATTACCAAGAAGGCATGTACGCCGCGCGTCTCGATGAAGTTAAAAGCAACATCGCTAAGTTCGGCGACCCGACGGTCTGCGAATTTCTTCCGGGCTTTTTCTCCGACTCACTCAAGTCGCTCGATGGGCCTGTCGCCTTCGCTTTCTTCGACGTTGATCTCGAAAGCTCGATGCACGATTGCATCAAACACATCTGGCCCCTGCTGGTCGATCAAGGACGAATCTATACTGACGACTCAGGCGACATGGAAGTGGTTCGCATCTGGTTCGACGAAGACTGGTGGCAAGCGAATCTAAAACAACCGGCCCCCGGCTACGTCGGCTCCGGTTGCGGCTTGCCGATTGATCCGAGTTTTTCCGCGTTGGGTTACGCGCACAAGGTGCTCGATCCGTCGCTCAGTTACGGGCGCATCGCTTGGCTCTACTACCCGGACGCTTCTCGCCCCGACGCGTCGCAACAAGATCAAGTCTCCGTCGTCGAACGACCTTGAAACGCTCCGCCTCGATGACTGACACGGAGGACATTCCCCTGCGTAGTTTGAAGCGCACGGTCGCCGAACTGATCGGGCGCGACCGCGCTAACCAACTCACCGCGCCTTATCACGACTGGCGCGCACGCGCACGCACGCGCCGCACGCTCGCCGCATTAACGCCGCGCGATCTCTGCGTGCAGATCGGTTGCGGCACGCGGCCACTCGCCGGCTGGGTGAATCTTGATGCCGCGCGCGGCGAGAGCGTCGATGTCGTCTGGGACTTGCGACGCGGGATGCCCTTCCCCGATGCGAGCTGCGCCGTCGTCTTCGGCGAGCACGTCATCGAGCATGTCCCGCGAGAAGCCGTCGAGAAACTCTTGCGCGAATGCTTGCGCTCGCTTGCGCCCGGCGGCGTGCTGCGACTCTCGACGCCCGATGCCGGACTCTACCTGCGCTCCTACGCGGGCGACCGCGAATTCTTGCGTCACCCTTCGTTTGAAGTCGCAGCCGAGACCGCGATGGATCGCGTCAACCAGATGATGCGCGAATACGGTCAGCACCTCTGGGCTTACGACGCCGAATCGCTGCTGCTGCTGCTGCGTCGCGTCGGCTTCTCGCAAGCCGTCGAACAACGCTTCGGCGAGTCGCTCCACACGCGTATGCGCGGCATCGACTTGGAGGCGCGTGCCTTTGAAAGCCTCTACGTCGAAGCGATCAAATAATCCAAGCGATCGAATAATTCGAGCGAGCAAATAATTTTTCACGCGCCCGCAGCCAAATAACTTTGCACACGCCCGTCGCCTTCATCATCTTCAACCGGCCCGACGTGACCGCGCGCGTCTTCGCAGAGATCGCGCGCGCGCGCCCGCCGAAGCTGCTCGTCGTCGCCGACGGCGCGCGCGCCGACCGGCCCGGCGAAGCTGATTTGTGCCGCGCCGCGCGCTCGGTCGTCGAGCGAGTTGACTGGGACTGCGAAGTGCTCACCAACTTCTCGGACGTGAATCTCGGTTGCCGCAATCGCGTGTCGAGCGGCATCACGTGGGTCTTCGATCAAGTTGAAGAGGCGATCATCGTCGAGGATGATTGTCTGCCGCATCCCACGTTCTTCCCCTTCTGCGAGGAGATGCTCGCGCGCTATCGCGACGACGAGCGCGTGATGCACATCACCGGCGACAACTTCCAGTTCGGTCACAGCCGCACCAGTGAGAGCTACTACTTCTCGCGCATGATCAACATCTGGGGCTGGGCTTCTTGGCGCAGGGCCTGGCGGCTCTACGACGTGGAGATGAAACTCTGGTCGCGTTTGCGCGAGACCGACTGGCTCATCGACGTTGTGGGCCACCCCGTCGCTGCCAGCTACTGGCGTCACACCTTTGACGAAGTCTATTTCGGTCGCAACAACACTTGGGACTATCAATGGACGTTCTCGGTCTGGGCGCAGAACGGGCTCGCTATCGTGCCCGACGTGAATCTCGTCTCCAACATCGGCTGGGGCGCGGGCGCGACCCACACGAGTCCCGGCGAGAGCCCGCTCGCAGACATCCCTGTCGAAGAGATGCGCTTTCCACTGCGCCATCCCGCCGACATGATCCGTCAACGCGAAGCGGACGACTACAACTTCCAACGCGTCTGTCTCTGGTATGGCTTCGAGCCGACGGCCTACATGCGCCTGCACCGCAAAGTCTATAACCTCATGCCACGCCCCGCACGCAGCACGCTCTCACGCCTGCGCGCGAAGATGAGATGACGACGAACGACTCTCAGATGAGATAACAACGAACGCCTGCGCGCGTCGTGCGACATGAGACTCGCCGCGTCGTCTGCGCGTGCTATACTCCCGCCGCGCGAGAAGGCTATGTCCACCGCTATGTTCGTCTCCCGACGATCAGTTATTCTCAACGGCTTTATGAGTTCCCTCAAAGCACCAAGCAGCGTCGCCGATCCACTCGTCGGGACAGTCAAGGGGCCCGGCGAGCGGCCGCACGAATTCCTGTTCATCACCGCCGACAATCGGAGAGCGCGCATCGGCGAGTTCGTCTATTACTCTGCGCGCGACGAAGAGGACGAGCGACGCATCCTCGGCAACGTCACCGCGCGCCGACTCGTGCGAAATCTGCCCGACGCTTTTCTCTCCGATCCAGAAACATCGCCCGCAATCGTCTCCGCGCTCATCGGTCTCGACGGCGAGGGCTGTGAGTTGTACGAGATCACGGTCGAGACCATCGGCTACTTCAGCAAGCGTCTGAATGATTTCGTCAACCCGCGCATCCCGCCCGGCGCGGGCGATCCGGTCTTTCTCGCCTCTTCGGAAACACTCGCGAGCGTGCTCAGCTCGAAGCGCATCGGCGACGTTGGCTCGGCGCACGTCGGCAGTCTCTTGACGCGCGAGACGGGCGCGGTTCCCGTCGTGCTCTCAGTCAAGGATGTCGTCTCGACGCATCTCGCGATCTTAGCTTCGACGGGATCGGGCAAGTCATACACGGCGGGCGTGCTCGTTGAAGAGTTGATGATGCCGCACAATCGCGCGTCGGTTCTCATCGTCGATCCGCACGGCGAATACGGCACGCTCACGTCGATTGAAAGTGATCCGCGCTTCGCTCACGGCAAGTACAAACCCGAAGTTAAAATCTACACGCCCGAACGCATACGCGTGCGCTTCTCTTCGCTCACCGAAGCCGACATCAAGTACCTGCTGCCCGAAGGCGCGTCGGACAAGATGCTGCATTACTTGTCGCAGGCGTATCGCAAACTTCGCGCGAGCGCGCGTGGCGAGAATGAGACTTACGCTTATCACGATCTGCGCGACGCCGTAACCTCGGAGAAGTACGGCGACGAAGATGGCAAGGGCGGAAGCAGCAACGCCGGATCGATTGACGCGCTGCTCTGGCGACTCGATTCGCGCTTTGACAACACGGGCCGGCCCGACGCGCTCTTTCACGACCGCGAGCACATTCCTCTGCAAGACATCTTCACGCCCGGTCGCTGCACTGTGCTCCAACTCTCAGACATCGAGCAGCACGAGCAACAAGTGATCGTCGCGACCTTACTGCGCCGCGTCAACAAGGCGCGCATGATGACCGTGCGCGGCGAATCGTCGCAGGGTGAGAACCATCTGCCGTATCCCGTCTTCACACTGATCGAAGAGGCGCACCGCTTCGCGCCCGCAGGGGCCGCCGTTGTCTCGACGAACATCTTGAAACAGATACTCTCCGAAGGTCGCAAGTTCGGCGTCGGCATCGGACTCATCACGCAGCGACCCGGCAAGCTCGATCAAGACGTGCTCTCGCAGTGCATGACGCAGGTCATCATGCGGATCGTCAACCCCGTCGATCAGGACACGGTCGCGAAGTCTGTCGAAGGCGCGGGTCGTCAACTCTTGCAAGAACTGCCCGCGCTCACGAAAGGTCAGGCAGTGATTAGCGGCGTCGGCGTCAACACGCCGGTCATGTGCCGCGTCAGAGAGCGCGTCACGCGACACGGTGGCGAGACCTTCGACGCGCCCACCGAATGGGCCGACTGGCACGCCGACGACGCACGCGACCGCCGCGCGCAAGACGAAGCCGTGATGGTCAAGCCTTCTGCGAAGAAGGTCGAAAAGTTTCGCGGCGTCGAACTCTAGTGTGCCTGCCAGTAGTGTCCTGATCATATCTTGGTTTACATTCGCGGTCCGTACGAATCACTTGTCATGTGCCTTGGTGGTCAAAATAATGGCTGACATGAACGATGTAAAAATCCTGACCGGAGATAGCCTCACGGTATTGCCGACACTGATAGCTGAGTCCGTACAATGCTGCGTCACATCGCCGCCGTACTGGGGACTGCGTGACTACAATCACCCAGCGCAGATTGGAGCAGAATCATCACCAGAGCAGTACGTCGAAAATCTCGTGGCAATTTTTAGAGAGGTTCGCCGCGTTTTGCGAAAGGACGGGACTTTGTGGCTTAACGTTGGTGATGGTTATGCGAGAAACGGCGGAACGGGTAATTGCGGCCCGAATGCAGTAGTCGGCAATACAAGAAAACTGATCCAAAGACGCAACTGCAAAGTTCCTAATTGTTGGGGGCTCAAGGATAGAGATTTGATGGGACTGCCTTGGCGCGTCGCTTTCGCTTTGCAAGCGGACGGGTGGGTGTTGAGATCAAGAATAACGTGGATCAAAAAAACTGCGATGCCGGAAAGCGTGAAGAATAGACCGACGAACGCAACGGAAGAAGTCTTCCTGTTTACGAAATCACCAACATACTTCTACGACCCAAACAGCGTCAGAGAGGAGAGCGGCGCGAACCTCCGCAACTATTGGATTCTTGGTCCCGACCCAAAAGGAAATGGACACCCGGCAGCATTTCCTCGTGAGTTGGCGCGACGCTGTATTCAGCTAGGCTCTCGCACAGGCGATATTGTTCTAGACCCGTTCGGCGGTTCTGGAACGACTGGTCTAGCAGCAATCGAGTTAGATCGTAGGGCAATTCTGATTGAACTGAATCCGGCATACGCCCAGATGGGCAGGGAGCGTTCACATAATGGCACGCAAGCTCGGTTCAAAGCAGTTAATTCTTGAGTTTTTCCTCAGTAACGTTAGCAAGGTACTAGAGTCAAAGGACATTCAACAGGCTAGTGGAGGAGCTGTTGAGTGGGCGCGAAGGGTTCGGGAGCTTCGCAATGAGGATGGGTATCAAATTCTTTCTCACAGAGACCGCGCAGACTTAAAACCAAATCAATATCTTCTAGAAACAACAAAGCGCGTGCCCGCTTTCGCGCGTGGCATTTCTAAAGAGACTCGTTCTTTGGTGCTTGAAAGGAATGGCTACACCTGCCAGATGTGCGGAGTCGCAGCCGGCGATCCTGACCCGTTCGGCGGAAGTCGAACGGTGCGCTTGACGATGGGCCACATCATCGACAAGTCAAAGGGCGGTGACGATTCGATGCAGAATCTGCGAGCGGTTTGCACGAACTGCAATGAGGGATTGCAGAATAGAGCAATGCCAAAACCAGATCAGATTTATTTACTTGCCCAAATCCGTAAAGCGACAATCCATGATCAAGAGGCGGTGCTCGACTGGCTACTTCAAAAATTTAATTTGAGAGCTATGAAAAAGTAGTAATGCGAAAAGTTGCGCGCCTGAACTATGTTCAATTAGCAACAAAACTTTGCGCTACCTTAACGTTGTGCCTATTGACTTCGCGTGCACGTCGGGCTTAATCTCGCACCGCAAATTCTTCAAGGTGGTCGTGCCGGAGTCGGCTCCTGTTACCTCGCAACGCGCGCCCACAACTTGCTCCAGCCCGAATGGTCTTGATCAATTCCCTGCGCGGTCGTCCGGCCGTCGCTGTTGTCGTTCACCTCGAAAGGAGTACAACCCCCCATGTCCACCGACGTGCAGTTTCGTCCCCTGCGCCTCAGTCTCTCGCTGCTCGCGTTAGTCACGCTCTGTCTCGCCGCCGCAAGTGTCGCGCGCGCGCAGGACGAGAAGGAGCCGCCGTTTCACGGGTTCAAGGGCGTCGCCATCGGCATGACCATTGCCGACGCGCGCTCGCACCTCGGCAACCCGACCGACAAGAGCGACGCGCAAGACCTTTACAGCGTCAATGACAAGCAGACCATTCAGGTCTATTACGACGGCGGCAAGGTCTCGGCAATCACGCTCATGTTCAACAACGCAGGCGCGGACGCGCTCACGCCAAAAGCGGTCTTCGGCTCGGACATCACCGAGGCGCGACCCGACGGCTCGATGTACAAGCTCGTGCGCTACACGAAGGCTGGCTACTTCGTCGCCTACAACCGCACGGCGGGCAACGAGCCCGTGGTCATTGTCACGCTCCAGAAGATCAGGTAGCGCGCGGCGCAAACGACAACGTAGCAGCACACGCCTCCCCATTCACGCGAAGTCGGCGACGTGATCGAGCACGCGTGTTCAGAGTTCACGCTTGAGCGTGCCTTTGTCAGACACGCTCAAGCGTGAACTCTGAATGCATGTCGCTCTCGATTGCGATCCGCTTGTCCACCCTCACGCACGCACGCGCCCTTGCCTCAAGCGCGAGTTGCTTTTCGCCGCCGCGATGCTAAGATAATCCGGCAACAGCCCCCTGAAAATTTTAACGTCCGCCAGCGCGCGCCGCCTCTCTCGCTTGCACCTCGCGCGCCCGACAGCCGGAGGCATCCGATGGCAGAACAGACCGCCGCGCCCGCGCCGAACTACTCGCAACGCGTCGCAGATATCTTCTCCTCGCGCCGCGACGAGATACTCAATCTCTGGATCAAGGACAGACTCGAATCCGACGAGTTTCGCGACGAGTTGATCTCGAAGAAGGAACTGCGCTCGCAGTCGCGCCAACTGCTCGAACTGCTTTCGCAGGGCGTGCAGGATTCCGCCGGTGAGAACTTCGATCATCCCGCGTTCGACGACCTGCGTCGCTTCCTCAACGAAATCTCGCACCAGCGCGCCGTCAAAGGCTACACGCCTCTGGAGAATGCGACTTACGTCAGCGCGCTGCGCAACACCGCGCGCCCGATGCTCGTCGAAGACTACGAGGGCGGCGACGCGCGCCTGCTCGCCGACGAACTCGGCTACCTCGGCAACCTCATCGATAAGATGGCCCTCGTCATGGTCGAGAACTACATACGCTCGCGCGAGGAGACGATCCGGCAGCAACGCGCCGACATGATGGAACTCTCGACGCCCGTCATCAAAGTCTGGGACAAGATACTCACGCTCCCGATCATCGGCACTTTGGATTCGCGCCGCGCGCAGTTGATGATGGAAGCTCTCTTGCAGCGCATCGTCGAGACCGGATCGACCGTCGCTATACTCGACATCACCGGCGTCCGCACGATGGACACGCTCGTCGCCAATCACCTGATCAAGACCGTCACCGCCGCGCGACTCATGGGCGCGCGCTGCATCCTCACAGGCGTCTCTCCCGCGATCGCACAGACGATGGTGCAGCTCGGCATAGACCTCTCGCAGATCACCACGCGCGCGCAGATGTCCGACGGCGTCAAGCTCGCGCTCGAAATGATCGGTAAGACCATCGTCTCCACCGGCGCGCTCAAGCAACTGCGAGACGGCACGACGCTCAACGGCTCTAAGCCCGCCGCAGAGCACGCCAGCGCGCGCGCCAACGCGGAAAGTAAATGAAAGTCATCAATCGTCAATCGTGAATAGAACAGATCGACGGTTGACGACGCTGGCGATCTGCTTCCACGACTTTCACGACACAAACGATTCTTGATTCACGATTCACGATTCACGGTTGACGATTAACGAACTATGAACGGAGCACAGCGCATCCCGATCCTGAAAGTCGGTCGCGTCCTCGTCGTGCCGATCCAGACCGACATGGACGATCAGACCGTCCTGCTCCTGCAAGAGCGCATCCTCGCCGAGCTTGAACGCACGCGCGCGCGCGGCGTCTTGATCGACATCTCTCTGCTTGAGATGGTCGATTCCTTCATCGGGCGGATGCTCTCCGACATCGCATCGATGGCCCGCATCATGGACGCGCACACGGTCGTCGTCGGTATCCAACCGGCGGTCGCCATCACGCTCGTCGAGCTTGGTCTTGAGTTGGACGGCGTCTCGACCGTCTTGAACGTTGACGAGGGCATCAAGCTGCTGCGCAGTGAGTTCGACATCGACGAGAGCGACGAAGAGGAAGAGACCACAGGAGAGTTGGACACGTTTGGAGAGCAGAGTTATCGCGCTTGAGCGCGACGAGGACATCGTCGCGGCGCGCGGCGAGGTGCGCTCGCTCGCCGCCGCGCTCGGCTTCGGCGCGCTCGATCAGACGCGCCTCGCGACGGTCGCCTCCGAGCTTGCGCGCAACGTCGTCAAGTACGCGCGTCGCGGCCAACTGATCGCGCAGCCGACGCACTCGCCCCACGGCCGCGATGGCTTGCGTCTCATCTTCGAGGACGAGGGCCCCGGCATCCCGGACATCGACGCCGCCATGCGTGACGGCTTCTCGACCGGCAAAGGACTCGGCAAAGGTCTTCCCGGCTCGCGTCGGCTCGTCGATGAATTCAAGATCGACTCCGCCCCCGGTCGCGGCACACGCATCACGGTTGTGCGGTGGCTCTGAAAAGCAGAGGTTAGAGGTCAGAGGTTAGAGGCTAGTCTCAGTTTGCTTTTTCTAACCTCTGACCTCTAACCTCTGACCTCTGCTTCTATGCGTGTCATTCAATCAATGGAGGTGCGGGACGAAGCGCAGGTCGGCGCGGTGCGTCGCGCCGTGCATTCGTTCGCGCGCGATGTGGGTTTCACGGAGCGCGAGCTGGCGGAGTTAGACATCGTCGTGCAGGAGATCGGCACGAACGCCGTGCGCTATGCCGAAGGCGGCGGCTCGATCCACTTCACGACGCCGCTCGGAGCCGAACCGGGCGTCGAAATTTTCTACTTCGACAAGGGGCCCGGCATCTCGGACATCGAACGCGCCGTGCGCGACGGCGTCTCGACCGGCGGCAGCCTCGGCGCGGGACTCGGCGCGATCCGGCGTTTGCTCGACGAGTTTGAAGTCTATTCAACTGTCAAGAGGCAGAAGCTCGCGCGCTCGATGACCGGCCAGATCGTGCGACGCACGACGCATGGCACTGCCTTGCTCGGTCGCAAGTGGATCGCCGCCGCGAAACTGTCGCCCGAAAGTCATGCCATGACCGCGCGTCGCCTCGGCGTCTGGTGTCGCCCGCGCCCCGGCGAGACCGACAACGGCGATGCGTATTTCGTCCGGCGCAGGGCCGGTCAGCAACTTCTCGCGGTCATAGATGGTCTCGGTCATGGCGCGGGGGCGCGCGAGGCTTCGGATGCGGCGATTGAAGTGCTCGCCGCTTGGCAAGGCGAGATGCTCGAAGATGTCTTCCGCCGCGCGCACGAGCGTCTGCGACAGACGCGCGGCGCGGTGATGGGCGCGTGCGTCGTCGATTCCCGCGCGGGCACTTTTCAGTACGCGGGTGTGGGCAACGTCGAGGCGCGCGTGCTCGGTTCGCCGCATCCCGTCCGGCCCATCTCCGCCAACGGCACGCTCGGCGCGCGACTCGGTGCGGTGCGCGTCTGGTCTTATGAATGGTCTGACGGCGCAACGATTGTTCTCACGAGCGACGGCTTGAGCGCGACATGGGACATCGGCGACTATCCGGGCCTGCTCGCGAAGAGTCCGCAGATGATCGCCGGAGTGCTCGCACGCGACTACTCGCGCGAGAGCGACGATGCGACCATTCTCGTCGCAAGATAAGTCTGAAGTCTGGAGTCTGGAGTCGAAGACAAAAGAAAGTCTTAGGCTTCCGACTTCAAGACTCCAGACTCCAGACTCCAGACTTAACATGGAATCGATCAACATCACGCGGCTCGGCGACATCTACGTGCGGCGCGAGGCGGACATCGTCAAGGTGCGCGACCGCGTGCGCAGGCTCGCGCGCGAGATGGGCTTCGATCAGACGACGCAGATCAAGATCACGACCGCCGTCTCCGAACTCACGCGCAACATCTACGAGTATGCCAAGTCGGGCGCGATCACGCTGGCCGTCGCTCAGACGGGCGCGGCGACGGGCTTGCACGTCACTGCGCGCGACGAAGGGCCGGGCATCGACGAGCGAACAATCGACGCGATCATGCGCGGTGATTTTCGTTCCGCGCACGGGCTCGGCATCGGTCTCGCCGGCACGCGCCGCTTGGTCGATGACTTCCGCGTCGAATCTGTGGAGAAAGAGGGCACGCGCGTCATCTTCATCAAGTGGCTGCCGCCCGCGCAAGCCGCCGTCGCGCGCGAGCAGTTTGAAGAGTTGCGCGTGCGCTTCGCGGAGACGGCGGAAGAGTCGGCGGTCGAAGAGCTTGAGCAGCAGAACCGCGACTTGATGGACGTGCTCGCCGAACTCGAAGAGAAGCGCGAAGAGTTGGAGAGGGTCAACCGCGAGCTGAACGACTCGAATCGCGAGCTTGAGGAGGCGAACGCGAAGCTGCGCGAGGTGTCCGATCTCAAAGAGGAATTTCTCGCCGTCACGACTCACGATCTGCGCTCGCCCTTGACGGTCATTAGCGGCGTCATCAGCTTCTTCAGTTCGGGCCGGTTGGGCGAGTTGACGCCGGAGCAGCAGAATATGGTCTCGATGATGGAGCGCAACACGCAGAATCTCATCGAGCTGGTCAACGATCTGCTCGACTCTGCGAAGATCGAATCGGGAACTCTGCAACTCGAACTCTTGCCGACGGAGATGCCCGCGCTCGTCGGCGAGACCTGCGAAGCGATGGGCACGATGGCGGCTGAGAAAGGCATCAAGGTTGATTGTCATTTTCCAGACGATCTGCCGAAGGTCACAGCCGACCGCGCGAAGCTGCACCGCGTCCTCGTCAACCTCGTCTCGAACGCCGTGAAGTTCACGCCGAAGGGCGGGAGCGTGAACATTCACGGTGAGCGGCAGGGCCGGATGGTGCGCGTTCAAGTTTCCGACACGGGCGTCGGCGTCACGGCGGAAGACCTGCCGCACCTCTTCGACAAGTATGAGCAGGGCAGCAGCCGCGCCCCGCGACGCGAGCGCGGCACAGGTCTCGGTCTCTACATCACACGCCAGATCGTCGAACTCCACGGCGGCCAGATCGAAGCCGAATCACAAGTCGGCAAAGGCTCGATCTTCTCTTTCACGATCCCAATCGCAGAGGAAAGTTAAACCGTAGCGACATATGACAGATCGATCTATCACGTGTCACTCGTCATCTGTCACGACCTTTATGCACTATCACCTCATTGGAATCTGCGGAACAGCAATGGCGTCGCTTGCCGGGATGTTGCAAGCACGTGGGCATCGCGTGACGGGCTCGGACGAGAACGTCTATCCGCCGATGTCCACGATGCTTGAAAGTCTCGGCATCGACGTGATGCAGGGCTACGAGCCGGAACACTTGTCGCCTGCGCCCGATTGCGTCGTCGTCGGAAACGCACTCTCGCGCGGCAACGCGGAAGTTGAAGCGATGCTGAATCGCAAGCTCACTTATCGCTCGCAGGCGGAGGTCGTCAAAGAAGAGTTCGCGCGTGGGCGACACTCGCTCGTCGTCGCGGGCACGCACGGCAAGACGACGACGACGAGCATCGCGGCGTGGGTGTTGGAAGTCGGCGGGCTGAATCCTTCGTTCCTCGTCGGCGGCGTCGTGCAGAATTTCGGCAAGAGTTTCCGCGTGACGGATAGCGACTACTTCATTATCGAGGGCGACGAGTATGACACGGCATACTTCGACAAGGGCCCGAAGTTCATGCACTACTTGCCGGAAGTGGCAATCATCAACAACATCGAGTTCGATCACGCAGACATCTACGCGAACCTCGATGCCGTCAAGCTCGCCTTCCGACGCTTCATCAATCTCGTGCCCGCCAATGGCCGCCTCGTCGCCGGATGGGACGACGCGAACGTGCGCGCCATCGTCGCAGAGATGGGCGCGCGACTCCACACGCAGATCGAAACCTTCGGCACATCCGATGATGCGAAGTGGCGCGCGACCGATCTCGACTTCTCAGGCGAACTGACACGCTTCAAAGTTTTTCGTGAAGGAAAATTCTGGGGCGAGTTTGAGACGCCGCTCATCGGCGAGTTCAACGTGCGGAACACGCTCGCTGTCGTCGTCGCCGCAGATGCGTGGGGCATTGAGCCCGCGACGATCAAAGATGCGCTTGCCACGTTCAAGAGCGTGCAGCGACGCATGCAGGTGAAGGGCAAGGCGGCTGGCGTCACCGTCATCGACGACTTCGCGCATCACCCAACCGCCGTGCGCGAGACCTTGCACGCTCTGCGCGCGAAGTACAAAGAGGGCCGGCTCGTCGCGGTCTTCGAGCCGCGTTCAGCCACGTCGCGGCTTGCGGTCTTCCAGAGCGAGTACGTCGATGCGCTCAGACAAGCTGATTACGTCGTCGTCGCCAAAGTCTTCGACCGCGAGAAGGGATCGATCTACGGGCCACTGCTCGACACCGACGAACTCACGAAAGAGATCGACGCGGCGGGCACTCCGGCCCATTGCATCGACAACGCGGACGCCATCGTCGCGCACCTCGCGCCCGTCCTTCGCGCGAATGACACCGTCGCCGTCATGTCCAACGGCGGCTTCGACCGCATCCACGACAAGCTGCTTGACGCCCTGCGCGGGAAAGACAGGATTGATTCATCGAACCATTGATTCATTGATCCATTTGTTCATTGATAATTTATCAAATGAGCCAATGAATCATGATCCAATTCCCTCATTCCCGCTCGCTCGCCGGTCGCCCTGAGAGCGAACTGGGCGCATCAAGGTTTGCGCCGTCATGGACACTCATGCCGAGTCGTTCGACCAACTCGCCGCCGAGCCAGCCGGAGACGAGCGCGAGCACGATGGCGACGAACGAGAGGGCCAGTTCGGGCGTGTCCGGCGGGAAGAGCGGCGGCTTGTCGCGACGCAGCCACCAGCTCACGGCGAAGAGGATGAGCACCACGTCGTTGATGACGGCGTGCAGCAGACCGATGCGCTTCGCACGCGTGTTCTTCGGGATCGACAGCCAATCGACGAAGCCCGGCACAGCCGCGATGATGCCGCCGACTATTCCGGCCGCGATCATCCAGTAGGCGACGAGCGAGTAGGCCGTGTCGTGCGTCACGAGATAGACGATGTCGAAGACGACGGACGTGCTAAGCAGGCCCAACGGAAAGACGATCAGGATCGGATGCGCCCCGTGGCCCAGCACCTTGAATTTACTCTCCATGTTTCTCTCCCTTGCTCTGGATGAAAGTGAAGACCCGTTCCCCGCACACGCGGAGACTTCAAACAAGCGCGAACAGTTTTTCGAGGAGGATACGCACGAGAGTTTATGCAACTCGCGCCCGCACGACAAGGGGGAGGAAGCAGTTAAGAGATAGCACTCAGCAATCAGCCGTCATCAATCGGCCATGTCTTTCAGTTATCAGCCTTGAACTGTTTGCACTATACTGATGTCTGCTTTCCCATTCTCGATTGCTGAATGCTGAGTGCTGAGTGCTCTCCTATGATTCTCGAACGCATACGCCAGCGCGCCGCCGCAGACCCGCAGCACATCGTCCTGCCCGAAGGCGAAGATGCGCGCACAGTCGTCGCCGCCGCTCAATGCGCGCGTGATCATATCGCGCGCGTCACGCTGCTCGGCAGTGAAGAGAAGATTCGTCAAGCCGCGCGCGAGGCGAACGTCGATCTAGGCGGTGTGGAGATCATCGAGCACAGGCGCGCCACAGACTTCGACAAGGTGGCCGCGCTCTACTACGAGCTGCGACGCGCCAAAGGTATGATGCCGGATGAGGCGCGCATCAGTGTGCAAGACCCTCTCTACTACGGCAATCTGATGGTGCGCGCGGGTCGCGCCGACGGATCGGTCGCGGGCGCGACGAACACGACGGCCCACACCGTCAGCGCAGCTTTGAAATGCGTCGGCGTGCGCTCCGGGTTCAAGCTCGTCTCAAGTTTCTTCCTCATGGCCCTCGCGCGCGTGGACATCAGAGCGAACGGCGCGATGATCTACGCGGACTGCGGCGTCGTCATCAACCCATCTTCGGCCGAACTCGCGGAGATCGCCATCGCATCAGCCGACTCTTGCCGCACGCTCCTTGAAGTAGAGCCGCGCGTTGCGCTGCTCTCGTTCTCGACGAAGGGGAGCGCGAAGCATCCGCTCGTCGATAAAGTCGTCGAGGCTTTGCGCACGGTTCGCGCGCGCGCTCCCGAACTTGAGATCGACGGCGAGTTGCAGGCTGATGCCGCGCTCGTCACTTCGGTCGGCGAGTCGAAGGCTCCGGGCTCGACCGTGGCCGGTCGCGCGAACGTCCTCATCTTCCCAGACCTGCAAGCGGGCAACATCGCCTACAAGCTGACCGAGCGACTCGCGGGCGCGACCGCCATCGGGCCCATCCTGCAAGGCTTGGACAGGCCCTGCAACGATCTCTCGCGCGGCTGCAAAGCTGAAGACATCGTTGACGCTGTTGCGATCACTGCTGTGCAATCGCAGAGTCGCAAACATCAGGGTTGAGATGTTGAAGATAGTAGCAATCGAAACGCTCTGAGATATTCGTGCGCGGGTTCATACTTGAATTGACTGACGGTCAAAGAACGCGAAGCCACAACCTCGAGCGGGCGAACCCCGACGCGACGCGCGAGCATCAAACGGAAGAGTCCCGAACGCGAAAGACCGAGATCGGAGCTTCGATCCGTATGTCACTACGCCGCGTAATCTCCACTTCTACAGTTGTCGCTGTTGCACTCCTAATTCCCTTCCACGTCGCGCCGTCGCGCGCACAGTCCGGCCGTGTTGTGCCCAAGCCGACGCCTGAGCGCGAAGATCAGATCAAGGTTTACACGGAAGAGGTGCGCTTGCCCGTCTTCGCGCGCGACGAGTACGGCCACTTCGATCCGACGCTCGAAGCCGACGACGTGCTCGTGCTCGAAGACGGAGTTCCGCAAAAGGTGCGAAGCGTGCGGCGCATCCCGGCGAGCGTGCTACTCGTGCTCAACACGGGCGGCGAACTCAACCCGGGCTTGCGCACGCGCACGACGCGCGAGATGGCCCTCAACCTCGTCGGCTCTCTGCGCGAGGGCGACACGGTTGCGGTGCTACAGTTCAACCGGCGCACGGAGATCATCCAAACGTGGACGACCGATCTATCTACTGCGCGTCATGCGCTCGAAACTAAACTGCGGGCCAGCACCGGCGCGCGCCACGCCGATGCGCTGACGCAAGCCGCGCAGCTCTTCGCCGATCAGCCGCAGGGCAACCGTCACGTCGTGCTCGTCACTGACGGCGTCGAGACGCCGGGCGGCAACACGCCGCCCTCAGAGTTGCAAAAGGTTCTCACGGAGGCGAGCGTGCTAGGTGGCCGCGCCGCATACGCCGACGCTTATAAACGTCTGCAAGCCGCAGGCGTCACCATCCACGTCGTCGGCTATACCGCGCTCGGCCGCAACGTCGCGAAGGAGCATCACGACAAGGCTCCGACGGCGGCGAGCGGCGTGCCGGGCAGCGTACAGGCTTCGGGTGTCGTGCGCGCAGGAATCGATCCGACGATGCCGCCGACCCAGAGTCGCGGCGGCGGGATGTCGCCGCTGCCCGGCGCGGGCACGACGACTTTCGATCCGGCCATGAAGCGCATACGCAAGGCATATGAGAAGGCGATGCAGCATGGCGAGCAGCAGATGAAGACGCTCACGGCTGAGACCGGCGGGCGCATCTATCTGCCCGCGACCGACGAAGATTTGATCGCTGAAGGCGCGGACGTGGCGCACGAGATCGGAACCGAGTACGTCCTCACCTATAGCCCGAAACGTCCGCTCGCCGAGAGCCCGCCCGATGAGTACCGTCGCCTACAGATCGTCCCGCGCCGCTCCGGCTTGACGCTGCGCTCACGTCGCGGCTACGTCGCCGCCTCCGCGCAGGTCGAGCGCGATAAGGCACAGGACGACAAACCGCAAGAGAGCAAACCCAAGAGTTAGACCGCGCGACATCGCAAAGTTAGACCAAGCTATCTCGCGTCGCTCATCCTGCGACGACTCACGCGCCGCGACGGTTGACGCTTTCGCCGCGCGCCATTTATCATCACGACTCGCACGCCGGAGT
>JAVXVG010000040.1:0-30359 GCA_032229975.1 Acidobacteriota bacterium | reverse complement strand
CCCCCCCCCCCGCCTCTTTGTCTGGGCCGCCTGCTTTCCGTATCGAGAGTTATTTCAAGTTGTTCATCGCCAGTCGATCGACGGCGGCGTAAATCTGCAAGTACATCTGCGTCTCGGCGGGGATGAGCGTGCGCCACGAAGAGCCGCCCTTTTCGAGATAAGAGGCGAGGCGCATCGGATTCGAGTTGTAGCCCGCAGCGAGGAGTTCGGCTTGCGTCGCAAGGTTCGTCGCGAGGGCCTGCTTGATCTGTTCGCGGCGCGAGAGGCCGTCCCAAGTGTCTTGCAGGTAGAGGAGCATGGCGCGCGCGGCGTTCGAGTGATCCTGCATCCCTGTGACGAAGTCCGTTTCGAGCGCGGCGCGCGGGTGCTCGTCGCGGATGGCGTCGTAGGTCTTCGGGATCATCTGGATCATGCCGCCCGCGCCCGCCGTACTGACAGAGTAACGATAAGTGTCGCCCGCGTTCAGCGCGTAGAGCGTGTCGATCTCGTTGAAGATCGCGGCGTGATCCTCGCTCAGGAAACGTTTGTGATCCGTATGCTCGACGACGCAGAGTCGCTCCGCCACATCAACGACCGACGGATCGATCTTCTCGCCCGCGTCGCGGAGGTCCGCCGCCGCAGAGTCGAGCGTCGCACGAACATAGAGTCTGCCGTCGCGCGTGAGCGCGGGCGCGGCCAGCGCGGGATGCGCGGAGGTGTAATAAGCGATCTCTTTGACGCGCTCACCTTCCGTGCGCG
This sequence comes from Acidobacteriota bacterium, assembly GCA_032229975.1. GTDB lineage: Bacteria > Acidobacteriota > Blastocatellia > Pyrinomonadales > Pyrinomonadaceae > JAIVGV01. Next base: position 29,621 of record JAVXVG010000040.1, on the reverse strand, counting down.
GATACTTGACGAGAAGCGGGACGAGTTCGCGCCCCGCATCATCCGTCACGCGCAGCGACGTGTTGACGTAGTTGGCGCGCACGACCGTGACTTTCAGTTGCGCGCCGAGCGACGAAGAGACTTCCGCCGTCGCGCCCTGTTGCAGCAGCGTCGCTTTGGGGAGTGTGAAGACGTGTATCTGTTCGCCGTTCGCATCCTCTGCGGCGAGCGTGGTGGAGTCGGGCGCAGGGTCGGGCGCGTTCTCAAGCAGCTTCCGCGCGCGACTGATGCGCGCACGTGCGTGTCGCGCCGCTTCGCCGCCCGCGCTGCTGGCGACGGTCGTTGCGCCCGACGCAGCGCGACGCAACGCGGCGAGGCGCGAGCCAAAGGGCGCGAGAAACACGAGTAGCGGGAGAACGAGCAGAGACAGCTTTCTCATCGTTTATATCTCAGGTTGAAAAGAAGCGTTTTACGGACGACAAAGGGTAGGGGAAAGACCAACATTGGACGTGATGCAACGCGGGCCGGTTGCTCACACTGAACGGCTCAAATGCCGTTCAATCTGCCTTGCGGTTTGATACACGGCGGGCTCGATCTCACGCGCAAAAACGGAACGCGGAAGCCGCTCGTTAGCAGCTTCCGCGTTCAATTATTAAGTTCTTAACTAAAGCCTTCTGAGGCGGCGTGCTTCTCTCTTTGCGTCTCCAGCGTCTTTGCGTGAGAAATCCACCTCACGCAAAGACGCCGGAGACGCAAAGAAGATTCAATCTCGCGGCTTAGTCTGCGGCGACAGCCTCGCGCGCTTCCGTCGCTTTGTAAGGCGGGAGCGTAATGCGCGCGGACTTCTCGGATTTCAGACCGAGCGCCCAGTCGGCTTGCATGAGCGTGTGGATGTCGCGCGTGCCCTCGTAGATGATCGCGGCTTTGCAGTTGCGAAGGTAACGCTCGACAGGGTAGTCGTTCGAGTAGCCGTTCGCGCCGTGGACTTCAATCGCCATTGAAGCAGCCTTCTCGCTGCGCACGGTCGCCTGCCACTTCGCCAGAGAAGTCGCGCGCGCGTTCGGCAGGCCCTCGTTCTTCAGCCAGCCCGCGCGCAGCCACAAGAGGTGGGCCATCTGGTAGTCGGCCTCCATCTCCGCGATCTTCTGTTTGACGAGTTGATGGTTCGCGATCTTCGTCCCGAACGTCTCGCGCTCATTCGCATATCTGACTGACGCATCACGCGACGCGCGAATCACTCCGGTCGCACCTGCGGCGACGGTGTAGCGGCCCTGCTCCAACGCGAACATCGCGATCTTGAATCCTTCGCCTTCCTGCCCGACCATGTTCGACGCGGGCACGCGCACGTCTTGCAGAGAGAAGTAGCCGGTGTTGCCCGCGCGTATGCCCATCTTGCCGTGAATCGTGCCCGACGTGAACCCGCGCATCGTGCGCTCGATGATGAAGCAAGACATTCCTGTGTGATCGCGTTTGCGTCGCTTCTCTTCATCCGTCCAACAGAAGAAGAGGAAGTTGTCGGCAACGTCGGCGAGACTGATCCACATCTTCTCGCCGTTCAAGACCCACTCATCGCCCTCGCGTCGCGCCGTCGAACGCGAGCCGACAACGTCTGAGCCCGCGCCCGGCTCGGTCAGTCCATACGTTGCGAGCTTCTCGCCCTTCGCCTGCGGCACGAGATATTTTTGCTTCTGCTCCTCCGTGCCCCACGAGTAGAGCGTCAGACAATTCAAACCCGTGTGCACCGACATGGCGACGCGCAAAAACGTATCGACGTACTCAAGCTCTTCGCAGACGAGACCGAGCGCGACGTAGTCGAAGCCCGCGCCGCCCAACTCTTCCGGCACGCAGACGCCGAGCAGATTCAACTCACCCATCTTGTCTAAGATCGCGCGGTTGAACTGCTGCTTCTCGTCCCACTCCTTGATGTGCGGGGCCACCTCTTTCGCCGCAAACTCTCTCACGGTCTGCACGAGGGCCTTGTGATCTTCGGTCAACTCGAAATCGATCATCTCAATGTTCCTTCTGATGAAAGTTGATAGGCGAACAGCCGCAACGTGTAGCGACTGACGTTGAAGTTGTGCGTTGATTCATGCGGAATGGGCTTTCGGATTAAGCGGCATCTTAGCGCGTCTCGCCTTCGCCGATCAAACGGCGCGCGGCGTCTTGCGCCTCCGCGAGCGTGCGGACGCGACCGTCGAGCTGCATCTCGTAAACGGCGCGCGTGATCTCGCCGACGCGCGGCGAAGGCTTGAGTCCCAACTCAAGCAAGTGTCGCCCCATCAGGATCGCCGACGGAGCGTGACGTTCGACCGACAACTCGCGCGCGCGTTTGATGAACCACTCCTGCGCCGAAGCGTCGAACCAACGCTCGCGCGGAACCCACGGCGCGTTGCGTCCGAGTGAATCAGCCTTCGCAACGCGGTAGAGCAGATCGAGTTCGCAGCGTCGCGCGAGTCGGCGAAACGCGCCGTCGGTGATGCTCTCGCGTTGACGATAGAACTCGCCCGGCTTCAAATGATCCTGCACGAGCGCGACGACTTGCGCGCGCACATCGTAGCCGTCGAGCGTGAAGATTTTCAGACGATCGAGAAACGCGAGCGTGGGTGCGATGCCTGCTGCGTCGTGGCCGCGCGAGCGCGTGCGCCCTTCGACGAACTCTGTCGTCGCAGGCTTGCCGAAGTCGTGGCAGAGCGCGGCGAGCATGACAGTCACGCGCTTCGCGTAAGGCAGATCGTCAACAAGTTCGCGCGCGCGGTCGAGTGTGAGAAAAGTATGAACGTCAACCGGCCCTTCCGGATGCCATTCCTCTTCCTGCGGCACGCCGACGAGCGCGTGGACTTCGGGGAAGAGTTGCGGCGTCGCGTTCAAGCGCGCGAGCCACTCGAAGCCAATCGACGGATGCGAGGCTTGAAGCAGAAGTTTTTCCAACTCGCCCCAGACGCGCTCGGCGGGCAAGTCCGTAAGATCGATTGAGCGGCACAACTCGATCGTGGCCGGATCGATCTCGAAACGGAAGCGCGCGGCGAGTTGTGCGGCTCTCAGCACGCGCAGAGAGTCTTCGACGAAAGTTTCGGGCGCGACGGCGCGCAAGAGTCGCTTTTCGAGATCGATCCGGCCATCAAAGGGATCGATATGTTCGTTCGTTAGAGGGTCGAAGAGGATCGCATTGATCGTGAAGTCGCGCCGGCGCGCGGCGTCGGCGAAAGACATCGCGGGGTCGCCTTCGATGACGAAGCCTCGATGACCGCGTCCCGACTTTCGCTCGCGGCGCGGGATCGACACGTCCAAGTCGTGACCGAGCTTATAGACCGTGAACGCCTCGCCGACCGCATCAACCCTGCCGAAGCGTTCGAGCAGTGCGCGCAAAGAGGCGGGCTCGACGCCGTACACCTCAACGTCCCAATCCTTCGACTGGCGGCCGAGCAGCGCATCACGCACGCAGCCGCCGACGAGCAGAGCGTGGCCGCCCGAATCTTTCACGGCGCGCGCGAGCGCGAGAATTTTTTTCGGCACGAACGTCATCGCGCGCAGAGTTTCCCGCATAAAAAGAGAGGCTGCAAGTCTTTCGACCGCAGCCCAGATGTCATACGATTGCAAATTACAGATTTAAGTTTCCAGAAAACGTGCGCGAGATCGGCAACTCTCGAACGCGAGATCAGCGACTCTCAAAGTTGATGTTCGGTTCGTCATCGTCGCCTTCGTCGTTTGGGCCGGTTTGGCCGATAGCTTCGTCCTCGTGATCGATCACCTCTTCGTCATCGAACTCGTCAAACTCTTCGTCGTCATAATCATCTTCGTCGCCGACGAGTATCTGCACGCCGCGCGTCGAGGGCAGGCAGCTCAAGACCTGCACGCGTTCGATGCGTGTCATGTCGGAGTTGGCCGCGTGCCAGAGCTTGACCCAGAAGGTGCGCGTCTCGGTGTGGACGGCGAAGGTCGAGCCGTCGCGCATGACGGGGACGAGCTCGGCTATCGTGCCCGCGCGCAAGGTTTCGATCAACTCCGGCACGTACTGCCTCAGGTTATCGAACTGCAAGACGACCGCCGACTCTTCGACCTCTGCGGGCGGAAGCTCGACCGCATCGTCCGCTTCGAGCAGCAGCCGCGCATCCGTGCGTTGTGTCTGCGTTTTAGTTTTACGGATCGCCATGACTTAAGAGTTCAAAGTTCAATGTTCAAAGTCTAAAGTCAATCCAACGTCGCGGCGGGGCCTTGAACATTAGAGATTGGACTTTGGGCAAGCAGTCTTGATTGCAAATGCTCGCGCAGGTCGGAGACTTTGATGCGTTCCTGCTCCCAAGTGTCGCGGTCGCGCACGGTGACGGCTTCGTCTTCGAGCGACTGATGATCGATGGTGACGCAGAAGGGCGTGCCGATCTCGTCCTGTCGCGCGTAGAGTTTGCCGATGCCGCCGGTGTCGTCATAGACGGCCCGCATTGAGGGTTGAAGCGAACGCTTGATGGCCTTCGCCATGCCGACTATCTCCGGCTTGTTCTTCGCGAGCGGCAAGACGGCGACTTTGATCGGCGCAAGCTCTGGATGAAGTTTGAGGATGACGCGCTTCTCGCCTTTGTCGGTCGTCCTCTCCGTGTAAGCGTCCATCAAAAACGCAAGCACTGATCGGTTGACGCCTGCGGCGGGCTCGATGACGTGTGGGTAGAAACGCTCCTTCGCAGCTTCGTCGAAATAGGAGAGGTCTTCGGTCGAGTCAGGGTTGATGCGCTTGCCTTCCGCGTCGTTCGGGTTCTTCGAGTGCGACTTGAGATCGAAGTCTGTGCGGTAGGCGATGCCCATCAACTCCTCGAAGCGGCGCGCTTCGTCGCCTTCGCGTTCGGGGAAGAAGCGATACATGAGATCGACCGTGCGACGCGAATAGTGCGCGAGTTCTTCCTGCGGAACTTCGTGCAGCGTGATGTTCTCGCGCGCTAGCCCAAGCGAAGTGTAGAAGCCGAGATACTGCTCGACCCAGTAATCGACGAGCTGCGAATGCTCTGCATCGGGCCGGACGAAATACTCCATCTCCATCTGCTCAAACTCGCGCGTGCGCAGGATGAAATTGCCGGGCGTGACCTCGTTGCGAAATGACTTTCCGATCTGCGCGACACCGAACGGGACTTTGCGGCGCATCGACTGCTGCACGTTGAGGAAGTTGATGAAGATACCCTGCGCGGTTTCGGGGCGCAGATACGCAAGCGCGGTCGGATCGTCGTCCTCAGAGACTGCGCCGAGCGTCGTGCGAAACATCATGTTGAAGGGACGCGGCTCAGTCCAATCGTGCTTGCCGCAGTTGGGACAAGCGATCCGTGTGAAGCTCTCGACCGTCACTGCTTCGCCGAACTCCTCGGCGAGCTTGTCTGCGCGGAAGCGACTCTTGCAGGCGCGGCAATCGATCAAAGGATCGTTGAAGGTCTCCTCGTGGCCCGAATACTTCCAGACCTGCCGGTTGAGGATGATCGAAGAGTCGAGCCCTTCGATGTCGTCGCGCTCATAGACGAGCCAACGCCACCACGCGCGCTTGACGTTGTTCGAGAGTTCGACGCCGAGGGGGCCATAGTCCCACGCGCTGCCAAGCCCGCCGTAAATCTCCGACGAAGGGAAGACGAACCCGCGCCGTTTGGCAAGGCTCGCGATGGTCTCGATGTTCGGTGCAGCCAAGCAGACCTCCGTGAATGGTGAATGGTGAATCGTAAATCGTACTTGAGATGTCGCTCGATTGGACGCCCATTGCTCAAGCCTAGTCATTGCTCAAGCGCGATTTAAAATTGACGATTCACGATTGACGCATCGTAGCACAGGCAGACGAAAAGGGAGGAGCGAGCGTCCCCGCGCGTGCGCGAGGCGTCGTCCTCCCTTCTCTGTTGTGTCCGTCGAAACGCTCTGCTACTTGCTTGGAGCCGACACGTTCACGTCAACCTTCGAGGGCGCGCCCGAACCACGGAAGAGTCGCCCGCCGAAGAGGAAGAGCGCGACGAGAATGATGATCACGAAGATCACGAGCACCGCCACCACGCCTGTCGAGCCGCTGCCGCCGTCACCGTCTGCCATGATAGAGAGTCCTCCTGTAAGAGTTCTGATCGGAATCGAAAGTTTAGCGATGAACCTCTAGCGGGGGAAGTCGCCGAAGTTGTTACCACAGGGGGAGAAGTGCGTCAACGAAAGAGAAGAACGGGCGACAAGAGAGAGTCTTAAAAACTTCTTGTCGCCCGTCTCAAATGACTTCACGCTTCCGTGCCGCCGACTCAGCGCGGGCTCGGTCGCGGCGCGGACGCGCCCTTCGGCACGATCCACAACTCGATAGAGTCCACATCGCGCATCCCGCCGTTGACGACGAGGATGCGGCTCGCGTCGATGTTGCGCGTGTTGACCATGTAGTCGCGCGAGCGGTTGACGAGCGTTGCGAGGCGACCGGGCCGGCTGCGGCGTCCGTTATATACGATGATGTACCCTTGCGCGCTCGGATCGCTTTGCAGCTCGACGGCGAAGTTGTCGAAGTTCGCTTTGTCCTCGTTAAACGAGATCGACGGGAACTCGCCGAACTTGCGCGGGTTGGGCACGGGCGGCGGCGGCAACGAAATGACACCCGTCGCAGCCTGTGCGCGCTGGCGACATTGCCGGTCGCCCGATCCGTCATCGACGACGAGGATGGCCGTGACGCGCTGCGCGCCGACGCCGGTCGTATCGACGGTGATGGTCGGCGTGCCCGCGCCGGAAGAGATACGCGCCGAGGGCGGACTGATCGTCCACGTGTAGATGAGACCCGACTGGCCCGCGTAGTTCACGTCCGAAGAGAAGGTGATCGTGTTGCCCTCTTGCACCGAGTTCGGCGCGGAGACGCTCACGGGATAGGGACAGAAAGACTTGACGGGACGCTCGATGGTGATCGTCTTCGGACGGAAGTTGAGCGCGAGACAAGTCCTCTTGCTCGGCAAGATCATGAACACGCGATGGAAGGCGGTCTTGTTCGGGAAGTCTATATCAACGACGTGCTCACCCGGCGCGAGATCGATGAGCTGCGTGGTCGGGCTCGTCATGCCGTTCGTGCCGGGCACTATCTGCTTGTCAATCGTGAACGGGTAGCTGCCCGTCGGGGTCGCAAGCTCGATGCGGCCCGGTCGCTGATCTTTGCGTTGCGCGCGCGACTCCGTGGCGAAAGATGCGACGAGCGCGAGGGCACAGGCAAAGATGAGAAGATGTGTGCGAGCGGTCTTGGCGAAAGAGTTCTTCATGGCTCTTAGACCTCCCCCGTCGCTTCGTTATCGTTGTTGTCGTCGCGGCGCGAGTAGGCGCGTCGGGCGCGTGCGCCTAGTGCGACGAGTCCCGTGCCGAGCAGGAAGATGGTCGCTGGCTCAGGCACGCCGGGCGGCGTCGGCGTCGGCGTCGGGAAAATCTCTTCGGTGCACGGAGAGGTGTCGCAGCCGTGATTGATGAAGAAGAATGGAACTGCGCCGAGCGCGAGCAAGGGCCACTTCGGGAAGCCGCCCGGAATGCGTATCGCGCCGCAGTCGCAGATCGTGCCTTGAACTTCGCCGAGATCGATGGTATCGACGTTGGTCTGTTGGGCCGGTTGTTGCGGGGCGACTTCAGTGCCCGTCAGCGAGGCGGAGGCGGACGATGCGGGTGTGCTTGTCGCAGCGTCGGGCGTGGTTGACTGGTTCTGCTCTTGCGCCGGGGCGCCTTTGGTCGAGGCTGTCTGCTGCGAGCCCGCGATCTGCTGACCGGAGGGGCGCATACGGAGATCGACCGAGGGACGACCGCTCTGACCGGCGACCGTCGCCATTGCAACGATGTCGCCGTAGCGGACGGGGCTGGCTTGCGCCGATGCCGCGCCGATAAAAAAGACGCTGAGCATCAGAGCGATTTTGCTGATTGCTTGATGCCTCATCGTGTCTCGTCGTCCTCCTCGGAAACCCATAGCTTTAGCGACAATTTCCCCATGCCGCGAGAGTCAAATTTTGCGGAAACTTCTTTAGAAAAGCCCGCTCTCCTGTCCGTTTACATCAAAGGGAAAGGGATAATACTTGAGGACTTCCAATTTTGCGAGCCCTTTTTCGCGGTCTAAGTGTAGGCAATGAAACTAAAAAGGGGTCGCGCTCGACGCGGGGCGCGACCCCTTCTCAGAGTTATGGCTGGGGGTCACTAATTTCAGCGACCGCCGCCACCATTGCCTTCCATCCCGCCGCCGTTGCCTTCCGCCGCAGAGCCGCCCTGCTCGTCGCGCAAGACGGCTTTACGCGAGAGCTTGATCTTGTTGCCCTCTTTGCCGATGCACTTGACGACGATCTGCTGCCCCTCTTTGAGTTCGTCCCTCACGTCGCGGACGCGATGATTGGCGATCTCAGAGATGTGCAGCAGCCCATCGGTTCCGGGGAAGATTTCGACGAACGCGCCGAAGTCCACAATGCGTGAGACCGTACCCATGTAGGTCTCGCCGATGTCCGCCTCGGCTGTTAAGCCGCGTATGCGCGCGACCGCCGCGTCCGCCGCGTCGCTGTCGGCGGTGGAGATGAAGACCGTGCCGTCGTCCTCCACGTCGATCTTCGCGCCGGTCTCTTCGACGATGGAGCGGATCATCTTGCCGCCGGGCCCGATCACGTCGCGAATCTTATCGGGATTGATCTTGATCGTGATGATGCGCGGAGCATACGGCGACAAGTCCTCGCGCGGCGTGGCGAGAGCTTCTTCCATGATGTCGAGGATGTGTAGGCGGCCTTTACGGGCCTGCTCCAGAGCCTCCTGCATGATCATGGCGTTGATGCCGCCGATCTTGATGTCCATCTGAAGGGCCGTGATGCCTTCACGCGTGCCCGCGACTTTGAAGTCCATGTCTCCGTAGTGATCTTCCGCGCCCGCGATGTCTGAGAGGATCGCATACTTGTTGCCTTCCATCACGAGTCCCATCGCGACGCCCGCGACCGGAGCTTTGACAGGCACGCCCGCGTCCATCATCGAGAGACTGCCGCCGCAGATCGTCGCCATCGACGAAGAGCCGTTCGACTCCGTGATGTCCGCGACGATGCGGAGCGCGTAAGGGAACTCAGCCTCGTCGGGCAGGAGCGGCTCTAACGCGCGACGCGCCAGCGCGCCGTGCCCGATCTCGCGGCGACTCGAAGAGCCGAAGCGTCCGACCTCGCCGACAGAGTAGTGCGGGAAGTTGTAGTGGAGCAGGAAGCGACGCTTGACCTCGCCCGTTTCGAGATCGTCCATGAACTGCTCGTCATCTTTCGTTCCCAGAGTCGTCGTCACCATCGCCTGCGTCTCGCCGCGCGTGAACAGGGCAGAGCCGTGCGTGCGAGGGAGCCAGCCGACTTCGCAATCAATCGGGCGAATCTCGGAGAAGCGACGGCCATCGGGGCGACGACGCTTGTTTAAGATGTCATCGCGGAAGATTTTTTCTTTCAAGTGATCGAAGATTTTCTTCGCCATCTTGCGCTGCTCGGGTGCGTCTTCAGGGTGCGCCTCGACGACCTCTTTCTTCAAGGCATCGACCGCCGCATATGAAGCCTGCTTGCCCTGCGCTTCTGTGTCGAGCGCGGCGCGCATCTTGTCCGTGTAGTTGCGCTCGATCTCTCCCAACATCTCCGCGTTCAACTCAGGCGCAGTGACGGGCCGCTTCTCGATCTCGAGAGCCTTGTACAGCTCTTTCTGCCAACGACACAGGCGGTTGATCTCCTTGTGCGCGAGCATCAGAGCCTCGACCATGATCTCTTCGGAGACCTGCTTGGCCCCCGCCTCGACCATCACGATGGCCTCTTCCGTGCCCGCGACGATCAGGTTCAGACGCGACTCCCGCACCTCGTCGTAGGTCGGGTTGATGATGTAGCGACCTTCGATCAAGCCGACTCTCACGCCCGCAATCGGCGTCGGGAACGGGATGTCCGAAAGATAGAGCGCGAGCGACGCGCCCGTGATCGCGATGACATCGGGGTCGTTCTCTTGATCGGCGGAGATGACGGAGGCGATGACCTGCGTCTCGTTGCGATAGCCTTCCGTAAAGAGCGGGCGGCAGGGCCGGTCGATGAGTCGGCAGGTGAGGACTTCTTTTTCGCCGGGGCGGCCCTCGCGGCGAAAGTAGTTGCCGGGGATGCGTCCGGCCGCGTAGTTGTTCTCGCGATACTCGACCGTGAGCGGGAAGAAGTCGATCCCTTCGCGCGGACTTTGCGCGCCGACGGCGGCGCAGAGCAGCATCGTGTCGCCGTAGCGGACGATGACGGAGCCGTCCGCCTGCTTGGCGACTCGGCCCGTTTCGACGGTCAGGTCTCGACCGCCGAGCTTGATAGTCTCTTTCAGATATTTCTTCACTGGCATTGTGTTCATGTCTCCTTCGGACAACTGACGCGCGAACGTCTCATCCGTTCGCGTCTCAAAGCATTCAGCATTCAGCACTCAGTAAGTCGGCGAGTTTGCGGTTTACTCCCGCACGTGAAAACTCCGGCTTAACTTCCGTCAACTCATATCGGGTTGGCTGAGCGGCTGACGGCTGATTGCTACTAAAAGAGACGGCGACGCCTCACACGTGAGCCGTCGCCGCCTTAGCTGCTTGACCTCTTTGACAAGCTGTCGCGCGTCCGCCCTGCGGCAGCCTGCGCCGTCACGTTCGGCACTGCCATTCGGAGTTTTCATTGGACGCGGGCGTTGATTAGTTGAACCCTTCAGCTTCCGTACACTTACCGCAAGCGCAAGCCTTCACGAAGCGACTTAACGGCGCAAGCCGAGACGCTGGATCATCGCGTGATACTGCTCGATGTCCCTGCGCTTGAGGTAATCGAGCAGCTTGCGTCGCTGCGAGACCATCTTGAGCAAGCCGCGTCGCGAGTGGTTGTCCTTCTTGTGCGTCTTGAAGTGCTCGGCGAGTTGATTGATGCGCTCCGTTAGAAGCGCGACTTGCACCTGCGGCGACCCCGTGTCGCCCTCGTGCGTGCGAAAATTCCCGACGATCTCTTCCTTCTTTTCCGTAGCTAACATGACTTGTTCGAGATGGCCCTCCCAGACCGCAGTCGCCCCCGCTAAGCGCAGGCAACCGCAAAACTTACTAAATCGTTGAGGAATTTAACACGCCGTTTGACGCACTGTCCAGCGAGCGTATATCAACTTAATTATCATCATCTTCTTCGATAATCTCCCTTTCGATAATGAAGCCGATGCGTCGCTTTGGCTTTTGTGGCTCACTGGGTATTTTCATAAAAACAATTGTGAAGTTTGACTGCTCAACTACTGCCACAGTTTCAGCACCACCGACACTTCCTATCAAGCGGATACGATTGAAGGTATCGGCAAAGAAATCTCTCACTTCCATAGTAAAACCATTGAATGTCGCATACATGACCAACTGTTCATTTTCGTCTAGGTCTTCATATTGCTCTTCGTATTTAGTTTGAAGGTCTAGAATGAATAGTTCTGCTGAAACCTGCTTAGGCTCCGGTTCTTTAACTTCATCTGCCACCGGAGTAACTATGGGAGGAAAGAAGCGAACTAACTCTTCCCTTCGCCAAAGATCAGACCGTAGCAAGCTGTCATAGGTTTCTTGAGCCTGTCTAATTTCTTCAAAAGTCCGTAGCAAGTTTTGCTGATCTCTTAACTTCTCAGCCTTGAAAAATAATTCCACCCTTTGATCGTTAAAACGGGCATTAAAAGCCTCTAGCTCTCTGATAGCAGTTTGAGAGTAGGATACTTTAAGCAAATCCTGCATTTGAGAAATATCTGGAATGCTACGAAGAATCCCCGCATAGTCTTGGCGTCTTTGAATCTCCAACGATTGGAGCATAGCTCGGTATGCTGGATCGCGTTGGCGTCTCTCCATCTCTTTAATAGCGAACTGATATGCGGGATTATTCTGTAATCGCTGCTGTTCGCGCATAGCGTGCTGATACGCCGGGTTATTTTCCAAGTCTCGCATACGCTTCAAATGTTCTCGTAGAAGCGGATCATTGAATGGGCCATTGATGTCATCAAATGGGGTTTTCATAGTCTTCTCCTTAAACTTTCGTTCAGCGTTATATTATCTCCATCAACTTTTTTTTGCTACTATCCCCGCCGAGCGCAATCAAACTTCAAACCGGAGACTTTGAATGAGCAAGCGACAGGCGCGCGTCTGTATCATCGGCGGTGGCATGGGCGGGCTGTTCACTGCGCTCGCAGTGGCGGGCGCGGCAGATGTGACGCTCGTCTCGCCGGAAGATCATTTCCTGTTCCCGCCGATGCTCTACGAATACTTAAGCGGCGAGGTCGAGGCATGGCACATCGCGCCGCCCTACAAAGAGCTACTCGACGCGGATCGCATACGCTTCGTGCAGGGCGCAGTCACAGAGATCGACTTGGAAGCGCGCGAGATCGCCGTGGCCGGTCGCCTGCGTCGTCTCGCTTACGATGCGCTCGTCTTGGCAGTCGGCGGCGTCACGAACTTCTACGGCATCCCCGGTGCGGAAGAGTTCGCGCTCCCTTTCCGCAAGATTCGACACGCGGACGATCTGCGCCTGCGCATGATCGATGCGCTCGACCACATCCCGCCCGACGCCGCGCCGCAGGATGCACGCGCGGCGGCCACCTTCGCCATCGTCGGCGCGGGAGCATCGGGCGTAGAGCTTGCAACGAAGATGAGCGATCTGCTGCGCGAGGCGTTTCGCCGACGCGGTCTGCAAGGCGAGCCGCGCGTGCTCGTCGTCGAGATGGGCGATAGGGTCGTGCCCGGCATGGACGAAGAGATTCGCGGCGTCGTCGTCGAGGCTCTGAACGAATCGCGCGTCGAAGTTCACACGCGAACACGCGTCGTGCGCGTCGGCGAAGATGCAGTTACGTTCGAGCACGACGGCACGCAGGAAGAGATGCGCTCGGCGGGCGTCGTCTGGACGGCGGGCGTGCGCGTGAATCCGCTCGTCGAAAAATTGAACGTCGAAAAAGATCGACGCGGACTCGTCTCGGTCGAGCCGACGCTTCAGGTGCGCGGTCGCGAAGGAGTCTTCGCGCTCGGCGACATGGCTGCATACGCCGACGTGCCGCCGACGCTCGCGGGCACGGCGCAGCTCGCCTTCCAGCAATCCGATCTCGTTGGCAGAAATGTCCGCGCCTTCCTCGAAGGAAAGCCGCTTGAGACGAAGAAGTTTGTCGAGCTAGGCGAAGCCGTGAGCTTGGGGACGGAGAACGCGGCGGTGCTCGTCGCGGGAAACGTCGTCACCGGCCCGCTCGCGCGTCGTGCTCGCTTCGCTCTCTACACGCAGAGACTTCCGACGTGGCAGCATCGCTTGAGAGTCGGCGCAAGCTGGTTCTTCGGCGGCACGACGCCGCGACCGTTGAGCTTGGAATAAAGATGTGGGCGCGGATGGCCCACGTCGTTCGAGTCGTATGAGTTGAGGGCCACCAGAGACATGGCGAGGGGTTGGGGTAAATCAGCCGAGGACGTGGAGCAGGAAGCGGAGGAGCGCGCGCGCATGCGAGCTGCGCCCCGACTCGACGACTCGCCTGAAGTGCGTGCCCGCCGCGAGCGACTCGAAACGCTCCGACTCTCTCGCGCACGCACGCTCGAACAGTTGGAGCGATCAACCAACCGCGCACACCGCGAGATGCTGCAACGCACGCTCCGCTCGCTCGAAGGGGAACTCGAAACTTTGAACGGCGACGACGACACGAAATAATCTCGCACACTCCGCATGTGCAGACGCGGGGCATAGATCAACTTTGATCTGAAAAGATGACGGGCGCGATCAGTTGAATTTGATCGCGCCCGTCGTTCTCTGTCACCTCAATCATGCGCCTTACGGCTGTCGCATGACGGGCGGCGTCGGAGCCGTGATGTGCTTGGGCGGATTGCGACGCAGCTCGTCCAACAAATACTTCACGGCCGCTTCGAGCGAAGGGTCTTCGCCGCGCGCGACCGCGTCGGGCCGGTCAACCACCTCGACATCCGGATCGACGCCCGTGCCTTCGACCGCATACTGGCCGTTGAGATCGATGAAGCGGAACGACGGCGTGCTCAAACTTCCGCCATCGGCGAGCGGCGGCGTGCCTGAGAGACCGATGAGGCCGCCCCACGTCGTCGTGCCGAATATCTTTCCGAGGTTGCGCTCGCGGAAATAGTAGGGGAAGGCGTCGCCGCCCGATCCGGCGTAGCCGTTCGTGAGCATCGCTTTGGGGCCGGTGTTGGCGTAGCCCGGCGTCGAATACACGTCGCCGCCGCGCCGCGTCCAGTAGCTGACGGGCTTGCGTTCAAGCAACTCGATCATGCGGTCGGGGATGAAGCCGCCGCCGTTGTAACGATCATCGATCAAGAGCGCATCCTTGTTCGCCTGCGCGTAGAAGCCTTTGAACAACTCGCGATTGCCTTCGACCGCAGTGTTCGGCACGTGAATGTAGCCGATGCGGCCCCCCGAAAGTCTTTCGACCATCGCGCGACGCGACTGCACCCAGTCGAAGTAGCGTAGGTTCGACTCGCTGCGAACGGGTCTCACTCGTTCGTCGTGCGCGTTCGCGCCGTCCGCGCGATCACTCATGGTGAGTGTGATGACGCGTGAGGCTTTGCCCTCCAACAACTCGTAGAAGTTCTTCACCCCGCGCGTCGTGTGACCATCAACCGCAGTGATCAGATCGCCGACCTTCGCCTTCACGCCCGGCTCTGTGAGAGGTGAGCGGAAACTCTCCTGCCAGTTCTCGCCGGGGAAGATTTTAGCGATCCTGAAATAGCCCGAATTGTCAGGAACGATCTCCGCGCCGAGCAATGCGCCGTCTGCGCGCGTAACTCTCGGCGGATCGCTCCCGCGCTCGACGTAGATGTGGCCCGCCATCAGCTCGCTCCCCATCTCGGTCATCACGAAGTTCAAATCTTCGCGGTTCGAGATGTAGGGCACGAGCGCGCCGTACTTGGCGCGCACAGCGTTCCAATCGACGCCGTGCATATTCGGATCGTAGAACCAATCGCGCATCGTGCGCCAAGCGTCTGTGTACTCTTCGGCCCATTCGAGTTTCGGATCGATCTTCATCATCATGCCGTCGAGCTTGACGAGACCTTGATCGGCTTTCTGTGCGGGCGCGACCGGCGCGATGCCGTAGTTCTCACGCGACTGGAAAGCGATGTGCTTGCCGTCCGCAGAGAGATCGTAGTCGCCGATGCCCTCGATGATCGGCTGCTCGGCTTTGGCTTCGAGGTTGTAGAGCGAGAGCCGGCCCGGCCCCGAAATGTAGAGCACGCCGTCTGCGTTCGCGGAGAGGTGACGATAGTTCGCGTTAGAGCCCGGAATCGCGCGCACGCGACTCTCGAATCCCGCGAAATCGATCTTGACGGGGGCCACTGCAGGCGCGTTCGTCTTCTTCTCGTCGCCCTTCGCATCGGCCATGGCGGGCGTTGGCGAAGGTGGCCCCGCAGTCGGCGACGGCGAGACTTGCGCGGATGGTTGCGCTTCGGGCGAAGGCATTGTTCCCGGCTGGCCCTGCGGCTTCGCGCCCTGCGGCGGCGGTTGCTGGCCGGGGCCGGGCGGCTGCGTGAGCGGCGTCTCCTTCGTCTTCGAGCGTTCCTCGTCGCTCGTCGGTAGAAAGAGCGGCGGGCCATCGGCCGCGAGCAGTCCGACATAGACGCGCGTCGGGTTCGTGTAGAGATAGTTGAACTCGAAGGAGCTGAACGTGAGATTCATGTCGCGGTTCGAGAGGAAGTAGAGATAGCGACCTTTGGGATCGAAGACCGGCTCGGCGTCGCTCGTCATCCCGCCCGTCAATTTCTGCGCGCGCTTGTCGGGAATGGAATAGACCCAGATTTCTGACGACTGATTGTCGCCCTGCTTCGTGTAAGCGATCCAGCGACTGTCGGGGGCCCAACTATAGTTCGTGATGTCGTTGTGTCTGCTTCGATCAACATCGGTCGTCTGGCCCGACGCGACGTTGACGTAGCGCAGCCGCTCCTTCTTGTCCGCGTAGGCGAGCATCGTGCTGTCGGGCGACCACGCGACCGGGTAACGCCAGATGTCTCCGTCCATCGTTACGCGCCGCTCCGCGCCCGCGCCGTCCGAGGGGCGCACGTAGATTTCGTATTCGCCGGATCGATCACTGAGGTACGCCACCCACCGGCCATCGGGCGACCACGCGGGGGCCAGCTCGCGCACGCCCTGCGAGTCGGTCAGGTTTCTGACCTCGCCCTCTCTCGCCGGAGCGGTGTAGATGTCGCCGCGCGCGCCGAAGAGTGCGCGCGCTCCCGTGGGCGAGATCGAGAAGCTCTCGACGAACGGCTTCACATTTTGAAAGTAAGGCACGGTGTCTGCGAAGTCGCCATAGACTTTGATCGGCACACGCTCCGTCTTGCCCGACTTCGCGTCGAGTCGATAGACGTAGCCGCCGCACTCGTAAACCAACTCGCCGCCCGCGCCGCTCAGCCACAGCGCGTCGTAGTCCGAGTGGGTCGTAACTTTTCGCGTCTGCTTCGTGCGTGTGTTGTAGGCGAAGACGTTCATCGTCCAATCGCGATCAGACAAGTAATAGATCGTGTCGCCGAGCCAGACGGGAATCATGTCCTGCGCGCGCGTGTTCGTGATCTGCTCCGACGTGTTGTTCGCGAGATCGTAAATCCACACGTCGGGCGACTGGCCGCCGCGATAACGCTTCCACCCGCGAAACTCATTCGAGATCGGCGTGAACGCGACGCGCGTACCATCCGACGAATAACTCACTCCGCCCGCTTCCGTGATCGCGAGCGGCGTCTCTTGACCGCCCTCGACGGGAACGAGATAGGGCCGGCCCAAGCGATCACTCGCGCCGACGCGGTTCGCGCGGAAGAGGACGTTCTTGCCGTCGGGCGTCCAACCCAACACGCGATTGTCCCAACCACCGCGCGGCGGCAGCGCGCCCACGTCGTTGTGATAGGTGAGCTGTCGCGGCTCGCCGCCTTCGGTCGGAATAACGAAGACCTGTCGCGTGCCGTTGTACTCGCCGGTGAAAGCGATCCAGCGACCGTCGGGCGAGAACTTCGGGAACAACTCCAAGCCCGCGTGCGACGTGAGCCTGCGCGCTGTTCCACCCAACGAGGGAACAGTCCAGATGTCGCCCGCATAGACGAACGCGATCATTTCGCCGTTGATGTCGGGGAAGCGCAGCAGGCGCGCGAGATCATCCGTGCGAGCGGTTTGTGCGGACGCGCTCAGCGCGCAGACGAAGAGCAGTGCGAAGAGAGCGAGAGATCGGTACATGGATTTCGACTCCTTAAACGTTTCGGACGGGATTTGGGCTTCGCGTAGTCCGTGAGGCTTTCTACGTCGAGCGGAGTGATTTGGTTTCGCGGCACGCCGCGCGATCAACTCTCAATCCAAGTTGCAGCACGCGCGCGCTCAAGCGAACGTCGGTGCTTCGCACGAGTCGAGCGCGGGAGTTTCGTCTGGTTCATCCGCGCCGCCTTCGCCGATGTAGGTGCGACCCGACGCGACGGTCTCGAAGTATTCTTCGATGCGATCTAATACTTCCGTGACGGCATGCGAGTGATAGATGACTTGGCGGAAGCGCGAGCCGCCGGGGAGTCCGCGCGTGAACTGTCCGGCGAGTTGCTTCATGCGGCCGACGGCGGCGAACTCCGGCATGTCGGCGCGCAACAGATCGAAGTATTCGATGAGCACTTCGCGCTTGTCGGCGAGCGTCGGATCGTATGGCTCGCGGCCCTCGATGATCTCTTCGATCTGTCGAAATATCCACGGGTTCGCCATCGCGCCGCGACCGATCAAGATGCCGTCACAACCTGTCTCGCGCCAGCGCGCGAAGGCTTCCGCAGGCGTCGTCACGTCGCCGCTACCTGAGACGGGAACTTTGACAACCTCTTTGATCTGACGAACCAAGTCCCAGTTAGCGCGGCCCTTGTAGCCCTGCTCTTTCGTGCGACCATGCAAAGCGATGTGCTCGACGCCGCACTGTTCGGCGAGCTTTGCGGTCTCGACCGCGTTGATGTTGTTGTCGTAATACCCTGCGCGAATTTTTACGGTGAGCGGGATCGTGATCGCGCGCTTGATCTCTTTCAAGATCGTTTCGAGTCGCGAATGATCTTTGAGTAGCCCTGAGCCGCCGCCATGCTTGACGACTTTGGGCGCGGGACAGCCGCAGTTCACGTCGAGAATGTCGGCTCCGATCTCTTGGGCCATCTCCGCGGCCATCCGCATGCGTGCGGGTTGGCCGCCGAAGATTTGCACGGCGAACGGCCGCTCATACTCGAAGAAGCGCATCTGCCGTTTCGACTTCGGGTTGTTGCGCGTCAGGCCCTCGACGGAGATAAACTCGGAGACTGTCAGACCGATCCCTCCACGCCGCTTCAACAAAGCGCGGAACGCAACGTCCGTCACGCCCGCCATCGGCGAGAGCACGAGCGGCGGCGAGATCATCACATCACGAATTTTGAAAGGCTTGACCATCCGAAAACTTTTTACGTCCCTTCTTACTTCTTGCTCTTCTTCTCATGTTCCTTGCGGATAGTCCCGATCAATTTGTCGCTACGCGTATCTCTCCCGTCATCGTTCCTGAGCGAGCCCGGCGGCAAGCCGTGCTTTTCCTCGAAGGTCTTGACCGTCATGTCCTTTCGATCTTTTCGCGGCTTATTCTGTTTCGACACTTACGTTCACCCTCCTACTTTGCAGCGATTAGAGTCGCCTTTCTGCGTTGACACGCCAAGAGGCTTCAACTAGCTTCTGAACACCGCCGGATTATAACAAATGCGCCGCGAGAGTCTCATCCCAACAGTCGGCATTGCGTGGACGCTTCTTTACGCAGCGTTCATCATCTGGCTCTACGCGACCGCGCCGCGCACGCTTGATGAGCTGCGCACGGAGGCCAGCGCGTCGGTCGGGACTTACGCGGTTGACGAGGCGCGCTTTCAATCGGCGCGCGAGATGTTCCGTCGAGAGCAGTATCGCGCGGCGCGCGAAGAGTGGATGAGGGCCGACCCCGCGCGACGCGATGCGCGCACGCAGTTCTACACGGCTTACGCCTTCTATCGAGAGGGCTGGGGGCGCGTCTATAGCGACGATGCGCTGTTCCGTCAGGGCATCGAGGCTATCGATCTCGCGATCAGGTTATCGCCTGACGGTGCATTCACAGTTGACGATCCCGATCTCCGCATTCACTCCGCCGCCGAACTCAAAGTGGAGTTAGAGCAGGGCACGGAGACGACGTGGAGCGACTTCAACCCTGCGAAAGTTTTTCGCGAAAGGAAATGAGGAAGAGACGCGAGGCTACCGGCCATAAGACGCGCGCGCGCGACGCTGATGATCGCGGCGCGGCCAGTCGCATGATGGATCGCGGCGAGACTGCTCGTGTCATGGATCGACGCGAGACGAATCGACAACTCGTCGTTCATCTGCTGCTGCCGACGATCTTCTTGACGGTTGCGCTCGCGGGCGGCGTGCGCGTCGAAGGCCCGACACGCGCGCTCGTCTTCAATGCTCCGCCGCTCGTCGCGCTCATCCTCGCCGTACTTCTGCTCGCACTCTTCGCGCGCGGCCGCCTCGTCGATTCGTCGGGCTGGCTCTCTCATGATCATGCGCCGCTCGCGAATGTCTCGCATGCGCTCACGCTTCTCTCGCTCTTCTTCGCCTCGGCGCAAGCATTCAACAGCGTGCTGCCTCGTGCGGGACTCTTTCGCTGGCTCTTCGCTTTCTTCTTCCTCTGGACGCTCTGGCAGAACCTGTTCGCCGCCATCGATCCGCGTCGCACGCTGCGCTCCGTCGTCTCACTCTTCGGCACGGCGTTCGTCTTAACGCATCTCTTGCTCGCGAGCCTCTACGGGCCTGAAAGCGGATGGCTTCGTCGCATCGCGGGCGCACTCGTCGAAGGTGCGACGCAGGGCAGCTTTGGCGATCAACCGGCGGTCGCGCCCGCCACCGGCTACATCTCTTTCTTCACACTCGCGCTCTACGTCGCCGGTCTCATCATGCTTCCTCAAACGCCCGTTGAAGGATCAAAGAACGCGACGAGTGCGTTCCGAGTCGTCGAAGATTACAGGCGACTCCCCGCCGACGAGCGCGACGAGGCACGCGCAGAAATTTTGCACAAGGAGTTGAGACAGCTTGAAGCGGGAAGATTGGAGATGGAGGAAGCGGCTAAGACCTCGCGCGAAAGCGACGATCGATGAATCGTAAAAAAGATAACGGGTGACGGAAAAACGTTTTCGCTCTCCTATCACCCGTCAATGCTTACCTCAACTCTTACCAGTTAACGACCAACTCTTCCGATGCCTCCCACACGGGCACGTCGTCGCGTATCGCCGCGCGTTGGAGTCGCTCGGGCTCGGCAAGAAGACGGCCCGCGCCGAGCGCGACGGCGGCGAGCGGATCGTCTGCGACGGCGACGTGGAGTTTCAATTCGCGTTGCAGACGTTCAGCCATCCCATCGAGAAGCGCACCGCCGCCTGTCAGAATTAATCCCGTCTGGTAGATGTCCGCCGTCACGTCGGGCTGCGACTCTTCGACAGCGCGGCGCGCACCCGCGACGATCTCTGTGATGACTGACTCCAAAGCCTCGCGCACTTCGGCGAGTTCGATCTCGACAGCCTTCGCCATGCCCGTCGTCAACTCTTTGCCGACCACTTCAACGCGCTCGACCGCTTCGCCTTCCGCGCCCGCCGCACCGAGTTGCTTCTTGAGTTGTTCGGCGGTGCGCTCGCCGAGTTGCATCTCATATTTCGAGCGCACATAAGTTTGTACCGCTTCGTCCATTGCGTTGCCCGCCGTCTTCAAACTGTGCGAGGAGACGACCGCGCCCGAAGCGACGATGGCGATGTTGGTCGTGCCGCCGCCGATATCGACGACCAAGTGCGCGCGCTCGTCTTCGTGCGAGAGGCCCGCGCCGAGCGCGGCGCACAGGCCCTCGTCAACGAGATCGACGCGCGATGCTTTGGCGTCTTTCGCAGCGTCGCGGACAGAGCGTTGTTCGAGGCCGGTGGAAGAGCCGGGCACGCCGACCACCATGTGGCTGCGCTTGAGATGATCGCCCTGCACGCGGCGTATGAAGGCGACGAGCATCTTCTGCGCCGCCTCGAAATTTTCAATCGTGCCGTTCTTGACGGGACGAAAAACTTCAACGTCCTTCGGCACGCGACCCACTAGCTTGTACGCCTCGTCGCCGACCGACAGGACCTCGCCCGTGTACTTGTGGATCGCTACTGCTGAAGGCTCGTTCAAGACGACGCCGCGACCTGGCGAGTAGATCAGCGTGTTGACCGTGCCGAGGTCAATCGCCAAATCCTCGGAGAAGAAGTTGTCCAGAATGTTCATACGGCCACCCCTCGAAAACCGCGACCACGAAGAGGAATCCACACTTGTCTCGCACGAAACATTCTGGCAAACCGCATACCAGTTAAAACCGATTCAGTGACGACTGATTCCACAGCGATTAGCCCGCGCGACTCGCGGACGCGCAACGCCATAGCGTTCGCTTCCAAGACGCCACAGACACTTTTTTACAGACCCACGCGCGAAAGACGGACGGCAGCGAGAGCAACGATGAAGTTGGAACGATGAACGATGAAGTGAGAGCGGGGAGCGTGTGGGAGTTGCGCGTCAGGGCGTGTTCGCGTCGTCGTCCGGTCGCTCGTCTTTGACGATCTCGTAGAGCGCGGCGGCCTGCGACTTGGAGACGTTGCGCGAATCGGGAAGGGCGAGGACACGCGCGATGAGTATGCGCTCGCGGCGACGCACCATGATCTCGTCGCCGACTCGTACTGCGCGCGACGAACGCGCCGTCACATCGTTCACGAGCACCGCGCCAGCCTCACACAACTCCTGCGCGATGGTGCGCCGCACGACGAGACGACTGGCCCGCAGGAACTGATCGAGACGCATGAAGAGCCGTGAATCGTCAATCGTAAATGGTGAATCGTCAGACGTGAATCGTTGATGGCCGTCGCCATCAACGATTCACGTCTGACGATTCATGCTCTCACCTATCGGACAAGCTAGGGCTTCTTGTTGGCGTAAGACTTCTCGGTCTTCTTCTTGTCGCCGCCTTTGGCGGGAGTGGCCGGAGCGTTCTTGTTGGCGGGCCCGGTCGCGTCCGTTTTGAGGAGCGGCAACACTTGATCGCGATAGGTGGAAGAGACTTCGACGTAGGCATCCGTGCGTAGCTTGTCGAGGTAGTTTTTCTGCTCCTTGTCGAGACGCTCGTTGGCGATGGCGGAGCGGACGTGGCTCTCGTCATAGACGGGCTCGCCTGCTGGCGAGCGCGCGTCAACTCTCAGGATGATGAAGCCGGGCGTCGGAGTATCGGGCGGGAGCTTAATCGGATCGGTGACGCCGCCCGCATTCATGGTCTTGATGGCCGCGAGCACTTCCGCGTTGTCGATGTCGCTGATCGCGAGGTCGCCGAGCTTACCGCCGGTCTTCGGCGCGACGCGCTCGTGCTTGTCGTTCTCGCGCTCTGACTGAACTTTCGCCGTTGCGACGAAGTCCGCGCCGCCGCGAATTTGAGAGACGATCTGCGCGGCGCGCGCTCGCACCTCAGCCTCGTCTTTGCCGACGGTGCTCAGGAAAATCTCCGAGAGCGTGACCGCCTCCGGCTTGCGGAACTTGTCCCTGTGCGCGTCGTAGTAAGTCTTCAACTCGGTCGGCGTCAACCCCCAGTAGAGCTTGTAGCTGACCTCTTGTTGGAGCACGGCCTGCTTCATGATCTCGGTGCGAAGCTGCTGGCGCACGGCTGTCGGATCGACGCCGCTCTGTCGCATCGCCTCGTAGAGTTGTTCGAGCGACTTCAGGCCCTCCTGCTTCATCACGGCCACCATTCGCTCGTTGACTTCCTTCTCGACGTTGTCGGCGTAGCCCAACTCCTTGCCCTTCTGCAAGAGCAACTGCTCGTTGATGAGCGTGGCGATGATCTCCGGTTGCCGCTTGGCGATCTCGGCTTGCGCCTGATCGACCGGCATCTTGCGCTGATCGGCCAGCGCGTTGGCGGCCTCCTTCATCTCCTGCCGCAGCATCGAGAGCGTGATGACCTCGTTGTTGACCTGCGCGATCACTTCATCGACAACCTTCGGCACGCCCTCTTCCTGCGCGCGCGCCGCAGGGACGACGAGCAGACAGAGCGCGGCGAACGCGATAGTGGACAGGCGCGCGAATAATTTTCTTCTCACAGTATTTTTAACTCCTTATTAGATCAATGCGGTGGGACGCTTCTATCTGCGGGCTCATGAAGCCCTATTTACGAGCCGCCATTCTAATCCGCCGCGCGCAGTTGCAGCAACAAGCCACGCGCCGTCTCGATTGCCTCGTCGCGCTCCTCGTCCGACAACTCCACGCGCAGCACGCCGCTCGGCGTAAAACTCGCGCCCTCTCTCTCCGCGACGAGCGCGAGCAATTTTTCCGGCGCGACTCTCGCCTTCTCACTCAGTTTGATCGCGATGCCCGTCGGCGTGCGATCTATCGAGACGACGCCGACAATTTCGGCGAGCCTGCGAAGGCGCGAATAGGCAAACAGTCGCTCGACCGATTCAGGCAGGCGACCGTAGCGATCCTCCGTCTCCGCGCGAATCTGCGCGAGCGTTTCATCATCGCGCGCCGAAGAGATGCGCTTGTAGGTGCGAAGCCTCTGGCCCATCTCCGCGATGTAGTCTTCCGAGATCGCCACGTCCGCGCCGAGGTTGAGCGAGACCGAAGTCTCGTCCTCGATCTCTTCACCGCGCAGTTCCGCGACCGTGCGCTCCAACATCTGCGTGTAAAGATCGAAGCCGAGCGCGTCCATGTGCCCGGACTGTTCGCCGCCGAGCAAGTTCCCCGCCCCACGAAGTTCGAGATCGAGAGCCGCGATACGAAAGCCTGCGCCGAGGTCTGAGAACTCTCTGATCGCCGCCAAGCGACGACGCGCTATCGGTGTCAACTCTGCTTCCGAAGGGATCAATAGATAAGCGTAAGCTCTGCGGTTCGAGCGACCGACGCGCCCGCGTAGTTGATAGAGCTGCGCCAAGCCGTAGTTATCGGCACGGTTTATGATGATGGTGTTGGCGCGCGGGATGTCTATCCCGTTCTCGATGATGGTCGTCGCGACGAGCACGTCGAACTTGTACGCCATGAAATCCAACATCACCTGCTCCATCTCCTTCTCGTTCATCTGCCCGTGCGCGACAGCGATGCGCGCTCTCGGCACGAGACGACGCACGAGCGCGGCGATGGTCTCGATGGTCTCCACGCGATTGTGTATGAAGAAGATTTGACCGCCGCGACCGAGTTCGAGATCGACCGCCGACGTGATGACCGCTTCCGCAAACTGCACGACCTGTGTCTGAATCGCGAGCCTATCGCGCGGCGGCGTCTCGATGATCGACATGTCGCGCAAGCCCATCAAGCTCATGTTGAGCGTGCGCGGAATCGGTGTCGCCGAGAGTGTTAACACGTCAACGCGCTTCTTCAACTGCTTCAGTCTCTCCTTGTGCGCGACGCCGAAACGCTGCTCCTCGTCAACGACAACGAGACCGAGATCGCGGAAACTCAAATCCTTCGACAGAATCCTGTGCGTCCCGATGATGATGTCAACCTCGCCCGCTTCCGTCTTCTTCACGACCTCCTTCTGCTCCTTCGTCGAGCGGAAGCGCGACAACAGATCGATGCGGACGGGAAACGGCGCGAAGCGCGCGGTAAAAGTTTCGAAGTGCTGGTAGGCGAGCACGGTCGTCGGCGTCAACACGGCCACCTGCTTGCCGTCCATCACAGCCTTGAAGGCCGCGCGCATCGCCACTTCCGTTTTGCCGTAACCCACGTCGCCGCAGAGCAAGCGATCCATCGGCGTCGGAGTCTCCATGTCGGTCTTCACGTCTTCAATCGAAGTCTCTTGATCGACCGTCAACTGATACTCGAAGCCATCATCGAACTCGCGCTGCCACGGCGTATCCGCCGCGAACGAGTAGCCGCCGACGAGTTTGCGTTCTGCATACAAGCGCAACAACTCGTCCGCCATGTCGCGCATCGCGCGCTTGGCTCGCGCCTTCGTCTTCTGCCAGCCGAGGCCACCTAAACGATCAAGCGTCGGCTCGTGGCCCTCCGCGCTCGAATAGCGTTGCACGAGATCGAGCCGCTCGACCGGCGCGTAGAGCTTCGACTCTTCCGCGTAGTAGAGCAGCATGAACTCGCCCTTGCGACCTTGCAGGTCGAGCGTCTGCAATCCGCCGAAGCGGGCCAGCCCATGATCGACGTGCACGACATAGTCGCCAACTTTCAGATCGCGAAAGTCCGAGAGGAACGCCGCCGTCTTCGATCTCTTCTTCGTCCCGCGCTTCGACTGCGTCGTCGCCGTGGTGGCCCCCAACGCGCGATGCTCGACCGTCTCGCCGCTCGCCTCATCAAACAGATCGGTCTCGACGTGCACGACGAGCGCGGCAGACGGCAACTCGAAGCCGCCCGACAGACGGCCCGTCGTCACGACCGCTTGATAGTCGTCCGACGCTCCACGTTCGCCCGCGAGCGCAAGCCGCGCCGTCACGTCGTAATCGAGCAGCATCTCCGCGACGCGCTCCGCGATCCCTGCGCTCGGCATCGCAAAGAGCGTCGAAGCTCCGCGCTTCGCGTGCCCGCGTTTCACTTCGCTTGCAAGCTCCGCGACGCGACCGTGATAACGACGCGACGAGCGCGACTGCCATTCGACTTCCGTCGCCGCCTCGACCGCCGGGAACAGAAACAGTGGCCCGCTCTTCTCGCGCGCGCGGCCGATCCGCAACTCCGGAGCGTCAGCCGCGCCCGCGAATCCTTCATCGATCACGCCCGCCGCACGACCGAGCGCGCGCAGCTCTACACGTTGTCTCTCCGCAACGCGCGCGCGCAACTCTTCCGTCGTCAAATAAAGTTCTTCGGGCCGGAGACTGATCTCGTCCGCCGCGTCCGCTTCGGCAAAGTGCGCCGCGAGAGTTTCGTAAACCGTGCCGAGGTAAGACTCGATCTGCGCAGGCTCATCGACGACGAGCACCGCATCGCCCAGGTAATCGAATGCGGTCGCGCGTGTCGGCAGCACGAGCGGCATCAGCCACTCCCAGCCCGCGAAGGTCTCACCCTCCGTCGCGAAAGTCGTGCGATCTGAGAGCGAGCGAGCGTAGCGTTCATCCGTGAATCTTTCGCGCGCCGCGACAGCCCACAAACGAAAGTCGTCCGCGCCGACCGCATACTCTCGCATCGGCACGATCTCGACCTGCTGCAACTGTCGGATGGAGAGTTGCGTTTCAGGATCAAACTCGCGTATGGAATCCACCGTGTCGCCGAAGAACTCGACGCGCACAGGAGCGTCCATCCCCGGCGACCACACGTCGAGAATGCCGCCACGCAAACTAAATTCTCCGACCGCGCCCACAGGGTCTTCGCGCCTGTAGCCGGAGGCCAGCAGCAACTCGCGCAAGTCTTCCGGCGGATAATCTTCGTCGCGTTTGAGGGTGGCCCCCATCGAGAGCATCTCTTCCGGCTTCACCGTGCGCCGTGCGAGCGCGCGCGAAGTGAGCAGAGCGAACGCGCCCTCGCCGCGCGCCAGTTGCCACAGCGCGAGCGCGCGACGTTCGAGAGTCTCCGCGTGCGGCGAAGAGCCTGCGTAAGGATCACTCTCCGAGGCGGGCAGCACGAGCACCGACCCTGATTCGTCGCGCTTCGCGCCAGACTCATCGAGCTTCGCGGCAACTCCTGCGCGCTTCGCGACGGGCTCGTCACGTTCAGCATCCGCGCCGCGACGCAGAGCTTCATTCCAGAAACATAGATCGCGCTCCCACGCTTCCAGATCGCGCGTCGATTGCACGACGACCGCGAAGCGTCGCCCCGTCTCTCTTCGCAGAGCCGCGACGGCGAGCGCGCGCGCTGCGCCCGAAGTCAGACCGCTCACGGACACGATGCGGCTTCCAGCGCGCACCTCATCCGCGAGACGACGAAGCTCTTGGCCCTCAAGCACGCGCCTGAGCGCGCCCTCCACCGCCGATATCGCCTGTGCCGTGCTACTCATGGCTTGCTGGTGAATGGTCAATGGTCAATGGCGAATGGGAGAACTGCTTTGATCCATTCACCATTCACGATTTACTATTCACGTCTTTTATCCTCTGGATGATGTCGGTCGTCGAAGCTCCTTCGATGAAGGGGAGCGCGAGCACGCGACCGCCCGCCGCTTCGACCTCTTCGCGACCGTGTATCTCGTCTATCGCATAGTCTCCGCCTTTCGCGAGCACGTCGGGCAGCAACTTTGAGATGAGAGCACGTGGCGAGAGTTCGTCGAAGATCGTGACGTAAGAGACTGCTTCGAGCGCGGCGAGGACTTCGGCGCGCTCATGCTCAGACATGACGGGCCGCCCTGCGCCTTTGAGTTCGCGCACGGCGCGGTCGGAGTTGATCGCAACTACCAGCGCGTCGCCCAAGCGACGTGCAGCTTTCAAGTAGCGCACGTGCCCGACGTGCAACAGGTCGAAGCAGCCGTTCGTGAACACGAGCCGCTTACCCTCTTCGCGCAGGCGCACGCGCTTCTCAATGGCCTGCTCCGGCGTGAGAACTTTTTCGTCCATCTCTGCGATGCGAAAATGCTAACACGAAATAGCGTTCAGCAGTCAGCAGCTACAGTCTGCTTGTAAAGTTTTCGCTCCGTAGGAGCGGAATGTTTATAGTTCGCGGGCTTATCTCTCTTAAGCTCCGTAGGAGCGACATATCGCCCATGACGGGGCTGCGGAAGAATTTCGTAGGGACGATTGGGCTATAAACATCATGTCCCTACGGGACTGTTAAAACAGACACTCGGTAGTTAGTTTCCCGGCTTCCGGCTGACTGCTGATTGCTGAGTGCTGAATGCTTCTCTATAATCCGCCTTTCGCCCGCGAGAACCTTTTTATGACAGACACACGCACGCCCTTCATCGAAGAGAACGATCAGACACGCGCGCGACGCGATCACTTGGAAGCGATCCGCGCGCTCGTCGGCAACGCCTACCCTAACAAGTTCGACCGCTTCAAGGTGACAGCACCGCCCGAAGGCGAGGGCGTGATCAGATTAGAAGATACGATCAGCACGCTCACCGATCCTGAGAACATCAAGCGGATCGTCGGCAATGAAGATTTCAGTACTGCTTTCACTTTGCTCGCGAGCAAAGTGAAAGCAGGTGAGCGTCCGGCAGCAGAAGACCTTGAGTCCCTCAACGCGGAGTTGAATGAGATTAAAGTGCGCGTGTCGGGCCGGCTCGCAACGCCGCCGCGCGTGATGGGCAAGGTCGCGTTCGTGCATCTCTCAGATGGCAAGTCGCGTTTGCAGATTTACGTCCGCAAGGATGAGACGCGCGCCATGAGCAACGACACGGGCGCGCGCATCGATGAAGATGAGAGCGGCTGGCGTCTCTTTCAACTTCTAGATCACGGTGACTTCATAGGCGTCGTGGGCTTTCTCTTTGTCACCAAGACGGGCGAGTTGTCAGTTCATGTTAAAGAGATTCAGTTTCTCTCGAAGGCCCTCGTGCCGATGCCGGACAAGATGCACGGCATCTCTGATCCAGAGATCGGGCGGCGACAACGCTACGTCGATCTCATCGCGTCGAGTTTGAAGATGGAGCGCGAGCCGGAGGAACGGACGACACGCGAAGTCTTCGAGCTGCGCTCACGGCTGATCACGCAGATGCGCGCGTTCCTAGACGCGCACGGCTACGTCGAGGTCGAGACGCCGATGCTCACGCCCATCGCTTCGGGCGCGGCGGCCCGGCCCTTCAAGACGCACCACAACGCGCTCGACATTGATCTATATGCGCGCATCGCGCCGGAGCTATATCTCAAGCGTCTGCTCGTCGGCGGCTTCGAGCGCGTCTATGAGTTGAACCGCAACTTCCGCAACGAGGGCATCGGCTATCGCTGGAATCCAGAGTTCACCATGCTTGAGTTCTACTGCGCCTACATGGACGTGAACGGCATGATGGACTTCTGCGAAGAGATGCTGCGGACGACGATTGAGAATGCGACAGGTAGCACGCGAGTTCGATTTGAAGATGATGAGATTGATTTCAGCCATTCGTTAGAACGACTAACGATGAAACAAGCTGTGATCAATCACTCGCCCTCTGAATGGAATAAACTCGACTCAGATACACTTGATGTTAGTTGGTTAGATGAACCGCGACAGTTACAGCATCTCCGTTTATTTTACTCACTGTTGCTACAGGAGTATGTCAATAGAGTAGAAGCGCGTCCTATCATTGCAACTAGAGGAGCTGAGGAAATGAAAAAAGCCGAAGAATTTGATAATAGGAGTCGTGCCGAAATTTTCAATTCAGTCTTCATCGAACAAAAGGATTTGTTTTGGAAACAAGCTAGAGAACAGAACGAGACGAAGATTAAACAAAGGGGCGAGCCAACGCAGACTGAAGCAGCAAAAATGCTTTTAGAACTATTCGAGTTTATCGCGGAAAGTAAGCTGACTAGCCCGACTTTTATTGTCGATTTTCCTAAAGTCGTCTCCCCGCTCTCGAAAGCCTCGCCCGCCGATCCGTCGGTCGCCGAGCGGTTCGAGTTGTACGTCGCGGGGATGGAGATCGCGAACGGCTTCTCGGAGTTGAATGATCCGGTGGAGCAGTACGAGCGTTTCGAGGATCAGGCGCGGCAGCGTGAGCGTGGCGATGATGAGGCGATGCAGACGGACTTGGACTACGTCCGCGCGCTCTCTTACGGGATGCCGCCCGCCGCCTGCATCGGAATCGGCATCGACCGTTTGACGATGCTGCTGACGAAC
>JAVXVG010000039.1:0-27283 GCA_032229975.1 Acidobacteriota bacterium | reverse complement strand
ACGACCAGGCCGCGGACGACCCGGACGGCGAGGTGCTGCATGTAGTCGAGGAGGATCGTCGAGTCCGGGAGGATCACCCGCTCGACCCCCGAGTGGGAGATGTCGCGCTCGTGCCAGAGGGCCACGTTCTCAAGTCCCGCGATGGCGTAGCCGCGCACGACGCGCGCCATGCCGCAGATGCGCTCCGAGAGGATCGGGTTGCGCTTGTGCGGCATCGCCGACGATCCCTTCTGGCCCGCCCGGAAACGCTCCTGCGCCTCGCGCACTTCCGTGCGCTGCCAGTGACGAATTTGAAGCGCGAACTTGTCGAGCGAAGAGGCGACGATGGCGAGCGTCGAAAGGTATTCGGCGTAAACGTCGCGCTGGATGACCTGCGTCGAGACAGGCGCGGCACGCAGACCGAGACGCACGCAAACTTTCTCTTCAACCTCCGGATCGAGATGCGCGAACGCGCCGACCGCGCCGCTTATCTTTCCGGTGGCAACAGTCTCTTTCGCACGTTCGAGTCGCACGCGGTTGCGCCGCATCTCGTCGAACCAGAGCGCGAAGGTGAGACCGAACGAAGTCGGCTCGGCGTGGACGCCATGCGTCCGGCCCACTTGCGGCGTGTCCTTGAACTCATAGGCGCGACGCTTCAAGACTTCGAGCAGCGCGTCGATTTTCGAGAGCAGCAGATCGCACGAGTCGCGAAGCAAGAGCGCATTCGCCGTGTCAACGACATCCGAAGACGTAAGACCGTAGTGAACGAAGCGTGAGGCGTCGCCGATCTGTTCGGCAAGCGCGGTCGTGAAAGCGATCACGTCGTGGTCGGTCGTCTTCTCAATTTCGTTGATGCGCTCGACCGTGAACGAAGCCTTGCGTTTGATCTCTGCCAGAGCCTCGCGCGGGATCGTGCCCATCTCCGCATGAACTTCGCAGACGGCGATCTCCACGTCGAGCCATTTCTGAAAACGATTCTGCTCCGACCAGAGCGCGCCCATTTCAGGCAATGTGTAGCGGGAGATCATAGTTTCAGGTTCAAAGTTTCAAGTTTCAGGTTCAAGCCTCAGAAGTTGAAACTTGATACCCGTAACTTGAAACTCATTTTAATGCATCCGAGTTGACACTATAACGCGCGAGTTGCCAGCGTCCGCCGCGCTCGACGAGCGTGAAGGATTCGATGGCGTCGCCGCGCTCGAAGCGCGTGTTGTAGCTGACCAAGACGGTGTGCTCGCCGCGCGTGCCCGTCGCGTCGCCGCGCTCCGAGGCGTTGAGCGGCGAGCGACTCTGCACACGACCGAACGTGTCGCGCACGCGCGCGAGAATCCTTTCGTTCTCCGCCGCCGAGACGCTCGCGCGCCACTCGTCAGCCGCCGTCTCATAGACGCGCGCAAATTCCCCGGCCGTGATCTCTCGCGTCAACTCATCGATCACTTCTTGCGCACCCGCAGGCAGTCCACTGCGATGTCGATCTATCGCGCAAGCGGATGAGAGGAACGCAAAAGTAAAAACGCAGAAGGCGAAAGTTAAGACGGGTGGCCGCCTCACTTCTGCCTTCCGCGTTTTCAGTTTTGCGTTGAGCTTCATAGCTCGATCCACGGCGTCGGTTCTTTGGCGTGCGTGAGCGTGATCTTGGTCGTGCACTGGAAGAGCGAGCCGCGTTCAAGCAGCGCGGACTCGGCGTTGATCTGCGCGACGTAAGGATTATTGGCGCGTTGCGAGAGATGCGCGAGGACGATGTGAGAAGCTGTGCCGTCGAAGTCTTCGCGCAGCCAGTCCGCTACGTCCTCATTAGAAAGATGGCCGGTGCGCGACAGGATGCGCTGCTTCAACTCCCACGGATAGACCGAGCAGGCCTTCAGCATATCGCGACTATGATTCGACTCGATGACGATTGCCGCGCAGCCACGCAGTTGCTCTTTGATCAGAGTCGTGACGTGCCCGAAGTCCATCAGCGTCGCGACACGCACGCCGTCGTGCGTGGCTGTGAAGCCGAAGTTGTCGGCGGCGTCGTGCGGGATGGTGAACGGGTGAAAGTCGATCTCGCCGATGCGAAAATCCTGACTCGAACAGATTTCGACGGTGCGATCCTTGACCGCCTCGTAGCGTTTGCGAAACTCATCCGATCCATCCTCGTAACGCTCGCCGACGTAAGCCTCCAGCGTCTCGCCGGAGACATAGACGGGACAGTCGAGCGACTTCAAGAGCACGCGAAGGCCCCCCGCGTGATCGCTGTGCTCGTGCGTGATGATCACGCCATCGAGCTTTGCGGCATCACAGCCCATGAGTGCGAGCCTGCGCACGGTCTCCTTCGCGCTCAGGCCCGCATCGACGAGCACGTTCGTGCGCCCCGCGCAGATGAGCAGTGCGTTTCCGGTCGAGCCGCTACCTAAAACTGTTAACTTCATTCGATTGAGTTTCAAGTTTCAAGTTCAAGGTTTAAAGTTGGAGCTTGAAACCTTGAACTTGAAACTTGAAACTTAGATTTCCAGCCGCGCGCGATCAACTTTGAAGCCGTTGAGATCGCCGAGCGCGCCGAAGGCCATCTGATCGCTCGTGAAGCGAGCGCGCGCGACTGCGAGCAAGTCTTCGGGCGTGACGGCTTCGATGCGTCGAATGATCTCTTCGGGCGAGAGGCGGCGACCGTGAATGATCTCCTGTCGTGCGAGCGTGCCTGCGCGCGCGCTCGTCGATTCGAGACCGAGCAGGATCGAGGCGGTCATCTGATCCTTCGCGAGTTGCAGCTCGTCTTCGCCGACGGGCTCACGCACGACGCGCCGGAGTTCAGCGAGCGAGAGTTCCAAGACTTCGTCAACCTGTTCGGGCGACGTGCCCGCGTAGATTTGAAAGACGCCGATGTCGGCGAAGGAACTCGCGGCGGCCCCGACGGAGTAAGCGAGTCCGCGATCCTCTCGGACTGATTGCCAGAGCCGGCTCGAAGTGCCGCCACCGATAACTGAGCCAAGCAGGCTCGCGGCGTAGCGATCTTCGTCGAGTGCGGTTGACCACGGCGCGGCGAGCAGCAGGTGGGCCTGTTCGAGTTCCTTCTTGCGCTTGATGAAGATGGGCGCGGAGTGGCACGGCGCGCCGTCCGGCTCTTCGGCGGAGGCATCTTGAGCGACTGCGTGATCAGAATTTTCGAGATCGGCGAAGGCGCGTTCGACGAGCGCGACGATCTGATCGTGTTCGACGTTGCCTGCGGCAGCGATGACGAGATTGCGCGGCGCGTAAGCCGACGTGTGGAAGCGCGAGGTGCGCGCGCGATCAAACGCGAGGACGGTTTCAGGCGTGCCTTCGATTGGACGACCCAGAGAATGTCCGGGGAAGTAGGCGGCGTTGAACAGCTCGGTCAACAACTCTTCGGGCGTGTCCTCGACCATCTTCATCTCTTCGATGATGACCTTCGCCTCGCGATCCAGATCGGCCGCGTCGAAGCGCGGCGCAAGCAGCATATCGGCGAGCAGGTCGAACGCAAGTGGGAGAGCCGTGTCAACGACCTTGAGCGAGAAGCCGGTCGTCTCGTGCGTCGTGTAGGCGTCGAAGTTTCCGCCGAGTCGATCCGATTCGACGGCGATGTCGAGTGCAGTACGTCGGCGCGTGCCTTTAAAGACAGCGTGCTCGATGAAGTGGCAGATGCCGTTCCATTCGGCGCGCTCGTGGCGCGAGCCGCGACGCACCCAGATGCCGACGGTCGCCGAGCGCAAGTTTGGCATCTGCTCGGTCAAGACGGTCGCGCCGTTGGCGAGCCTCGTGGTGCGAACCTGTTCGATCATGCTTGAGACTTTGATGCGAAAAAAATAGGACTGACGGCAAGCCTTTGATGCGGCAAGTGGCATCGTAGCACGCAGGAAACGAGCGGGCAAACCGGAGGGTCGAAGGCGATGGCGGGGCGCACGATGGCGCGACGAAACGCGCGGAAGGCGCATGATCACTACCCCGTCACAGCGTTCCGGCTCGCGTGTCGAGAAGAGCTTGCTTGACAGCCTCCGAGCAGTCGGCGAAAATACCGACCTCCGCGCCCGAACGAGATTTTTGGCGACTGACCGGAAAGCTCGCGCGACGTGCGCGGCGGCTAACGGAAGCCGATTGTAGAAGGCAAGTCTCCCGCATCATTAGTCCTCGTGAACCAAAGGAAATGGGTCTGTCAGGTACGGTGCGCTCAATGGACGCATTGTGCCGGGAGGTTTTGGAGCGATGAGTAAAAACTCCTTGCGCGCGACAGTGATGCTCCTCGCCGCGATTCTTCTATTCGCGTCGGCGACGCTGCGCGCGACTTACGCGAAGAACGCGACTGCCAGCCGACGCCTCGGCACAGTCACGGGTCTCGTGCGCGACTCGAAGGGCCAGCCGCTCGCGGGCGCGCTCATACGCTTCATGCGCGAGGGCGCAGGTATAGTCGAGAAGCAGACGAGCACCGCGCAGGACGGCACTTTCGTCGCGCGCGTCGCGCCCGGCAAGTATCTCCTCACCGCCGTCGCCGAAGGCTTCAACAGCGTCTCCTTCCAATCCGTACAGGTCAACCCGTCCGACGAGATCAGCTACCGCTTCAACCTCGAACCGCTCGGCAAGGGCCGCACCGCGCCAGAACGACGCGCCGACCGCAACGATCCGAAGTGGAAACTGCGCTCCGCAGCAAACGCCCGCTCCATCTTCCAGCAGAACGGCACGCAGGACGCAAGCGCAGAGATCGCATCGGACGCGATAGCACAAGCTGCTGCGCGCGATGCGAAAGATTCAGATGACTCATCTGAACAGACGGACGCGGATGCGACCGGCGCAGCCGTCGCTTATTCGTCGAGCGCAGACTCGCGCGCACGCACGCACGGCGTTGTCGAAACTTACTCAGGCTTCAACGCGGGCATGACGGGCGCGCCTTACGTCGGCACGAACTTCGCCGTCGCAACGCCCGCGACCGATGGACTCAATCTCATCTTCGCCGGACAACTCGCTACCAACGGACTCGCGCGGCTTGAGACGACCGGAAAGTTTCGCGCGGGCGATCGACACAGCGTGAGTCTCACGCTCGGAGGGGCCACTCTGCCCGTCCTCGCGTCGAAGTCTTCCGCATTAGGAAACTCTCTGGGCCAAGTTTCGGTGCGCGCTGTTGACGAGTGGATCGTGAAGGACGGCATCGTCGTCGTGATGGGGCTCGACTACTCACGCTTCCTCGGCGCGCGCAGTGGTCGCGGGAGTCTGACGCCTCGCATCGGCTTTGCCTACGATGCCAACGCGCGCACGCGTCTGCACGCGGCTTACGCGCCCGGCGCTGAGTCGCGCTCGCAGCAGTCCGCCGCGACGTTGGAAGGCGGGCAGATCAACTTCCCGGACGTGAGCACGCAGACCATCGCGCTGGTTGATGGCCGCGCCGTCACGGAGCGCAGTCATCGACTTGAGTTCGGCGTCGAGCGCGTCATCGACAACTCTTCGAGCGTCGAGGCGACGGCCTTCTTCGACGCGACGGACGGGCGCGGCGTCGGGCTCATGCGCCTGCCCGTCAGTGGCTTCTCAAGTGCGGACGGCGCGGAGTTGTTGCAGGTAGCCAACCAGCAGGGTGCGGCGCGCGGTCTTCGCGTCGTCTATACACGCCGCGTCAGTCACGTCTTGAAGACAAGCGCGGGCTACTCGTTTGGTCGCGGTCAGGAACTCGCAACGCTCACAAGCGCGTCGAATCCCGGCGACGCTTTCCGCAGTGGCTTCTTCCAGACCGTCGCCGCGCAGATCGATTCCTCTTTCAATACAGGCACGCACATCAAGACTGTGCTGCGCTTTAGCCCGCGTGCCTCCGTCTTCGCCATCGATCCGTTCGCCGGTCAACTCGCCGTCTTCGATCCTTCCCTAAGCATCCTCGTCACGCAAGAGCTTCCGACCTTTGGCCTGCCCGTGCGCGCGCAGGCTATCATCGACGCGCGCAACCTGTTCGACGTGGCGAGCAGCGCGGACGATGGCGAGACGCTGACCATCGTCAGCCTCAATCGTCGCAGCGTGCGCGGCGGCATCTCGCTGCGGTTCTGACGAGACGCGGGGAAGCGACAGTCGCAAAGTCGCAAGGTCACAATGTCATGAGGGGCGGGAGAGAGCGCGAGGATTTGAAGCACTCTCTCCCGCCTTTTCCCTTTGCCCGCGATTCCAAAATCTCGGACGGAATACAAAATCTCGGATTGAAAACTTGCGACTAATCAAGACGATTCGGACTTTATTACATGTGCGCGGCGCGACGAAAGACGCGGCTTCTGAGGGTGATGCGAAGGCCCGCGCCGCGTCGCGCGCTTAGCAGTCGCATGAAGCGGCACGGGCGAGTTTGCTGCTGGAACATGACTTGCTTCCAAACAACTGATTTACCGGACGGGCCACGAGAGGTTTTGACTTGGTAAGGAGATCGCTACTGACGACGCGTGCGTGGGTGCTGCTGATGGCGGCGGCTCTACTCGTCGTCGCGGGCGGTCTCAACTTCTACCAACGTCTCACGCGCACGCCGCCCGTGACGGACGGCATCACTTGGAAGCAGACCGCGCAGGGCATCTTCGCGCAGGCGGTTGATCCCAACTCGGTCGCGGGCCGGGCCGGTCTGCTCGGCGTGCTGCCCGGCGATAGACTCGTCGCCGCGAGCCTCGACGACGAGCAATACGATCCCGTCACCAGCTCCTCCGACGTGCCGATCTACCTCGAAGAGACGAAGCGGTCGGGCGGGCGTCTTTTCTACCTCATCTTCCGCGAAGGCGACGAGAACCGGTCCTACTACGTTGCGCTCAACCACCTCGAATCGCCCTCAGTCAACACGACGCGCGATCTCTACATCAACGTCATCGGCGTCGTCTATCTGCTCGTCGGCCTCTTCGTCATCTTCCGGCAAGGCGAGCGCGCGCCCTTCGTCCTGCATTTCGCCGCGCTCTGCCTCACGGCCTTCGTCTTTCATTTCTACAAGCCGGTCGGCTACTACGAAGACCTCGATCAGTCTGTCGCCTTCCTCGATAACGCGGCGTTCATTCTCTTCGCGCCGCTCTTCCTGCATCTCTGCGCGATCTATCCCGTGCGTCGTCACCTCTCCGAGCGCAGGCGTTGGCTCGCGCCGTTGCTCTACGTGCCCGCCGCCGCGCTCGTTATCTTGAGCGCACTCGTCTATTACCCGAACGAGATCGAGCGCGTGCTGCGCGTGCGACCGAATCTCTCCGACGACTTCGTGAGGGCCCTCTTCACCGCCGACCTCGCGCACTTCGCCGTCGCGCTCGTCGCGGGATCGACTCTGCTTGTCACGCGCTTTTTGCGCAGCGACGCGGCGGTCGTGCGTCAGCAACTCAAATGGGTCGTGTGGGGATCGGTGCTCGCCGTCGCCCCGTTCACGCTGCTCTACGCCGTCGGCTATCTCTTCGGCGACGTGACCGCACCGGCCACTGCCGTCGCCGCACAGACCAATCGCTGGCTGACAGACGCCGCAGTGCTCCCGCTCATTCTCATCCCGCTCACGTTCGGCAACTCCGTCGTGCGTTATCGTCTGATGGACGTGGACATCGTCGTGCGCCGCACCGCCGTCTATGCGCTCACCACGATCTTCATCGCGCTCATGATCGGGGCGGTCGTCCTGCTCGCGGGCCTCTATGCTTTCGGCGGCGACCCCGGCTCGGTGAAGGTGTCCACGCTGCAACTGCTCCTCGCCGTGCTCGCGATGACGATCATCGTCATGACCGCCGCGCCCATCAAACACTTCCTGCAAGAGCGCGTGGATCGACTCTTCTACGGCGAGCGATACGACTTGAGAAACAGCCTGCTCGATTTCGGTCGCACGCTCTCCGCGACGACCGCGCTCGAACCTTTGCTCGACGCGCTCGTGAGTCGGCTGCAACAAGTCTTGGGCGTCGCGCGCGTCGCGATGTTCGTCGAGGACTCGCGCTCTCCGGGCGGCTATCGCGTGGCGCGCGCCGTCGGTCTCTCAAACGATCTGATCGTGCCGCAGGACTTTCGCGAGATGATCCGCTCGCGCTCGGCGGCGACCGGCATCGTCCGCGCCGACGACATCGACCTCGCGCCGGAGACGAGCGCGTTCGTCCGCCGCGCGCTCCACTACTATGTGCCTTGCATCGTGCGCGGTCGCATGGTCGCCGTCGTCGGTTTGGGCCGCTCGACGGGCGGCGCGCTGCTCTCGTCCGAAGACTTGGAAATACTGCGCACAGTGTCGGGCTACATTGCCGTCGCCATCGAGAACAGCTTGCTTTATCAGGAGCAGGCGGAGCGCGCGACGGAACTCGAAATGCTCAAGGAGTTCAACGAGTCCATCGTCGAATCGATCAACGTCGGACTTCTCGCCGTCGATGGGGCCGGTCGCGTGACGGGTTGCAACTCTTCGCTTGAAGAGATGATGGGCATGGCGCGCGACGAGGCTCTCGGTCGCCCGGTCGAAGAGTTGTTCGCGGAAGATTTCGCGGAGACACTCGAACAAGTTCTTGGCGAAGCGGGCTGGCAGCCTTCGGAGCTGCGCCACATCTACAAGCTGCACACGGCAACACACACGGGCCGCCCGCTCATCCTCAACATCGCCATCGCGCCTCTTCGTCGCGCCGAATCCGGCGAGCACACAGGCGCGCTCGTCGTCCTTGAAGACGTGACGGGGCGCGTGCGTCTCGAAGAGCAGTTGCAGCAGCGCGAGAAGTTGTCGTCAATCGGTCTGCTTGCGGCGGGCGTCGCGCACGAGATCAACACGCCGCTCACAGGCGTCTCGTCTTACACGCAGATGCTTCTCGGAATGTTCGCGGAGCACGATCCGAAACATAAACTCTTGGAGAAGATTCACAGGCAGACAGAGCGCGCGACGGGGATCGTCAATAACCTTTTGAACTTCTCGCGCACCGGCCACGTCACAGAGTTCGGCGATGTCGATCTCAATCACGTGCTCGACGACACACTGCAACTACTCGAACCGCAACTGCGACAGTCGCAGGTCGAGATCGTGCGTGAGTACGAAAGCGATCTGCCGCGCGTCTTCGGCGATCCGGGCAAGCTCCAGCAGGTCTTCACGAACCTGCTCTTGAACGCGCGCGACGCGCTGCCCGCAGGTGGCCGCATCTCCTTGCGCACGGAGAGCGATGGCGATCACGTCTCCGTCCACGTCGCCGACACAGGGATCGGCATCGCGCCTGAGAATGTCGCGCGCATCTACGATCCGTTCTTCACGACGAAGGGCGTCGGTCGCGGCACGGGCTTAGGTCTCGCCGTCTCCTACGGCATCGTGCAGGAGCACTCCGGCCACATCTCCGTCGAGAGCGCACCGGCGCGCGGCACGACCTTCCGCATCACACTGCCCACCTCGCAGGGGCGCACGCGCCTCCAAGCAGCAGGCGACTGAAGCAAAGTATGAATGATGAACGATGGACGATGAAGTGAAAGGCAGTCGTTCTTACTTCATCATTCATCATTCATCATTCATCATTCATCGTTCCTACTTATTCCTCCCTCCGCCTTCCGCCTTTTCTTGTTTGATGCTAATCTCTCGCCGCTCCGACATCTCATACAGGCGGGTTGTGGCCTTACATGGCTCGGCGAAAAAAATTCGTTCCGCGAAAAATGGCGACGTGCGTCGGTCTGCGCGCGTCAAGGTTTGCGCGCGCGTTTGGACGTTCGACTGCGTTGACTGCGTTCGTCATGTTGCTGGCTGCGACAGCGACGCGCGGCGGCGCGATCGCACCGGGGCCGACTGCTGCGGTCGAGTCCGCGCGTCAACAACTCGTCGTGCATCTGCGCTCGTTCGTACCGGGCGCGAGCGGGCGTGTCGTCGTCGAGCCGAACGATGCGGGTGGCCGCGTGCGCGTGCTTGCGTCGAAGCTGCCTGCGCCCGCATCGGTCGCGCCCGATGCGCGCGCCTTCATCGTGTGGGCAACGGGCGGAGAGGTGCGGCGCGTCGGCGAGTTGCGACGCGACGCGCGGGGCGACGCCTCATTCGAGTTCACGCGCCCCGCAGGATTCGAGAGCTACAGCCTCGTCGTCACAGCCGAGCGCGACGCGCAGGCCCCGCGACCCGCAGGCGCATTCGTCTTCTCCACGCGCGCGGGCGAAGTCTCTGCCTTCTACCCGCCGAAGCCTGAGCCGCGCGCGTCGTCGAGCGAGGGCCCGCGCGCAAGCGTGCCCGCGATCAGATCGCGCACCGTCACCGGCCCAAGAGAGAACATTGATGCGCGCGCCGCTTCGTCATCGACGGGAGCGCGTGCGATTTCAACTGCGGCGACTTCGCCTGCTGTCGCGTCGGAGTTTTACGAGAGCATCGACTCGGCGGTCGCAGACCCTGCGAGCGCGCACACGCTCACGCTCACAGGACTAGGCGGCGCGAGTCACGCACGCGGCGATGCACAGGTGTCCACGCGCGAGGGCACGGCTTACGTGCGCGTGCACTTCCGAAACGTGCCGCCGCCCGCGCGCTACGGCGTGCGCAAGTATGTGATGTGGGCGCAGCTACCGGAAGACCGCGCGCTCTTCCTGCGGGCTCTGCCCGCGCGCGGACTCAACCGACGCGCAACTTACGCGCGACGCCGCGACGTGAACTCGCCAAACTTCAATCTCGTCGTCACAGCCGAGCGACGCTACCCGCGCACGCGCCCCGCCGGTCGTCAGGTCTTGAAGACCGTGAATCGATAATCGTCAATCGTGAATTGATAAAAGCCCCGAACCACATCTTGTCGCCCGCAGTAGTTCTCCATTCAGACTTTTGGACGATTGACGATTATCGATTCACGGTCTTGCCACTTGTCGCTCCTCACTGTTTTAATTAACTCATGGCG
Organism: Acidobacteriota bacterium; assembly: GCA_032229975.1. GTDB lineage: Bacteria > Acidobacteriota > Blastocatellia > Pyrinomonadales > Pyrinomonadaceae > JAIVGV01. The sequence goes on along the minus strand of JAVXVG010000039.1, from coordinate 16,544 downwards.
AAGAAGGGATCGATCCTCGTCGTGGACGACGAGGAGATCATGCGCGACGTTTTGGAGACGCTGCTCTCGGCGGAAGGCTATCGCGTCGATCTCGCCCGCACGGGCGAAGAGGGCCTGGAGGCTTACGGGCGCAAGCCCTACGACGTGGCCCTCTTGGACGTGTCGATGCCCGGCATGGGCGGGCTTCGCGCGCTCGAAGAGATGTTGAAGGCGGACGCCGAGGCGGTCGTCTTGATGATCACGGCTTACGCGACGTTCGACACGGCGATTGCCGCGTGGGAGCGCGGCGCGTTCGGCTGCATTCGCAAGCCGTTTCAGAACGAGTTGGTCTTGGAGCGCGTCGCCGCAGGCATCAAGCAGCGACGCAAGGAAGAGGAACGACAGAACCTGCGGCGGGCCCTCTCGCGCAACGCCGACCGGGGCGGCATCGTCGGTCGCGCCGAGCGGATGCAAGCGGTCTTTCGCCTCGTCGATCAGGTGGCCCCCGCGCGCTCGACCGTTCTCATTACGGGCGAGTCGGGCACGGGCAAGGAACTCGTCGCACGCGCCATTCACGATCAGAGCCCGCGCGCGCAAAAACCTTTCGTCACGGTTAACTCTTCAAATATTCCTTCGGAGCTTCTCGAATCAGAGTTGTTCGGTCACACGCGCGGCGCGTTCACCGGCGCGGTCGCGGCGAAGAAGGGCCTGTTTGAAGTCGCAGACAGCGGCTCGATCTTCCTCGATGAGATCGGCGACCTGCCACCTGAAACTCAGGCGCGACTCCTGCGCGTCCTGCAAGAGCGCGAGTTCACACCCTTGGGCGACACGCAGCCGCGCCGCGTTGACGTGCGCATCATCGCGGCGACGAACGTCGATCTCAAGGAGGCCGTGCGGCAGGGCGCATTCCGCGAAGACCTCTATTATCGTCTCGCCGTCGTGCCGATTGAGCTGCCCCCTCTGCGCGAGCGACGCGAAGACGTGATGCCTCTCGCGCAGCACTTCATACGCAAGTACAACGAAGAGAACAGCCGCGACGTGTCGGACGCGCTCGCGCCCGAAGTGTTGGAGTTGCTCGAAGCCTACACGTGGCCCGGCAACGTGCGCGAGCTTGAGAACGTCGTTGAGCGCGCCGTCGTCATCGCGCCCGGCAACGAGTTGACGCGCGAGTGTCTGCCCACGGAGATCGCCGATCCCGCGCGCTCGCTCGGCGCGGCGACCAGCGACGGCACGGGCTCAATCGACGTGGCGCGCGGCATAGACTTCTACGACGAGGTGCGCCGCTTCGAGATCGACATCATCCGCCGCGCCTTAGAGCAGACCAACGGCCACCAGTCGCGCGCCGCGCGCCTGCTCGGCATGAACGCCACCACGCTCAACTCGAAGATCAAGACCTACAACATTCAGTTGCGGCCGTAGAACGTGATGACGACGCGTGTGAACAGAACGACGACCGTGACCGGCGCGAAGAGACGCGCGTGCGCGCGCCTGCGCTTCGTCGTCCACGAGCATCATGCGTCGCGGCTGCACTTCGATTTCCGTCTCGAAGCGGCGGACGTGTTGAAGTCTTGGGCTGTGCCGAAGGGGCCCTCGCTCGATCCGACGGAGAAGCGGCTCGCCGTCGAGGTCGAGGATCATTCGCTCGCATACGGTGGCTTCGAGGGGACAATTGCGGAGGGACGCTACGGCGCGGGCGAGGTGCGCATCTGGGACGAGGGCTCTTACGAGACGGAGGGCGATGCGGTCGCGCAGATCAAAAAGGGCCGGTTGAGCTTCACGCTCTTTGGAGACAAGCTGCGCGGCGCGTTCAGTCTCGTGAGGATGAATCGGGGCGAAGGGCAGTGGCTCTTGATCAAGAGCCGCGACGAGTTCGCGCAAGCAGGTTGGGAGTTGAAAACGATCCTTGAGCCGCGCTCTGTGAAGAAGGGAAGCGCGAAGAAGTCCAGCGCGAAAAGAACGCGCAAAAGCTAACCCTGAAGACGTGCGCCTCTGGACGCTGCATCCGCGCTATCTCGACACGAAGGGCCTGCTCGCCGCGTGGCGCGAGGGTTTGCTCGCGCAGAAAGTTTTGAAGGGCGAGACGCGCGGCTACCGCAACCATCCGCAACTCGCGCGGTTCAAGGCTGACTCCGATCCGGTCGGGGCCATTGCCGCTTACCTGCGTTCGCTCCACGATGAGGCGGTGGCGCGCGGTTACAACTTCGCCGGAGACAAGATCGAGCCGCGTGACTTCGACGGTAAGATTCGCACGACGCGCGGTCAACTCCTCTATGAGTGGACTCACCTGAAAGTGAAGCTGCGCTTACGCGATGCGCGCAGGCACGATGATTTGCAATCCATCGCCGAGCCCGATCCGCATCCACTCTTCGAGATCGTCGAAGGCGGCATGGAGGATTGGGAGGTCGTCGAAGCGAAGCGTTAGCGCCGGCCTCTAAGGTCTCCTACCACCAACCTAATAACTTCCACCAAGCGAAGCCGACGATCACCCAGATCAAAATGTTGGGGACGGATGCGAGCAGACCGAGCGACCACCACGTTCTCTGTTTGACGTAGCCTGCGCCGAACCAGATCGGCGCGGGCGTCGTGCCGTAGTGCGTGAGTGAGGCGTCGAGGTTCGAGAGATAAGCGAGCGAGAGCACGGCGAGCGCGGGCGGCGCGCCCGCCGCGATGGTCACGACGAGGAAGGGCGTGTACATCGCCGTCGCGTGCGCGGTGATCGAGGCGAAGCCGTAGTGCGCGTAGAAGTAGATCAGTAAAAGGATCGTGAGAGCCGCGCCCCAACGCCAGCCCGTCGTGAAGCCTGCGGCTGTTTCGGCGAAGCGTTTCGTGATGCCCGTCTCGCCTAGGGCCTCCGCCATGCGGACGAGTCCGCCGTACCAGATGAACACGTCCCATGCGCCGCGCTCCGCGAGCACGTCGTCCCAACTAAGAACTCTGCCGACGAGCAGCACTGCGATGCCGAGCATCGCGACGACCGCATAGTTTAACTGCCTGAGATACATGACGGGCGCGAAGCCCGACGCAGGCAGGGCCGGGGCCATCCACAACAGCGCGACAAGCACGAAGACGGCGAGCATCACGCGCTCGCCGCGTGAAGTGCGCCCCATCTTCTTCAACTCTTCGGCGGCGAAGCGCGCGGCTTCGGGCGTGCGTTTGATCACGGGCGGAAATAGTTTGTAGATGAGCGTCGGAACTATCGCGAGCGAGAGCAGTCCGGGGACGATTGCGCCGACGAGCCAACGCGTGTAGGTCAGCTCAATGCCCGTCACCTCTTTCGCGAATTTGGCGATCAGCACGTTCGAGGCTTGACCCGTGAGGAACATCGCGCAGATGATCACTTCCGATTGGTAGAGCGCGACGGTGAGGAACGCTCCGAGTCGCCGCGCCGAAGGGCCCGGCCGCGAATCGTATGCTTCGGAGATCGACATCGCGACGGGAAAGATGATGCCGCCGGAACGCGCGCCCACCGAAGGGATGACGGAGGCGAGCAGCGTGTCGGTCGCGATGAGCGCGTAAGTCAGTCCGAGCGTGCGTTGACCAATGGCCCGCACGAAGAGGAGCGCGATGCGACGCCCCAAACCTGTCTTGATCATCCCGCGCGAGATGAAGAACGCGGCGAGCACGAGCCACACAATCGGATCGGCGTAGCCGCGCAAAGCGTCCGCAGGTTGCAGCGCGCCCGCGAGCATGACGGCGGTGACGCCGAGCAACACGACCGCGCCTGCCGCGAGTGGCCGCACGATTGAGCCGACGATGGTCGCCGTGAAGATCGCGAGCAGTCGCCAAGATTGCACAGTGATCCCCGCAGGCACGGGCGCGGCGAGCACGATGATCGCGGAGGCGAAGACCGCGCCCCACTTCAACAGCAGCACGCGCGCCGACTGTTGTTCCGGCGCGTGCGCGGCCACCGCGTCGGTCTCGACCGCAACGTCTGACGGCGAAGGCAGCTTGCTCTCGGTCTCTCGCATCTCGAAATGTTTTAAGGGCCTCTTGATTTAACTGCGGAAGCACGACGGATGCGCCGTCGATGCTACCACGCCTGAGCCGACTAGATCACCAGCACGACGATCCGGCCCTGAACGATCTACGATCCACAGCTCATGCTCCATGATCGGCGATTTAACGATTGACGATTGACGATTCACACAATGAACATTGCGATCAAGTTGAGCCTCGCCGCTTCGGGCGCGTTCCTGCTCGTGGGGATGCTGCTCGGCGTCGTGAAGTACCGGCGCATCATGTCGAGCGCGGAGCATCGCGCGCCCGTCTATATAGATATCGCGCACCGCGCGTCGTTCCTCTACAGCTTCGCCTCGCTCGTCATCGCGCGGCTGCTGGAGTTCAGCCCGTACTCGACGACGGTGCAGCTCGTCGCCGCCGGAGTGCCCATCGCTTTCTTCGCGATGACGATCACGGGCTACGCGACGCACGGCTTCCGCGACGACACCGAAAACCTTTTCGCCGAACGCAACTTCACAACGACGTGGTTCATGTACGCCCTCATCGCGGGCGAGATCGGCGGCATGATCGTCGTGCTGTGGGGCTTCATCTCGACACAACTATTGAAACGATGAAGTATGAACGATGAAGTAAGAACGGATTGTCTTTCACTTCATCGTTCATCATTCATCGTTCATACTTTCCAACATGGAACGCATCGTCTTTCTCGAACGCAAGTCGGTTGACGCGCAGGTGCGGCGACCCGCATTCGCGCACGAGTGGCGCGAGTATGCGGAGTCGGAGCAGGCGAACGTGGTTGAACGACTTGAAGGCGCGAGCATCGCGATCATGAACAAGCTCTCGCTCGGCGAAGCGGAGTTGTCGCGACTCCCCGATCTGAAACTGATCGCTGTTGCAGCGACGGGCACTGACAGGATCGATCTCGCGTCGGCGTCGCGACGCGGCGTCTCGGTCGTGAACGTGCGCGGCTACGCGGCCACCTCCGTCTCGGAGCACGTGCTGATGCTCGCGCTCGCGCTCAGGCGCAACTTGCCTGCGTACCGCGAGGACGTGCGGCGGGGCCTGTGGCAGCAGAGCAAACAGTTCTGCTTGCTCACGCGCGAGATACACGACCTGCGCGGGGCCGCGTTCGGCGTCGTCGGCTACGGCGCGTTGGGGCGTGCGACCGCAAACCTCGCGCGCGCCTTCGGGATGCGCGTCGTCATCGGCGAACACAAGGGTGCGAAGGAGATTCGTGAGGGACGCGTGGCGTTTGATGAACTGCTGAGAGAGAGCGACGTGATCTCGCTCCACGCGCCGCTCAACGCGGAGACACGCCACATGATCGGAGAGCGCGAGCTTGCGTCGATGAAGCCGACCGCGCTCCTCATCAACACGGGTCGCGGCCAACTCGTTGACGAGTCGGCCCTCGCTGATGCTTTGCGCTCTGGCCGGATCGCGGGCGCGGGCATCGATGTGCTCTCGAACGAGCCGCCGCGTGAAGGGAATCCACTTTTGGAGTTGGAGCTATCGAACCTCGTCGTGACACCGCACGTCGCATGGGCCAGTCGCGAGTCGATGCAGACACTCGCCGATCAACTGATCGAGACAATCGAGGCGTTCGCGAGAGGCGAGCCGAGGAATCTGGTGATTGGTAAATAGCGAATGGTGAACCGCAAGCATGATGCACGATGCGACGATTCACCATTGACCATTTACTGATTTTCAGCCGTGTACAGCCTGAGAATTTCCAGACCCTGTCGTGAGCGCGGGTCGATGGTGCGCAGGTGCTTGCGCCCCTGCATCTCCCAGATCGCCGACACCTCCCCATCCTTCTCGACGGCGTGATAGGTGATCTCTTCGGGCGGCACTGGCTCGCCTTGCGGCTCATCCGGCCTCGCTGCTGCCTGCGGCGCGTCTGTCGTCGTTGCTTCGGTCGCTTGCCCGCCCGCGCCTTCTGCGCTTGCTTGCCCGTCGCTCGTGGGCGCGGTCTCGTTCTCTGCCATCGTCTCTTCCTCTCAGTCGAAAATGTTTGTTGTGATGTGAGCCGATTGTGTCACAGCCGCGCGGCGCGTGTCCAACGAAGAGCAAGCTGGAAATAATAGAGACGCGGAGACGCGTGCGACGAGCGTTGATCGAATCTCGACAAGTGATCATGAAAACTTTTTTCGCGGACGATCGAGCGACGGATCGATCCGGTGCGGCGACGCGAAGCTCCGTCAGTCTCCGTCGTCAACGAAAGAAGAGTCGATCACCCGACGGGCCCCTGCGCTTGCGCTCCTGCGCTTCGTGGTCGCGCAGTTGTTCTTGATAGAGGTCCCCATGACGCGCGGACGAGTAGGTGAGGTAGAGCTGCCGGCGCAGTCTGTTGGAGAGATTGACGCCGCTACGGTGCGGAGTCATGGCGTCGAAGATAACGATATCGCCCGGCTCTGTCTCGGCCACCTCGCCGGCCGCCGGATCGATGCGCGCGATCTCCTCCGCGTTCATGTAGCGCAGCTCATGCGGCGCGGAGAGCAACTGTTCGTGATAGCCCGCGAAAAATTCGACGCCGCCGTTCTCCGCGCGCGCCGCATCGATGGAGACGATGACGTTCGCGAGGTGGCCCGGGAACGTCTGCCACAGCGCGTAGTCCTGATGCATCGCGTAACCGGGCACGCCCGGCATCTTGTAAATCAACTTGTCCTTGAAGAGCAGCATCCGTTCACCATACAACTCACGCACGGGCCGGAGTATGCGTTCGTCGCGGACGAGTGAGCGGAAGAGCGGCGAGATGTCGATGACGGGATTGAAGCGATCAACTATCGTCAAGCCAGTCTCCGTGCGATAAGAGACCGCGCGCCAGTTGTCCGCGTGCGCCAGCCCCAGCGTCAGCAGCCGCCGACTCTCCGCGCTCCACGCCGCAACCTCATCGCTGTTAAAGAGAGCGCGCAGCCGCACGTATCCCTTGCGCTGATACTCTTCGATCTGCTCTCGCGTGAGTGCCTCTGTCATCTCAATCGATCTTACATGACAACTCTCGCGGCTCTCTATATGAGTGCGACGAGTGTTTGTGTGCCGCCGGTAGTTACGTCGCGATGGGCCGGAGCGAAAGTGCGATCTCGACGGCGCGGTGGGATTGGACGACGCCCCATCCCTGTCGGTCGATCTCGACGGTGGGCAGACGCTCCGCCGTGTCGATGAGGATGCGCTTGATCTGCTGCGGTGTTAGATCAGGGTTGGCTTCGAGCATACAGGCCGCGACCGATGAGACGATGGGCGCGGCGAACGATGTGCCGTCAACGTACTTGTAGTGCTCGGAGATCACGTCAGCCTCGTGGAGCTTGATCGAGATGAGATGGCGCAACAGAGGCGTGGGGAGATCGAGCGAGCCCGCGAGGTCTCGATCCACTCCGGCGTGTTCTTGGATCATGTGGACGAGTTCGTTGTCGTGGGCGCGGTCGAGCTTGGCGTAGAGTTCCGCTTCGGCGGCGGTCGGCGTGTGCGGCAGGATCGGCGCGGCCACCCAGATGCCGGGCGCGATCAGCTCCGGCTTCTGCAAGCCGTCAACGGTGGGGCCATAAGATGAGCGATACATCCCGCGTCGCGCGCGGTCGAGCGAGTTCTGATCGTCGAGCCCGCCGACGGCGATTGAGGAGGGCGCAGACGCGGGCGGCAGTACGGGGTGGCCCAGCGACATGCCGGAGTTGCCGACGGCGCAGACGACCGTGAGCCCCGCGCTGACGACGCGCTCGACCGTCTGCGAGAGTTTGTTGTGCAAGTACGACTGTTGCTCGTCGCCGCCGGCGGAGATGTTGACGACGCGAATTTTGTACTCGTCCTTGTGCGCGAGCACCCATTCGAGTCCCGCGCGAATGTTCGCCTCACTGATGCGTCCGGTCTTCGCGAGCTTCACCAGCACGACGTTGGCTTCGGGCGCGATGCCGCGATAGAAGCCTTGCGAGAGCGCGCCGTTTCCGGCGGCGACGACCGAAGTCATCATGCCGTGCCAACTGGCTACGTCGGTCGTTTCTAAAGTTGATGGATCGTCGCGGACGATGGTGTGATAAGCGAGGATGCGGTTCTGTGGCGTGGTGAGATCGGGATGCGCGTAGAAGCCCGAATCGAGGAAGGCGATGGTCACGCCGCGTCCCGTGAAGCGTTCGTCCGCGCCCATGCGCAGGTAGGTCGGCAGCACACGGCCACCCTGCTCGAAGACCACCGAGTCTGTATGTAGTTGCACCTGCGCGCGACGAAACAGTTCGACGCAGCGCGGGCAAAGCTGCGCGACAACGCGGCCCGCAGGCGCGTTCGCCGAAGTGATCGCCTGCAACTCATCATCGAGCGACGCGAGCGGCACGAGCCCTTCCAACGTCTCGCGACCGCACACATCGCAGACCTGATGGCCGCCCGCGCGATCGGCCCCAAGCTCACCCGGCTCCAAAGGGATCGTCTCCGACACCGCGCCCACCTCGTATAAGTTTGGAGTCTCAGAGTCTAAAGTCTGGAGTCGGAAGCCGAAGACTTTTTTCTGTCTTCGACTCCAGACTTCGAGACTCTAAGACTATTCGTGGGGCACGATAGCACAGCGCGCGGCGCGAGTTCTATTTCAACGTTAGCTCGAAGAGATGAACCGATCTCTTGTCGCGGCTTCGCGCGGCAATGAGGCGCGGGTCTGTCGGACTAAAGACGGCGCGGCGATCCGTATCGCGAAGCGCGGCGAGCAGTTCGCCGTCGGCAGTGTTGAAGAGTTTGAGTTCGCCTTTGAGTTTGAGCGTGACGCGACCGTCGGCGTTGAAGATGAAGGGATCGCAGCCGCCGTCGCCGAACCAACTGTCGGGCGTGCAGCCTTCCCACGGCAGACGCGCGATGACCGCGCCGTCGCGCAAATTCAGAATGCGCGCCTTCGTCTTCGCGTAGCCGGTGAGCACGACTTTCCCGCCGTCGGGGCTCCAGAAAACTTGATAAGGCGCGGGGAGGTTGTCGAAGCTGCGTATGAGTTGGCCCGTCTGCGCGTCCCAGAGTTTGAGCGAAGATGAGTCACCAGCCCACTTGAAGGGATCGTCACGCCACGTCGTTAGAATCTGCCGGTTGTCGGGACTGAAGTAGCACTCGCCGCCCGCGCCGACGAGCGTGAACTTGCGCTCGCCCGTGTGCGCGTCCCACACGCGCGCGCCGTCCGAGTCTGTGGTGACGACGAGACGGCCATCTGAACTGACGACGGGCTCGCGGTAGAAGACGTAAGAGTCCTTCGGGACGAAGATCGATGGCGGCTGCGACTGCGCGCGACGTGGCGGCGGCGGCACGAGCGACGCGAGCATGAGCGGCGCGACGAACTGGCCCGCGTCGGTATAGAGTCGCGGCGGCTTCGAGAAACTGGAGACGAGGACGCGCCGCCCGTCGTCTGTGAAGCGCGCCTCGATGAAGAGAAACTCCGGCAGCCGTGCGCGCGTGAAGGTCGCTTTGAGTATTGAGTCGGTGAACTTGTCAGTGTTGAGTTTCTCGTAAACGATCTCCGCGAGCGATGCACCCGTGTGCGCGTCCCACACGCGCGCCGTGCCGTCCTCGCTCGCGGTGACGAGGGCACGGCTGTCCGCGCTCCACTCGACGGTGTTGACGCCCCAACGATGGCCCACAAGGGTCGCGCGCAAACGACCGTCGCGCGCGTCCCACAACTGCACGTGACTCTCGCTCGTGCTGAAACCCTCTCGCCAGTCGGTCGCGAGCGACGCGCTGTCAGGGCTCCACCAGACGGAGACGATGTCGAGCTTCTTCGCGAGCCTCAGCGTCGCGTGCGCCGAGCCCGTGCGCGCGTCCCATAGTCGCACCGTGCCGTCCTCCGCGCCCGTGGCGAGCGTCGAGCCGTCGGGACTGAACGCGACGCAGATGATGTCGCCCTCGTGGCCGCTGAACGTTGCACGCACACGCGCGAACTGCGACGAAGACGTTTGCGCGTCGCGTTGCGGCTTCGCGGCACGCTGCAACTCCGTGTTGCGTTGCGCTTGCGCGAGCGCGACGGCGTTGACCGTGCAGAGGAGCGCGAGCGCGGCGAGCAAGGGCCGGTTGATGAAGCTGAACATACGGACGACCTTCTCCGAGATTGAGTTTTGCAAGACGACGCACGGAGTCGAAATTACGCACGCGTCGCGCATTGCAGTTGACTCTAGTGCTATGCGTCTCTGGTCAACGCGTGTGGTGTGATGCTTTAGCGATTGTCATATGCGTTGCGTCGTGCGGGCGCGGCGGGTTGTTAATGGCGCAGGGTCGGGTGTAAGTTAAGCGCAAAACGGTTGACGAAAATTCGCGTGTCGAAAGTTTGAGGCAGAAGCATGGCTGAGAAGTCTGTGAGTGGCGAAGGCGAGCCGAGCGTGTCGAGCATCTTCCGGCGCGCGCAGGCGTTGCGCGTGGAGAATCCACAGCTCTCGCTCAAGGATTTGCGCGCGCGCATCGTCAGAGAGTTTCGCGGCGGCGCGTTCCCTTCGCTCGCGACGCTGACGATCCCCGAACAGGACGCGCGCGCGCCCGAAGAGGATTGGACGGCTGGCCTCTCGCTCGTCCGACGCGGCATACAGAACGAAGACTGGGAAGACCTCGCGACCGGCATCGCCTTGAGCTTGGAGCAGACCGACAACTATGAGCGTCAACGCGGATTCACCGGCGCGGTTGACGAGTGGCACGACCGCACAGTCGGCATCCGCGAGCCGCTCACCAAAGGCATCGGCAAGTGGATGCCCGAAGAGTTGAAGCGCATCGTCTCGGCGGCGGAGAAGAAGTTGCCCGGCGGCGACAGGTGAGGCAAGGATGAGCTTTCTCGGCGGCCTGTTCAACGATCCCGATTACCAACGCGAAGACCCACGCGCAGCAGAATCGGTCGCATCGTCCGATGCGGAACTCATCATCAGCCCCGACACGCGACGCGGCAATCGTGTGCCGCCCGGTCAGACGCGCACGCGCAAGTGGCCCGTGCTCGACGCGCACGGGACGCCGGAGATCGATCTCGCGAACTGGAAGTTCGAGATCAATGGTCTCGTCGAGAATCCGCTCGCGTGGTCGCTCGACGAGTTCATGCAACTCCCTGCGGTGAAAGTTTACGCGGACTTCCACTGCGTCACGCGCTGGTCGCGCCTCGACAACGTCTGGTCGGGTGTGGCGACGCGCGAGCTGGCGCGCCTCGTCGGTATCAAACCGGAAGCGAAGTTTGTCGTCGCCTCCGCCTACGACTTCGGATGGACGACGAACTTGCCGATTGAATACTTCCTCGCCGAAGACTCGCTCGTCGCTTGGTCGCACGACGCTCAACCGATCCCCGCAGAGCATGGTGGCCCCGTCCGCCTCGTCGTCCCGCAACTCTACGCATGGAAGTCCGCCAAGTGGATCAAAGGCTTGACGTTCCTCGCGGAAGATCACGCGGGCTTCTGGGAAGAGGGCGGCTATCACATGAGAGGCGTCCCGTGGCAGGGTGGCGACGGCGAACGCTTTCGCTGGCAGGAAGAATAAAAAGTATGAACGCGGAACGATGAACGCGGAAGTGAGTGCAGTTGCTCTTACTTCATCGTTCATCGTTCCGCGTCCATAGTTTACGTTTATGTTTCTCCAACAAGCGACGCCGACACCGTTCTCGTTCGAGGTGCTGCGCCGAGGCGTCGAGGCACACACGCCTTACATCTTCGCGGGCGCGGCGACGCTCCTCGCCTTCTGGCTCATCGCGGCAGTCGGTCGTCGCTTGATCGCTTACACCGCGCCGCGCGTCAGGGCCGATACGAGCGTCGTGCTGCTGCTCTCGCGGCTCTACTATTACAGTGTCATCGTCTTCGGCGCGATCACTGCGCTCGGCACTGCCGGGTTGGACGTGCGCGCGCTCGTGGCCGGTCTCGGCTTGACCGGCTTCGCGCTCGGCTTCGCACTCAAGGACGTGCTCTCAAACTTCGTCGCGGGCGTGATGCTTCTGGCTTACCGTCCGTTTCGCATCGGCGATCTGATCGAGATGGGCGAGTTCACCGGAACCATCGAGTCCATACGCATCCGCGACACGCTCGTGCGCGCGTCGGATGGCCGCCTCATCATCATCCCCAACACGAAACTGATCACCGAAGTCGTCGTCAACCACTCGGACGTGCAACGCACAGCACGCGCGACGCCGACACACGCATCCGTCGCACGCAAGTCCGCCATGTTAACGAAAGACGAAGAGGACGACGATCAGCCGACTCCCGCGCCGCCCGCCTCCGAAGGCGCGGAAGCCTGAGTCGCCGCAGAAATTTCTCGCCGCGACGCGCAGCCGCCTCGAACGAACTGCGCGCGCCTCCGGCGCATCTAACCGGACGCAGAAAGTTAGATCGCCGGTGCGCGGCGGTGTCCGCCGGGCGCGCGGGCGGCGACTCGAACAAGTCACCCCTTTAGCGCGCCTTTTCGCCTTCAAGACGAAGCCTTCACCTCCCGCCCGTCGTCCACATTTTTGCGAAAGTTTTGCGTCAGGATTTGACGACAAGACGCCTGCAATAATTTTCAAAGACAGAGGTGAAATTTGATGTCGAACAGAAACTTTTTTGACTCAGTGCGTCGCGCGTGGTCGCGACGCGTCGCACTCGGCTTCGTGCTCGCCGCCTCGGTCGTGGCGTGCAGCCGCGCGGGCGCAAGTCAGCAGATCGCCTCGTTGCCCGCCGCCCCTGCTCCGGCCGTCTCAGGCATCGCCGCCATGCCCGGCGCGACGACCTCTTACGCCGATCTGGTGGCCCGCGTCGCGCCTGCGGTCGTCACAGTGCGCTCGGAGATTCGCGTGCGCGCGCCGCAGCAGCAGCCCTTCGCGGACGATCCTTTCTTCCGTCAATTTTTCGGCGACCGCATACCGCGCGAGCAGCAGCAGGCCCCGCAACGCGAAGAGGGCCTGGGCTCCGGCGTCGTCGTCTCGGCGGACGGCTATATCCTGACGAACTATCACGTCGTTGACGGCGCGCAGCAGATCAAGGTCGAACTCAACGACCGCCGCGTGCTCGATGCGAAAGTGGTCGGCTCCGATCAACCTTCCGATCTCGCCGTCTTGAAGATCGACGCGACGGGCCTGCCCGTGCTCCCGCTCGGCAACTCCGACGTGGTCAGAGTCGGCGACGTGGTGCTCGCCGTCGGCAACCCGCTCGGCATCGGTCAGTCCGTCACCTCCGGCATCGTCTCGGCGAAGGGACGCACGACGGGCGTCGGCGATGGCAGCTTCTCAGACTTCATCCAGACCGATGCGGCCATCAATCGTGGCAACTCCGGCGGCGCGCTCGTCAACACGGCAGGCGAACTCGTCGGCATCAATTCGCAGATACTCTCGCCTTCCGGCGGATCAATCGGCATCGGCTTCGCCATTCCTTCAAACATGGCGAAGGGCGTGATGGATCAACTCCTGAAGTCGGGCAAGGTGCGGCGGGGCCAGCTCGGAGTCATCGTGCAGCCCGTCACCTCCGACATCGCGCGCTCACTTGATCTGAAAGAGATTCGCGGCGTCATCGTCAGCTCCGTGCAACAAGGCAGCGCGGCTGAATCCGCCGGTCTCAAACAGGGCGACGTGATCACGGCCCTCAACGGCGCTGCCATCAGCGACTCGAACGAGCTTCGCAACCACATCGCTTCCACTCAGCCGGGCACGGACGTGACGCTCGACGTGCTGCGCGATGGACGAGCGCAGCAACTTCACGCTCGCCTCGGCGAATATCATCCGCCGAAGGCCGAGGGCGAGCGCGCCGATGCAAGCGACAATGGCGGCAACGCGGGATCGGGCAAACTCGGCATCACGGTCGAGCCCGTCACACCGGACATCGCGCGTCAGTTGCAACTCAAACCCGGCGAGCAGGGCGTCGTCGTCGGTGAAGTTGATCCGGCGGGCCCTGCGGCTGACGCAGGCATCTCGCAGGGCGACGTGATCGAGCAGGTCAACCGGCAGCCCGTGCGCAGCGCAACGGACGTGGCTACCGCGCTGCAACACGCGGGCTCGCGCCCCGTGCTCATGCTCGTCAATCATCGCGGGACAGTCGTTTTCCTTACCGTGACACCACGAGCGTAAAGACGCGAGACGCTACACGCAATGGCAAGGCGCGGCGACCAGACGAGGTTGTCGCGCCTTCTTTATCTTAGGCGTCTCTGAATCATCTCAGCTCACCTCGTGAAAGCGAACCAGCGCGATCTAATGTTATACTCAACTCACTCCCGAAACTGTCAGCACGAAACACGACGCGCCGAGCGCGCGCACTCTTTAACGGATGGCTGTCAACGAGACGAAAGCCGCGCGCCCCGACGACGGCGCACCTACGCAGCGCGCGCCGGACGCCGTGCCGAAAGATGCGGCGGTGGCCGTCCTCTTGCGCGAGGGCGCACGCGACGCCGATCCGCAAGTCTTCTGGGCGCGTCGCTCCGCTTCGATGACTTTCCTCGGCGGCTTCCACGCCTTCCCCGGCGGCCAGCGCGACGGGACGGACGCCGAAACAACTATCGAATCTTGCGACGACGCGGAACTGCGCGCGATGATCTCTTGCGCAGCGCGCGAGTTGTTCGAGGAGGCGGGCGTGCTCGTCGCGCGCGGCGCAGACTCACTCACGAAGGGCCAGCTCGACTCGCTGCTCGACGATCTCTCATCGGGTCGCATGAGCTTCGCTCAAATGCTCGCGCACTACGACCTGCGGCTTGACGCGCGAGATTTCACTTTCGCCGGTCGCTGGGTCACGCCGCCCTTCAGCCCGCGCCGCTTCGATACGCTCTTCTTCATCGTCCGATGCCCGCGCAAGCAGGAGCCGCGCGTGCGAACCATCGAGTTCGACGAGGGCCAGTGGACGACCGCACGTGAAGCTCTCGCGCGTTGGCAAGACTCGGAAATTCTGGTCGCGCCGCCCGTCCTACACGCGATCAAAACTCTCGCCGATGGCATGAGCGACGACACGGAAGAACTCGCCTCGCGCTTTCTCTCCATCCCGCAGGCGCACAGAGAGCAGGTGCGACGCATCGAGTTCACGCCGAACTTCGTCTGCTTCCCCCTGCGCACGCCGACGAAGCCGCCCGCGACGCATACGAACGCGTACATAATTGGGCACGACGAGTTCATCGTCGTCGATCCCGGCTCGCCCTACGAGGACGAGCAAGCCGCGCTCGCCGCGTGCGTCGATGATTTTATTAAAGAGGGCCGTCAGCTTCGAGAGATCGTCTTAACGCATCATCATCCAGATCACGTGGCGGGCGTCGAGCAGTTACGACAACATCTCGGCGGTCATATCACAGTCGCCGCGCATCGCCTGACGGCTGCTACTTTGAGCGACACGGTTCGCGTTGATCGCTTCATCGAAGACGGCGACGTGATCGAGTTGCGCGGCGAACCCTCGCTCGCGCTGCGCGCGATGCACACGCCGGGACACACGCGCGGGCATTTAAGTTTCTATGAAGAACGCACGCAGACGCTCGTCGTCGGCGACAACATTCTGGGCTTGGGCTCAGTCCTCATCGAGCCGCCGGAGGGGAGCGTGCGCGACTACCTCGCGAGCCTTGAACGCTATCGTCAGCTCTTGCCGAACGTGCGCGTGCTCTTCGGCGGTCACGGGGCCCCCATGGGCAATCCGCGCGCGAAGATCGAAGAGTACATCGCGCACAGGCTCGAACGTGAAGCGAACATCCTGCGCGCCGTGCGCGAAGGCGCATCAACGCCGCGCGAGATCGTCGAGCGCGTTTACACGGACGTATCGGTGAAGCTCCATGCATTGGCTGAGCGCGCGGTCATGGCCCACTTGGAGAAGTTGGAAGAGGATGGACTCGTCAGTCGCGCGCACGACGGTCGTTACACGGCGAGCGACGCGCGTGCGTCTGTGTCAAACTAACCACGGCAAGTAGATCGAAACCGAGAACAAGGAACGGGACAAACGATGAAGAAGGCGAAGACTCTGGGCGAGTTGAAACATCTGGGCTATCGCGTGCGCTCGGTGAAGGACGAGCTGCGCGCAAACCTGATCGAGAAGCTGCGCGGCGGCGTACGCATTTTTCCGGGCATCGTCGGCTACGACGAGACGGTCGTGCCGCAGATCACGAACGCGATCCTCGCGCGCCACAATTTGATCCTGCTGGGCCTGCGCGGTCAGGCGAAGAGCCGCATCATACGTCAACTGACGAGCCTGCTCGATGAAGCGATCCCCGCCGTCGAAGGCTCTGAAGTGAACGATGATCCGCTCAAACCGATCAGCGCATACGCGCGTCAGTTGATAGGCGAGATGGGCGACGAGACGCCGATTGCGTGGATCGGTCGCGACGCTCGCTTCGTCGAAAAGCTCGCCACGCCCGACGTGACCGTCGCAGACATCATCGGCGACGTTGATCCGATCAAGGCCGCGAAAGGGGGCCACCTCTTGAGCGACGAGTTGACGATCCACTACGGACTTCTCCCGCGTGCCAATCGCGGCATCTTCGCGATCAACGAGTTGCCCGATCTCGCGGGCAAGATTCAGGTCGGACTCTTCAACATCATGCAGGAGGGCGACGTGCAGATTAAGGGCTACCCCGTGCGCCTGCCCCTCGACGTGCTGCTCGTCTTCTCCGCCAACCCCGAAGACTACACGGCGCGCGGCAAGATCATCACGCCCTTGAAAGATCGCATCGGCGCGGAGGTCACGACGCACTACCCGACGGAGATCACG